>JAJDDM010000100.1 GCA_029260315.1 Phycisphaerales bacterium | reverse complement strand
ATCGACGCACCCCCGTCACATGTCCCGCAACCGATACCCTATCGTCATCGACGCGGTGACGCGATTTGGGCAACAATCCCGCCCTCTGCGCCCTGTCGTGGTGATCCCCCCCTCCGTGGCCCTCCCGTGGCCCTCCGTGTTGAATGTCTTACGATCCCCCCATGACCGACACCGCCGCCCAGGTTCTGATCGTCGAGGACGAGCCCGAGCACGCCGACGTGATGGCAGACGCCCTGCGCAAGCCCGGGCACGTCTGCACGATCGTCAACACCGTCAACGCCGCGATGGATGAGCTCGCCGGCGGGGCCTTCGACGTGATCGTCACCGACCTGCGGATGCCCTCCAGCGCCGCCCAGCACGGCACCGCTCACGACGGTGCCGACGCGGGGCTCAAGGTCCTGGAAGCCGCCCGCAACGCCCAGCCCAACGCCGAGACGATCATGGTCACCGCCCACGCCGACGTCGCCACGGCCCGGGCGGCGTTCAAGCACGGCGTCTTCGACTTCATCGAAAAACCCCTCGACCTCGCCCTCTTCCGCGAGCTGGTCAATCGCGCCGCCCAGACCGCCCTGCTCCGCCACGAATCGCCCGAGCTCTCCGATCTCGTCCAGCACGGGTTCGACGGCATCATCGCCGGCTCCGAGGCCATGCGGACCATCCTCCGCACCATCAAGACCGTCGCCCCCAGCAACCTGCCCGTGCTCATCACCGGCGAGAGCGGCACCGGCAAGGAGCTCATCGCAAAGGCCGTGCACAACAACTCCAAGCGATCCGACAACCGCCTCGTCACCTTCAACTGCGCGGGCCAGTCCGAGAGCCTCCTCGAAGACCAACTCTTCGGGCATGTCAAGGGCGCGTACACCGGCGCCGAGAAGGAACGCCAGGGCGTCTTCGAGTACGCCGACACCGGCACGCTCTTTCTCGATGAGATCGGCGACATGCCGCTGACCCAGCAGGCCAAGGTCCTGCGCGTGCTCGAATCCGGCGAGGTCGTCCGCCTCGGCGCCAACGACGCCAACCACGTCGATGTCCGCTTCGTCAGCGCCACCAACCGCGACCTCAAGCAGATGGTCGAGGAGGGATCTTTCCGCGAGGACCTCTTCTTCCGCCTCAACGGCTCGCACGTCCATCTGCCGCCGCTGCGTGACCGGCGCGAGGATATCCCCCGCATCATCCACCACGCCCTCGCCCGCTTCGCGCAGGACATCGCCCCGGACCGTCCGGTCCCCGAGATCACCGACGCCGCGATCATGCGCCTGACCCAGGCCCGCTGGCCCGGCAACGTCCGCCAGCTCCTCAACGTCATGCAGAACATGACGGTCATGGCCCTGGGCGAATCCGAGACCGACCCCGCGACGATCGACCTGCGCCACATCCCCGCCGACGTCACCAGCGACGACGATCAGGATGGCGACTCGCCCACCGGCGCGACCGCCCCCGCCGGCAGCCTCGCCGGCACCAGCCTCGAACACATCGAAAAACGGGCCATCCGCGAGACCCTGAAACTCACCGGCGGCAACCGCGAGCAGGCGGCCAAGATGCTCGGCATCGGGGAACGCACGCTGTATCGGAAGCTCAAGGAGTACGGCCTGCGCTAAGAGATGCACCGCGGAGGAAGAACTCACCACGGAGACACGAAGGCACGGAGACCAGAGCGAGATGGGCTCGAAAAGGGAGGTGCGGCTGTCAAATCTTCGCTGGCCGTCGAACTTGAACTCACTTTCCTCCTCTCAGTGTCTCGGTGTCTCCGTGGTTTGGTCCTCCACGGAAGCCGCGGAGGTTGGCCAGATCGGCTACGCTGCCACCGAAGGAGCGCGAGCGTGGGACAGATCATCTTCGACGACAATCTCAGCGTGCTGCGCGACATGCCGGATCGCTCGGCGCGTCTGATCTACATCGACCCACCCTTCAACACCGGCAAGGTGCAGCAACGCACACGAACTCGCACCGTCCAGGACGAGAACGGCGATCGCACCGGATTCCAAGGCAAACGCTACCGCACCATCCGCCTCGGCGATACACGATACGCCGACGCATTTGACGACTACTTGACATTCCTCGAAGATCGCCTTGTCGAAGCCCACCGCATTCTCGCCGACGACGGCTCGCTCTTTCTCCATCTCGACTATCGCGAGGTCCACTACGCCAAGGTGCTCCTCGACGCGATCTTCGGGCGCGAATCGTTCAAGAACGAGATCATCTGGGCCTACGACTACGGCGGAAGACCCAAGAACCGCTGGCCCGCCAAGCACGACAACATCCTCTGGTACGCCAAGGATCCCGACAACTACGTCTATCGCTACGACGACATCGACCGCGTGCCCTACATGGCCCCCGGCCTCGTCGGCCCCGAGAAAGCCGCCCGAGGCAAGGTGCCCACCGACGTTTGGTGGAACACCATCGTCAGCCCCAACGGCAAAGAAAAGACCGGCTACGCCACACAAAAACCCATCGCCATCCTCCAACGCATCGTCAAAGTCCACTCCGACCCCGGCGACACAATTCTCGACTTCTTCGCAGGCAGCGGCACAACCGGCGACGCCGCCGCGAGACTCGGGCGAGACTTCGTCCTGATAGACAATAACCCCGACGCCATCCGCGTCATGGCCAAACGCCTGGCGGACGCCGGACCACGGTTCACGGGGTGCGATGAGATCATCGCCGAACTCTCGCCGGAAGATGTGGGGCTCTTCGCGGCGGGTAACCGTGGCTAAGCGAATCCGCGATCCGGACGTGAGGATACTTGCCGCGCTCGCAGCAACGCTCGAACCGGACTACACGGATCAGGACGATCCATGGGCGGACAGCCCCTTCGGGTGGATCAAACGACGCCCTTCGCGTCAAGTCGGTGCAATCGCCGAGAAACTCGTCGCCGGCTGGCTCGCGACGCGCGACTTCGATGTCGCGCGATCTCCGGATTCACAGGCCGATCGCCTGGTCAACGGCAAGCGCGTCGAGATCAAGTTCTCCACCCAGTGGGCGAGCGGCGGGCTCAAGTTCCAACAAATCCGTGACCAGAACTACGACGCGATACTCATGCTCGGACTCACCCCCTTCGACGCTCAGTGCTGGGCGATTCCGAAGCCGGTCATCATGCGAAAATGGGGGACGGCGGGTGGTCCTCAGCCTCAGCACGGCGGACAGGCCGGGCGTGATACCGCATGGCTTGCGTTCCAAGCAGACTCGCCACCAAGACTGGATGGCCCGATACGGCGGACGGCTCGCC
Source organism: Phycisphaerales bacterium (assembly GCA_029260315.1). Lineage (GTDB taxonomy): Bacteria > Planctomycetota > Phycisphaerae > Phycisphaerales > UBA1924 > S146-42. The sequence goes on along the minus strand of JAJDDM010000100.1, from coordinate 28,294 downwards.
GACGCGGCGAGCTCACTCGAGAGGTTCTGCCGGGCGAAGAGCTAACCGCCTCCGCGGAGCACCGGAACTGAACCACCGCGCCGCACGGAGATTTACCGAGAGGCGACCCATACCCGAAGGATCGACACATCGAGCGCGCCGTTGGACGGGGCATCCCCTGGTTGTTGGGTTCTCTTTGCTGCTTCTCGCCATCGACTTCAACTCTATTGAGTCAACGAACTGGGAACGGTCCACCGCCCACCGATTCGTATTCGGCAACCGCAACCCGAGCACCGCCCACGGCCGCCCTGTCTACGGGTACGCCGCTCAGACCGACGACGGGTTCATCTGGCACTGGTATGAGGAGGTACCGCCGAATAGCGATCCGTGGGATCTGCCGGGCATCCGTCTTGATATCGATATCTTTCGTGACATGACTGTGGACGAGGGTCTTTACCATTTGACTCGTCGAACCGAGGAAGTCTTCATCTGGCCCGTTGCACTGGACAAAGCAACCCGCCGCAAAATCATGCAGGCGGTGCTGGACGCATTCCAACGCCGACCGGAATACGAGGAATACACGCGCAACGTTGCATCACTCTTCCGAAAAGGCGTCACGCGACGAGTCACGCCGATCTACACCGGATACCTCCGCAACACCATCGCGGCGACGCTCGCACTCCTCGCCGCGTTCTGCTTCGTCCACGGCAAGACCTGGCGCTGGCTGCCCAATCCCCGCGACTTCATCGAGCGAAGGCGTTTCGAACAAGGCAAATGCCCTCACTGCGGCTACAACCTCGCGGGCGTCCCCTCAATCGGCGGCCGCCAATACAAGTGCCCCGAATGCGGCAATCACAGCCCCAGCATGCTGTCACAACCAGGCTCTACTCCGTGACACTCCGTGCAACTCCGTGGTCCAAACTCCGCGATCCTCCGCGGTGAACTAATCGTGCCGCAGCGCCACGATCGGATCCTGCTGCGCCGCCTTGAACGCCGGGTAGATCCCGAAGACCAGCCCCCGTCAGGGTCGCCGCCGCGAAGCTCAGCCGAACGTCGCTCGCCGCCGGGAAATCGCGGCCAGGCCAACGAGCATCACCACGCTCGTGCCCGGCGAGGGCACCAGCGAGAACCGGAAGTTCGCGCCGAAGCTGTGGCGCCTGTTGACGCTCGGAACATCGGGAAATGTCAGCTCATCACCCGCCGCAACCCGCCGAAAGCCCTCATACTGGACCAGCGGGTCGAACTGGTGGAAGCCGTCCTCGAAGACGATCTCCCCCTCCAGCGGATTTGGGAAAAACACGCCCACCGTGTACTCGACCCCCGCTTCGAGCGCAATGGGCGATACCAGATCCTCCCACAAAAATTGGTTCTCGATCGGGGACTGACGGTCCACCGTCGCGCCGCCGAGCAGCGTCTGTGAGTTGGTCCGCCAGATCGCCATCGGGTGCGGCGGCCGGACGCCACTCCCGTCGTCGTACATGCCCAACGCCGTCAGGAACGCATCTTCGCGCACGGTAAACACCCAGCCGTGCGTCGTGTTCGGGGACGCAAAGCCGGTCGGCGCGCCATCCCGGATGTCAACCGCAGCAGTGTCCGCCTGGACAGATCCCGAGAAACACAACGCGGCGGCACCGAACAGTGGTGCCGCCCGACGACTCAAAATTTCGTGTGACATTGGGCCCTTTCGTCAGTCCGCGACGGGAGCCCCCCATATCAGAACAATGCCACGCAAACCGCGACAAGCCAGCAAACCGAGCAGTTTCTTGAAAAGCACCGGCACGTTCGAGCCACATGCCACCGGCGCCTCGAACGTGCAGCATCTTCAAGAGACTGATATATCTTCAATTGCGCCGCCGCGATTCAGCCGCGCCGATCCGGTCGGCCAAGTGACCGTCACCGAACGCCTAGAGCGGTCTTTGTGATCGCGTAGCGTTTCGGGGCAGGCCGTTGGGGGGTGCCGTGGTCTGATGCGAGTCTTCGAGCGAAGGCCACGCCGGCACCGCCATGGGCTGTCAAACAGCCTTTCCGCTCGGGTATCGCCGGCGGCTCGCGTGGCCTTCCTCGCAGAGCCTCGTCACACCACGGCACCCCGAACCCGCTTATGCGATGAGCGAAGATGCTCTAGTCATGCCGCAGCGCCACGATCGGATCCTGCTGCGCCGCCTTGAACGCGGGATAGATCCCGAAGACCAGCCCCGTCAGCGTCGCCACCGCGAAGCTCAGGCCGATCGACCATCCCGTGATCGCCGTCGTCAGCGTCGTGTCCGCGTCGAAGTACACGCCGATGAACGGCGCCCGTGGCAGCCACGCCACCAGCGGTTCCACGCCCAGGCTGCTCCCGATCCCCAGCAGCACGCCCGCCAACCCGCCGATCGCCGCGAGCACGCTGGTCTCGACCAGGAACTGCCAGATGATGTGCCAGCGTGTGGCGCCGATGGCCCGCCGGATCCCGATCTCGCGCGTCCTTTCGGTCACGTTGGCGAGCATGATGTTCATGATCCCGATGCCGCCGACGAGAAGGCTGATCCCCGCGATCGCCGCCAGCACCATGTTCCAGGTCATCGCGCTCTTGCGGGCGTTGGTCAACAGCTCATAAGGAACCTTGATCCCAACGTCCGAAAGCCCGTCGTGGCGGACGCTCATGATCCGACGCACGCGCTCGGCGTCCTCCAGCACCCGCTCCCGCGACGGGCTCGACAGATAGATCTCTGAGACCTGCACGTCCTCGCCGCCGAACGAGCCGCTGGTCCGCCGGATCTGCGTGTCGCCGAAGATCTGGCGGGCCGTCGTGATCGGGATGTGAACGTCCAGGTTCAGGTCCCGCCCGACCAGCGCCGCCCCGGCACCGCCGCTGAGCCCCACCGGCTCGAGCACCCCCACCACCGTAAACACCTTGTCATCGATCCGGATCGTGTTATGCAGCGGATCGTCGTAGCGGTACAGCTCCTTGGCGACCTCGGCGCCGACCACCGCCACCGTCGCGCTGTCGCGCAGATCCGCGTGCGTCAGATACCGCCCCCGATGCAGCCGCAGGTTCGCCAACTTCAAGAGCCCCGGCGTCGTCCCGTACGCCTGCGAACTCTGGCGACGGTCGGCGTGGAACACCTTGTCGCCGATCGCCTTGACCGGCACGATCGCCTCGGCGTCGGGAAACTTGTCCTCCAGGACACTGAGGTCGGCCCGCGAGATGCCGTAGCGCGCCACGAAGGACGTCTGCTGCGCCCCCTGCGACGCGACCGAGTCCGCCGGCTTCTGGCTGCGGATAATGATGTTGCGCGCTCCCAACTGCTCGATCTGGCGCAGCGCCTCGCGTTTGGTCCCCTCGCCGATCGAGACCATCGTGATCACCGCCCCCACCCCCAGGATGATGCCCAAGGCGGTCAGGAACGAACGCACAAGCTGAAGCCGCAGGTTCTTCAGCCCCAGCCGGATGATCTCGAAGAAGAACTCCATGGACTCCTCTCGTTCGCCGACGCTTCGAACTCCGGCGGCGGCCTCGCCGAATCCCGACTGTGCGAATCGATGTCCGCGCGCCGATACACACGCCGGATGCTACCGCTCGCACCCCGGAAGGTCGCCATGCCGCGCGTCGCGAAGATCGACATCGCCCAGGAAACCGAGACCGCGCACGGCTGGTCCTACCGCCTCTCCCTAACCCTCGATGATGACACCGAGACCCACCACACGCTCGAACTGGCTTGGGTCGATTACGAGTATTGGTCTGGCGGGGACAAACCCCCATCACTGGTCGCCGAACGCCTCCTCGAGGCCGCCTTTGAGATCGATCCCGACCTCGCTCTGCCGCGTACGACAGACGCGTCAACGCTCCGGCGCCAGATAACCGATCTGGACCAGGCGGTTCTGACCAGACTCTGAGCGCTTTTTTCAAGGTTGGAAACTATCGCCGACCGACGCCGAATAGGGATGATGTTGGCCCAGCCGTGAGTTCATACAAAGGAACTGCGTTCTGGGAAAGAGAGAAAGTCGCGAGAACAACCCCTGACGGCAGCGTTCGCGTCTTTCTTTGAGGAAACCGAGGTCCGACATGAACGAAGCGAACGAACAGATCGATTACAACCGCCTTTTCGAGGCTTCCGAGGCCGTCCTCGACGCGATCGTCGAACTCGCCGCCGAGCACGACGGGTTGTGTCCCTACCCCACCAGCGTCATGGGCACGAGCGAGCAGCCGGAGTGCCTCTCGCGCTTCACGCGATGGGAGATCGAGGAGGCGACGCAGTTCCTCATGCGAGCCGGCTTCATTGAGGCCCAGCGCCTCGAGCACTGACGCTCCCAACCGTGAACTGGGGGGTTGCCCCCGGTGCGCCCCATGCATTTGAACCCAAGTCGAGCCGGCGTCCCCCTCCAGACGCCGGCTCGTTCGGTCTCCAGCGGCCCATCCGCACCCCCGGACCTGCCCGTCGGCCCTTGTGAATCCGCCCGAGCCCGCCTAACATCCCGGCCCGCGGGATCTCGACGCCCGCCGATCTGGAGCACCCGACGATGTACGCGATCATCGAAGAATCCGGCGCGCAGCGCAAGGTCCAGCAGGATGAGGAGTTCCTCATCGACCTCTACCAGGGCGGCGAGGCCAAGCAAGGCGACGCCATCACCTTCGATCGCGTCCTGCTCGTGGGCGAAGAGGGCTCGCCCAAGATCGGGCGTCCGCTCGTCGAGGGCGCGAGCGTCACCGCCGAGATCCTCGATCCCGCCGTCCTCGGTGACAAGCTCCACATCTACAAGCGCCGCCCGAAGAAGGGCTACAAGCGCAAGACGGGGCACCGCCAGCGCTACACCCGCGTCAAGGTCACGGCCATCAACGGCTGATCCCGCCGGCCCGTCCTCGCCACCACCCGACATTCAGCGCCAGCTTCTCCACCGGCTGTCCACGCGCGCCGCCCGTGCGGTTCCATCGCGATCCTTCGCGATCGCCAAGTGACGCCTCTCTGGACCCGTGATACACTGGACCCATGCATGGAAGAAACCTCAGCGGAAAGATCCGCACCTCCGTCGTTCTTGCGCTCTTCGCCGGTTCGCTCGTGGGCTGTGACAAGGCCGGGGAGAACGCGGACGATCCCGCCAACGCCGGCGATCCGAACAGCTTGGCGACCGACACCAATCGCCCCAACCTCCCCCACCAGCGCACCGCGGTCACCCATCAGATCGCCGGCTTCGAGGTGATCGCCGGGCCGTCCAAGCTCGACATCCGGCGCGACGGCAACACCTACTGGTCTCACGCCGCCACCGGCATCGCACTCCAGACCACAACGCTTAAGAACGCGGGCCAGATCCCCCTCGGCAGCGACATCACAGGCGACGGACTCGCCAACCTCGTGATCCACGAGACCGGCGCGGGCGACGGCCTCCACCGCTACACCATCCTCTCGCTCGACCAGGAGGTCGACGTCATCGCCCAGCTCGACGCGCCCGACAACGCCGGCTTCCGCGACTTCGACGGCGACGGCGTCCTCGAGTTCGTCACCCAGGACCAGGCTTGGACCGACGCCCTCGCGAACGACGCCCCGCGGCTCGTCCTCCGCTGGAACGGCACGAGCTACGCCGCCTCGGCCCGCGACCTCGCCCGCCAGGCCCCGCGCATCGACCAACTCGAGCCCAAGATCGAGCAGATCGTGCTCGCTGACTCGTGGCAGGCCGGCACGCCGCCGAAGGAGCTCACCGCCGAAGCGCTCGCCCTGGCCTACGCCGGGCACGAGGACCTTGCTTTGCGGTTCATCCGCTGGTCCTGGCCCGAGGGCCAGCCCGGGCGCGACGCCTTCCTGAGCGAGTTCCAGACGACGCTGCGCTCCAGCCCGCACTACACACAGATGGCCGCCCAGTTCGCCAGCGCCGACGGCGGCTGAGCGGCACTCAATCCGCCCAACACCCGTGCCACCAACCATGGCTTTGCATGGTTGGTGTCTTTTCAACTGTAAACTGACGACGACGTTTGCACTGGTGATGACGCACTCGCCGCGCTACCCCTCGTCGCGCATCCGAAACGTCCCCGCGTCCCGATCCTTTACCACACCGGGGAACGTCAGCGCCCGCCCGTGCATCACGCAGTACACGCCGGGCCCGAGCACGCCCGCCGCAAAGATCGCCTCGGTCAGGTTCTGGAGAGCATCGGACAGCCGCATCTCGAACGGCCGGAACGCCCCGGTCAGCGCGATCGGCACGCGCGCCGGGCTCAGCCGCTCGTGCAGCAGCTCACCCGTCTCGCTGAGCGTGTCTGTCCCGTGCAGGACCACGACGCCGCTCGCGCCCTGCTCCGTATTCGCCCGCTCCACCGCCCCGAGGATCCGCCCGCGATCCTCTTCGGTCATCAGCAAACTGTCCTTACTCATCAGCTCGACGATCTCGACCTCGCACTCGCTGAGGCGCACGCGGCGGAGCATCCGCCCGATGATCGACCGCCGATTCTCCAGCTCGCCCGTTCTTTCGTCATAGGTCTTCTCGATCGTCCCGCCGGTAGTGATAATGGTGACGCGCCTGGGCATGAGCGCCATCATCCGCCGACGGGCCGATAGAAGACCGCGCGAAAAGCGTAGATCGCGTCCTCATCGACGACCGGGACGTATCGCGTCGCGGTCGCCGTCACCGGGCGATCATCGCGGACATACCGCCCGGTCCGCGCGTCGTAGACCCGCTCGCGCCTGCGGCTCGTGAATGTCTCGAACACCGGGCGAAGCTCGGTTGACACCTCGTTGTGCAGGTGGCGCGCCCCCCAGGCGACCATCGTCGCCCCCGTCCGCTCAGCGAACGCCCGCAGGCTCCTCTCGACCTCCCGCGAGTACACCCCGGTAAAGCTCGCGTACCCGACCACCTCGTGCTCGGGCTCCTCACGCTCGCGCACGGCCTCGTCGAAGTCCACCAGCAGCAGCTCGCTGCGATCCACCGGCCGAGCCGCCACGACCGGCGTATACGCCTCGGGCCACGGATTGCTCGCGCACCCAGCGCCCCCCCCGCACATCACCGCCGCCATCGACATCCAACCCAACATTCGTGCTGCTTGCTTCACACCGCCACTATAGGGCTTCGCCCGATCCTGCGCACGCGCGCCACCGCCACCACCTTTCGCCTGCTGCCTCTTGCCTACTGCCTCCCACTACACTCCGCCCATGCTCACCCCCGACGAGCTCCCCCCGATCCTCATCGAGGGTGAGGGCGAACCCCAGCTCCGCCCGCCGGACGATCGCTTCATCCCCATCTTCGAGTCCGACCTCGTGCGCGCTCTCGCCGAGGACACCGCCCGCTTCGGCGACGCCGCCGAGACCATCCGCGCCGTCGCCGACGCCCTCGAACGCGTCACGCACCACGAGGCCGAGGGCTTCGAGCGTCGCATCGCCGAGCGCTACGCCTGGTTCAACCCCGACCGCGAGACCAGGTGCCTGGGCAACACCGAGCTGCACACCTCCGACCAGGCGTGGCACGAACTCAACCAGCGCCTCGAATACCTCCTCGACAAGGCCAACTTCGAGCGCCTCGACAACGTCCAGATCAAGGCCGCCATCGGCGAGGCCAACAGCCACGGCCTGCGCATCCGCCTGCGCCCCGAACTCATCAGCGACCTGAGCGTCTGGGTCCGCGGCAGGGCCTCGATCACCCGGCGCTACCGCACCTGGCGACACCCCATCAAGGGCGTCGACCGCGAGATCGACATCTATCGCCGGCTCTCGGTCATCGCCCGCCCTTCCAGCGAGCCGGTGGTCTTCCTGAAGCTCTTCCGCGACATCCCGCTCGGCGATCTTGAGGCATTGCTCCCCCACGCCGAGGTCCGCATGTCGCTGTTCGATCGCGTCAAGGTCGCCGGCGGCAGCGCCGGCGCGCTCGGCACCACCGTCCTGAAACTCTCCAAGCTCATCGCGGTCGTCGCCGCGTGGACGGCATTCCTCTGGGTCGTCGCCGTCGGCTTTCTCATCATCTCGATGCGGGCGTTCTTCGGCTACAAGGCGACGCGCAACGCCCGCGACGTCCGCCTCACCAGCCACCTCTACTACCAGAACCTCGCCAACAACGTCGCCGTCGTTCATTCGCTCGTCTCGCACGTCTGCCAGGAGGAGTTGAAAGAGGCCACGCTCGCCTACGCCATCTGCCGCGCCGCCCACGATCCGTCGGCCTCCACCGCCCCCATCGCCTCGCGCGACGAACTCGGCGTGCGCGCCCGCGAGTACCTCCACGACGCCTTCGACGCCGACGTCGCCTTCGACACCGCCGACGCGCTGGAGACGATGGACCGGCTGAACCTCTGGTCCGACGCGCACACCTGCGCCGTCGTCGGCACCCAGACGGCAATCGAACGTCTCAACGAGTATTGCGTGAACGGCGACGCCAGCGGCTACCACGAACGCATGGCCGCAAAGTAGAGCTCTTGCGTGCCACCAGCCGTGGCTTTGCACGGCTGGTGCCTTTGGAGCAAGCGTGAGGAAGCACCAACCGCCCAAAGCGGCGGTCGGTGGCACAGACCCGCTCACACCGCCCCGCCCCTCACCGATCCGGCCTCGCCGGCACGATATCGGTCTGCAACCCCGCCTGCGCCGCCCGCACCCCCCGAGGCTCCAAGCCCAACTCTTGCAGCACGATGTCCCGCCCCTGCCCGATCGCCGCGGTCTTGAACGTCGCGATGTCCCGGTTGCACCCGGCCCGCCCAAACCCGCAGTCGGTCGACAAGATCAACTGCTGCGGCTCGATGTGCTCCATCGCCCGGCGCACGCGCCCGGCAACAACCTCCGGCGTCTCCACCTGCAACGACCGATGGCTGACCACCCCCACCGCGACCTTCTTCGGCAAACGCCCCTTCATCGCCCCGAACAGCTCGATCTCCCGAAAATCCCGATCCGACATCTCCACCGTCCACACGTCGCCCTTCGGCGCGTGCATGTACAGCTCGAACGATGCCTGGTATAACTGTCGTTGTCGATCACCCGCTGCATGTTCGGGTTGCCCCAGCATGTATGAATCCACAGCTCGACGTCGTCCAGCCCCTCGACCTCGCGGTTGAAGGCCTCCACCATGAACTTCACCTCGTCGCTCTCGGCCCCGTATGTGTTCGCCCAGAAGTGCAGCGTCGGCTCCTCGATCTGGATCCCGCGTCTCGCAGCGCCAGCAATTCCTTGTTCATCGCCTCGGCCATATCCCAGATGACCTGCCGATGGTCCGTGTACTTCTCGGTGTACAGATCGAGAAACAGCCCCATCACCTGGCTGCAGCACGTCCCGAACTTCACGGGCGCCGACGCCCGCTGCTGGACGATCCGCCAGATCTTCGGATAATCCAGCGGGTAATGCTCCACCTTCCCCGTCACCCGAGGCCAACGCCACCCCGTGTAGATCTCGTTGAGCAGCGTCCCCGGCGCATACCGCAGCCAGGGCGATCGCGTCTCGTCGCTCTGCAGATAATCCCCCTCCAGCCCCTTCCACCGCTGCAACGGATAGTGGTGCCACGACCGCCCGGCCATGTCGTTGTCGCAGTGCAGATCGCCGTGGTTCACAAGGTCAAGCCCGGCCCTCGTCTGGTCGTTGACAACGACGCTCATCGCGTCGGTAAACCCCTCGCGATACCGTGGGTCCATCATGCAAGAATCCAAGGGCCGCCCCCACATGCTGTCCTGAAACCAGCGAGGCCTGGGCCAACTCCCCGTCACCGTCGCCGGCAAAACCACGTCCTTCGTCACCGTCAGCATCGCGTCCCTCCGTTCGCTCCAGCCCACCGACTCGCGCCCGCTCGCGCCTTCCAGAAGCGAAACCCGAGGACCACAGAGAAACTATGCAAGCCGGGTCTCCCATACGGGATCATGGTCCCAATCTTTGACAGGAGACCCGGCATGAAGATTGTGAGCATTGATCTCGGGCAGAGCAAGTCTGTGGCGTGTGTTTTCAAGGGCGAAGGGGCGTCTGGCGGCGTTGCGGGGCTCGCCGGCACGCAAGGAGATCGCGATCGTGGCGGTGGCCCGGCGGCTGCTGATCCGCTGCTGGGCGATGCTGCGTGATCGCACGCCGTGGAAGGAACCGATGGAGCTTCGACTGGCGGCGTAGCCGGCCGAGACAGGAGCGACCCAGGAGCCATGAACGAATAGGCCGACGACCACCGATCGACTCGGCGAGCGGCCCGGTCCGTGCCCTGAGCCACGAGCTCCACACAGAGAATGGGCCTCGCCGCACGGTTGCTTGAGCCCGCCACCGCGGCGGCAGCTCGGATAGAAGGTTGGAACGATCGGTGACCAACGGCTTGACAAACCCGGCTTCATAGAAGGACACAGAGAGCACAGAGGGAGAGAGCGTGTCACTCGGCGACTGATAGTCATCCCTGGCACTGTGCGTTCGAGTGTCGAACAGCGCGGTCCGCTCAGAAAGCGAGCTTTGTTCCTCAACTCAAACGGCTCATCCTCTGTGTCCTCTGTGGTGAAACTCCTCTTCTCTGTGTCTCCGTGGTAAAGACCGGCTGGACACACCTACGTCGGACTGACAAGAAGCTCGCGCGGCTCGCGGCGGTTCAGCCGCCACGCCGCGGGCCCGGCTGCGAGGAGCGTGAGCCCGATGACCGTCACCCACCCCACGGCGATCGGCACAAGCGGCGGCTCCACCGAGAACTCGATCCCCAGCAGGATCTCGTACACGCGCCGCCCGCCGAGGCTGCCCTGGATGCCCATGAGCGTGCCGAGGATCGCGGCGGTGATCGCGATGATCATCGCCTCGCCCAGGACCAGGCGCAGCAGCATCCCCCGATGGGCTCCCACCGCTCTCAAGACGCCGAACTCGAAGCGCCGGGTCTCGACGGCGGCGACGATGAGGTTCGCCACGCCGAAGCACGCCGTGAGCATCGCGACGATCGCGACCGACGTGAAGACCAGCAGCGTGCCGTTGGCGAACTCGGCGATCCGCTCCTTGACCTGCCTGCCGCTGCCGACATCGAGCAGGCCGTGCGGCGTCAGAGCCTCGCGGAGAGCCGCGACCGCGAATGCGTCGTCGACCTCGTCGTCCAGATCCACCTGGATGATGTGTGTCTGATCCGACCCGAACTTCTCGCGCAGGACGGACATATCGGAGAATACCGCGTGGACGGCCTGGTAAGCGTACTCCTCGCCGATGTTGAAAAAGCGGCTGGCGACATCGAGGCCCGGGCTGGTGACGACGCCGACGATCTCGAAGCGGAAGTTCTCGCCGTTCTTGGAGCACTCGAAGACATCGCCAACGCCCTTGCCGCGCGCGGTGAGGAACTCGCGTGCGACGAGGATCGTGCCGTCGAATCCCTCGGGTGCCGGTTCGACGAGGCGGCGCTTGGCGACCTCGGGATCGCCCTGGACCCAGGTGATGTTGGTCATCTCGAAGAATGACTCCGGCTCGAAGCCGATGAAGCTCGTGCTGTAGCGCTGCAAGCCCTGGATGCCCAGGCTGCTCTCGCCTTGCACCTCGACGATCTCGCGCGTGATCGCGCTGGAGTTGACCACGAAGGGCAGGCGGTTCACCGCATCGGAGGCCCCCGCGGTCAGCGGCACGCCGCTGACGAACGCATCGGGAAACTCCATCACGCCGATCCAGTCGCGCAGCACGCCGCGACCGTTGGTCCAGATCGCGACCATGATCGCCAGGCCGGTCATCATGGCGCCCGCCGTGAAGCCGTAGCGATAGGGCGTGGCGCTCACGCCGCGTGCGAGCACGTTGCGCGGCAAGCCCAATGCGAGCGCCAGCGGCCGCCCGAGCACACGCGTCACGATCACGACCGCGAGCACGCTGAGCAGAAAGTAGCCAACAAAGAGTGAGGGCAGCGCGACGGTCACATACGCCCAGAACGTCGCCTGGGCATTGGGCAGGAACGTGATCAATGACAGATGCGTCGCGATGAATGCCAGCCCGATGGCCCCACACAGCCCCACCGCCCGCAGTCGCGTCGCGACCGATCGCTGGCGCATCGCGGCCATCGGACTCGTGCGGCTGGCGCGCCAGGCCGGGATCGCCGCTCCGCCCACACCCGCGAACACCGCCCCCCCGAACGCCAACACGACGCTGCCCGGATGCAGCACCAGCCCGCTGGGGAGTTGCTCGGGGAAGCGCTGAGCGATGACAAACGCGACGAGCGCCCCGAGCGGCACGCCGACCAGCGCCCCCGCGAGACCCACGAGGAACCCGACGTAGAGCTGGGTCTGGGCGATCTGCCCGCGCCCGGCTCCGACACACCGCAGGATCGCCAGTTCGCGCTGGCGCTGGGCGATATCGGTGTTCATGCCCGTGAGAATGATGAACGCGGCACTGAGAAACGCCAGCATGCTCGCGAGCACGAACCCGAGCTGGCTCGACTGGATGTTTTTGTCCAATCCAGAGGTCACGCGCTCGGTCGTCTGCACGATAACCGAGTCGCCCAGCTCACGCTGGCGGGCCTCGGCGACCATCTGCGCGTCGAAACCCTCCGCCAGCACGATGTCCACCTGGCTGAGCTGGCCCTCCTGATCGGTCAGCTCTTGCAACGTCCCGAGCGAGAGATAGCACTGCGGGCGTCCGCCCAGAGGCGGCTGCTCGGCGACACCCACGATCGTCAGGCTCGCCGGGTTGCGGAAGAACTCGATCTGCGCCCGTCGGCTCTCGCGATCCACCAGGAATCGCGCGGTATTCATCAGCCCCTCGGTCCCGCCGAAGAATCGGAAGAGCGCAAGCGCGCGGTTCGGACCGGTGACCGCCTGGAGCAGATGGAACGGCCCGCTTACCGCGACGAATCGCGGCATGATGAGCACGTCATCGCCCAGACGCGCGCCCTGTCGCGAATTGGCGCGCAGCGCGACACGCTCGGTCTGGATGGACTCCGGCATTGAGAACGAGCCGAGCCGATCGCGCACCACGCGCGAAGTCGCGATGCCAAACCCGTACTGACGATCTGGCTCTGCGTGCCACGCCCAGCCGAGCCGCTCGAGCAGCAGGCCATCGGCCACGATCTCGCCTGCGTCGCGGGCTGGGCGACCGGCGAGCAGCCGCAGCGGACGCACGAGAGGCTCGAGCTGCGGATCCACGCCGTTGCCCATCGCCGCGGTCTGGAAGGTCGCCTCGCCCAGAACCCACGCACCATCGACCTGCTCGAATACTGGCTTACGGATGACGACCGAGGGGAGCGAGACCTGGAGCTTCGGCGCCGCGAGTTCGACCTCTTCCCATGCGCGGATCGTCTCGAGCAGGCTCTGATCGAACGTCTGACCCGAGCCGGTCGGCTGGATCCGCAGGTCCGCCGTGCCGAGGGTCACCTGGGTGCGATGGTTGACCGAGGCGTTGAGTGAGTTGAGCGCCGCGGCGACCGCCGTGATCAGCGCAGCCGACAGCGCGACGGCGCCGACCAGCAAGAGGTGGTGGCTACGCCTGCCCGAGACATTGCTGATAGCGAGCCGCAACGCCGGCCGCATCGAGTCCCTCCGTTTCGATCGTGCCGCACACCTGCCCGTTTCGGAGGACCAGTGCGCTCACGCAGTGGGCCGCCGCCGCGGGCTCGTGGGTGACCATGAGCATCGTCGTGCCGCGCGCCCCGGCGACCTGGGCCAGCAGCGCCCAGAGCATCTCGGCGCTGTCGGCGTCGAGGTTTCCGGTCGGCTCGTCGGCGAGGATCACCGGCGGCTCGAAGAGCAGCGCCCGCGCGATCGCGACGCGCTGCTGCTCGCCGCCGCTCATCGCCTCGGGGCGATGCTCCTTGCGATCGCCCAGACCCAAGTCGCCCAGCAGTTCGTCGCTGCGTTCGCGGAGCCAGCTCTGTCTCTCGCGTGCGAGCACGCCCGGCAGCTCCACGTTCTCGCGCGCCGTGAGCGTCGGGATCAGGTTGAACGACTGGAAGACCACGCCGACTTTCGTCCGCCGAAACTCCGTCGCCCGTCGCTCATTCATCTCATGCACGGCCTCGCCGGCAATGAAAATCTCGCCGGCGTCTGGCTTGTCCAGCCCCGCCAAGAGGTGCAAGAGCGTGCTCTTGCCGCTTCCGGATTGGCCCATGATCGCGTAGAACCCGGCCTGCTCGATCGTCAGATCCACGCCGCGCAGCGCCTCGACGGACCGACCGCCCAGGGGGTAAGTCTTGCGGACGCCTGAGCATCGAATCAACGCCATGGGCGGGGGAGCCTCCGGGGCGTTCTTCGGAAAAGGCCGGGGCATCGATTCACAAGTTCCGCCGTCGCCCGCCGTGCCACTGGCGGCTTGCCCGCCAATGTTCCCCATGTGCGTCGCCGACGGCTCCGCCCTCGCGTCATTCTGGCTGTTCAAGAATCCTCGATCGACTTCGCGTACGCCTCGGCGTCCATCAGCCCATCAAGGCCCGACGAATCGCTGACGCGGATCTTCACCAGCCAGCCATCGCCGAAGGGATCTTCGTTCAGGAGCCCCGGATTGTCCCCCAGCTTCTCGTTGACCTCGCTGATCTCCCCCGCCGCGGCGCAATAGACATCGCTGGAGGTCTTCACGCTCTCGACCTCGCCGATGGAATCCCCCGCGTCAAAGCTCGTCCCGGCCTCGCGGATCTCGACGAATGTCACGTCGGTGAGCTGGTCGACCGCGTGCTTGGTCAGCCCCAGGGTCAGCGTATCGCCATCGAGCTTGTGCCACTCGTGGGTCTCGGAATAGACGCGGTCATCGGGCACGCTCATGGGCAGTTCTCTCCGTCTTTGAAAGGGCCTGGGAACCCGCCCGGGCGGGTGGCGGACGGGGACCGGCGATGGTACGCCCGCCGCCCGCAAGGGTCCGTCCGGTGGCGGGCGACCCTCCATGCAGGTACAGTCAGGCCCTCATGATCCTGACCCTCTCCATCTCGACGCTCCGCCCGATGCTGGTCGCTCGCGGCTCGTCCAAGCTCGACCTGCTCGACGTGCCGGCGTTCGTGAAGGAGACCCTGGGGCTCAACGGGCTGCACCTGACGACCGAGCGGCTGAGCGGCTTCACCCGGTCCAAGCTCGAACAGCTCCGCGACCGGGCCGACAAGGCCGCGTGCGCCTGTCTGGTCCTCCAGGAGCCCTCGCCCCAGAGCCTCGCCGACGCACGCAACGACGTCGGCGATCGCGCGATCAACCGCGTCCAGCGGGTGATCGAGGCGGCCCACGTCCTCGGCTGCAACGCCGCGGTCATCAGCATCTCCGGAAAGAACGACGACGATCACTTCGAGCGCGCGGTCGATCGCATCCGCGAGGCGGTCGAGACCGCCGAGCGCCTGGAGATCAATCTTCTGATCGCGCCGACCGAGGGGCTTACCGAGGACGCCGAGCGCGTGACCGACATGATCAAGAAGATCGGGCGATTCCGGGTGATGACCTACCCGGACTTCGAGACCGCGAGCAAGGCGCTCGATCCGATCGCGCACCTGCGCCGCCTAACGCCGTACGCGGGCGCGGTCGTCGCCTCGACCGTCGGCTTCAAGGAGATGACCGACGACGAGGACGCCGAGCTTGCCGGCGGCGCGACCCATGTCGGATTCAATCTCGACGAGATGGTGCAGACCGTGCTGAACATCGGATACGACGGCCCGCTGGCGGTCGATTACCGCGGCGACGGAGACGTTACAATGGGCGCGATGCTCAGCCGCGAGGCCCTGGAGGCCGCCATCGAGGCCGCCGCGAACTGACGGATGTGATCCAGATGCCCCAGACCGCCCAAGTCGCGACACGGATCGGCGATGTGATCCCCAAGGACCAGCCCATCATCGTGGTCATCGACGGCCCCGCCGGCACGGGCAAGAGCACCGTCGCCCACGCCGTCGCCAAGCGCCTGGGCCTGGACGTGCTCGATACCGGCGCGATGTACCGCGCCGCGACCGCGATCGTCATCGACCACGACATCGACCTCGACGATACCGACGCGATCGTCGCCAAGGTCGCCGACGCCGACCTGCACTTCGACTGGAACCGCGACCCGCCGGCGATCCTCGCGTGGCTCAAGCCGCTGAACGAGCGGATCCGATCCGAGGACGTCTCGGCGATCGTCTCTCGCATCAGCGCGATCGGCCCGCTTCGCGCCCACATGGTCCGCAAGCAGCGCCTGATCGCCCAGCAGCACCCGCGCCTGGTCTCCGAAGGGCGCGACCAGGGCTCCGTTGTCTTCCCCAATGCCACCGTGAAGTTCTATCTCGACGCCGACCCGAACGTGCGCGCGCAGCGCCGGGTCGATCAGCTCGCCGGGGCCGGAGTCGTCGTCAGCGCCGAAGACATGCTTCAGCGGATTCTCGAACGCGATCACCTCGACTCCACGCGCAGCGACGGCCCGCTCGTTTGTCCCGACGATGCGACGATCCTGGACACGACGGAGATGGAGTTCGACGGCGTCGTCGAGACGCTCGTCCGGCTCGTCAACGCCCATGTCTGAGACAGAAGCCGCCCCCCAGGGCCGAGGCCCGCTCGCGCACTACCGCGTCAAGCACCCCGGCTCCAAGATCCTCCCGATGCTCTACCACGAGGCCCAGGCGCTCACAGCAGCGTTCGCCATGCTCGCGCTCTACCGCCAACGCACCTTCGGCCTGCCCAACGTCCCCAAACGCGGCCCGCTGCTCATCGTCGCCAACCACCAGTCCTTCCTCGATCCGCTCATCCTCGGCGGACCCCTCACTCCCCGACGCCACCTCGACTACATCGCCCGCATCGGCCTTTTTCAACACCCCTGGGTCTCGGCGTACCTCAGAACCGTCAACACGATCCCCATCCGCCAGGACGAGCCCGACGCCGCGGCAATCCGCGAGACGCTCCGACGCATCCACATGGGGCGAGCCGTGCTGATCTTCGCCGAGGGCTCGCGCACGCACGACGGCGCGGTTCAGCCATTCAAACGCGGCATCGCGCTGCTGGTCCGCCGGGCGCGCTGCCCGGTCGTCCCCGCGGCGATCGAGGGTGCCTACGACACATGGCCCAGGGAGCGGTCCGTGCCGCGGCTTCTCGGGTGCCGGATCATGGCGAGCTTCGGCGAGCCGATCCCGCCGGTGCGCCTCGCCGACGACGCCGACGCAATGCTGCGCGGCCTGCGCGATCGCGTCGAGTCGATGCGTCTGGACCTTCGAGAGCGATTGCAGAGCCTCTCACCGCGAGCGGCCGGCGCGAGTTGATCGTGCATCAGATCCGCCGAACTCGGCGGTCGCCACGGTCGTCAGCCGCCCCCCTCGCCCCGGAGCGAGAGCCCGAACTCATCGAGCCTATCGATCGCGATCTGCAGCGCCAGCTCCGTGCCGACCCGCCGGCGCAGGCTTCGCAGCACGTCGAGCGCAAAGTCCCCGTCCGTTAGCGGCTTGCGATCGGCGATCCACAGGCTGCCAATGGAACCGATCGGACGCCGTTCCAAGAGCACCCCGGCGTACCCGCGGATCCCACCGGTCTCGAACATCTTGCAGCTGCAGCCGGACGACGCCTCGATGTGCCGAGCGAAGTACTCACCGTCGTCGAAGGACTTCTTACAGAGCGAACCCACCGGACACACCCGCTGCTCGCAAGGCTCGCCCCGATCCACAGCGGCGATCACCATGATCTCCTGGCGTTGCTCATCGAACTCACACACGCCAGCCGTGTCCACGGCGCACGCGTCCGCCAGAGCCGCGACGAGCGCACCAAGGAGGCCCAGCTCGGTCGCCGATCGGATTCTCAGCTCGATGCCGGCCAGTGCGCGCAGCAGCCGATCGTCTTGCCGAAGCGAAGGACGACTTCCGCTCACCGACTCACCGACAAGATCCGGACCGAGCCCCCGCTCATACACGAGGCTGACGAGCTGCGACTGAGACTGCACGCCGAGCTTCTTGTAGATCCGCGTGCAGTGATTATCGATCGTCTTGGGGCTGCGATACAGCGTGCTGGCGATCGCCCCGCGCGTCAGGCCCCGTGCGAGCAGTTGCGTCACCTCGCGTTCGCGAGGTGAGAGAGCGCCAAAGTCGGCGAAAGTGCCGGCGCCCTGCTGATCGACCGGCCCATCGTTCATCGTCACCGTCCTCGCGTCAAACCGGGCATCGGTCGTTTGAGTCGGACCTGGCAGCGAGCATCGACCCACCACCGCGTTGCTCGAGCTTCTCTCTGAGAGAACTACTTGCTGAGAAGATCGACCTCTTCGTCCCGGCGCTGGCCGAACTCGTCGAGCCTGTCGATCGCGATCTGCAGCGCCAGCTCGCTGCTCACTCTCCGGCGAAGCAGGCGGAGAACGTCCAGCACGAACGGCAGATCCTCCATCGGTTTTCGATCGGCCGCCCACAGGCAACCGACCGGTCCGATCGCCCGCGCGTCGAGGCGCACGCCGGCGTAGGAATCGATCTGCGCGATCCTAAAAACCTCCGAGTCGGGAAACACCGAGCGTGCGTCGCGATCGCACGCAAACTCGCCGCGCGCATAGGTGCGCCCGCACGCCGAGCTCTCGACCGGGCATTCCATCTGCTCGGTCGGGTTGCCGCCATCTGCGCCGACGATCACGACGACCTCGTTCTCAGCCTCGTTGAACTCCGAGATGCCGGCGAGTTCCGTGCCCAGAACCTCGGCGACCCCGGCGACCAGCTCGCCAAAATACCGCTCCGCCGGCGCGCCGGCCAGCCGACGATCGATCGCGCCGATCGCCTGGTACGCCCGATCCGCGAGGGTCATCGCGCTGCCGGCATGCTCACCGGCGAACCCGGGGTCGAGCTCTTTGATCAGACCTTGCTCGTACACGAGACTGACCAGTTGCGCCTGCGATTGCACGCCGAGCTTGTGGTAGATCCTCGTGCAGTGGTTATCGATAGTCTTCGGACTTCGATAGAGCTGAGCCGCGATCGCCGCGCGCGTTTTGCCCCGGCACAAGAGCGCGAGCACGTCCTGCTCGCGTCGGGAGAGATCCGAGAGATCGATGGCTCCGGGAGCGGTACCCGAAGCCCTTCGAGCAGAGTCTTCCATGCAGTTCGCTTCCTGTCGTTCGCCCCGATCCCCCGGGAGACGTGCGCCCAGTGTAGCGACATACCCCATCCATCGCGAATGGGCGGATACACCCTATCGGGCAATATTGCAAACATGCCAGCACGCACGATCGAGTTTCCCACGCGCGTGCAAATGGGATGGCGACGGGCGCACGAGCAAGCATTAGCGGACGCAAGCAACTAGGGTACAAACGCTGTCACAGTCAGCACGAGACCGATCACGATCGCCAGCGCGAGCTTGACGATGAGCGAGATCACCCGCCCGTGAGCCGCACCGCGACCGACGCGCCACGAATCCCCCCAGCTTGCCATCGCGACGCCGCGCTCTCCGAGCCCCGCGAACAGGCCGGCCCCGATGATCCCCCCCAAGACCGTCCCGAGGATCGGGATGGGGATCAGCACGGTGCCCGCGATCGCGCCGACGATTCCCCCGAGGATGGATGAGACCGCCGCGGCCCGCGAGCCGCGCGCCCTGCGCGCCCCCGCGGCCGACGCCGCCAACTCCAGGAGCTCCGCCACCGCCCCAAGCGCAACCACGAGCACAAGGGTCCATGTCGAGAACAGCTCCGGACGCCAGAAGTCGCACGCGATCGCGACGCCGATCATCAGCCAGATGCCCGGCAGCATCAGCAGCGTCATCGCCACACCCGCGAGACATGCCAAGGCAACGATGACTCCGGCGAGCAGATCCATGGCCCATTGTTGGGAGAGCAGCCATTCAAGTTGCCCGACGACCTCAGCTCCCTTGCCGGACGATCCCTAACGCTCGCAATAGAAGCCCTGTCCCGTATGCCGCAGCTTGCCGGCACGCTCCAGGGCCTTCCAGACCTCCGGCCCAAACTCACCCGGCGGGATGATCGCGTCGCGCCCCGACTTCTTCCCGCCGGACGTGTACCGCCCGCCGAGCTTCGACTCATCGGCCAGCCGCCCCACCTTCAGTCGCTTCCTGAACGCCTTGAGGGCCGAGGCCATGACCTCCTCGGAGACATCCTCGGGCGCGTCCTGCCTGGCGGCGAGCCCCTCGATCCACGCCACCATCTCGTCCAGCGCCTCGATATCCCGCTCGCCACAGATCGCCTCCGCCCGCGACCTGCCAACCGGCATCCCGCGCAGCAGCCGCCCGGCGAGCGCCCAATCGTCCACGACTCGCATCGGGTCCGCCGGCTCGCGGATATCCGAAACGATCTGTCTCAGCTTCTCGAGTGCGTTCACGGCGGGGATCTCCTCACATGCCGCCGTTGGCGGCGAGCAACTGCTTCACCAACTGTATCGCGCGCCGCCATTGCTCCGGCTCGCGATCCGGCTCAAATCTCGCCGAAGCATCGCCGGCACGGGGGGCACGCCGCCCCTTCCCTTAGTGGGCGCACCGCGAGTCGTGACGCTCGATGGGCCGTGCGCCGCCTAGGCTTCCTCGTTGTCGAGTCACCAGCAGGAGGCGAGTCTCACGGGCGCGCCCGGCGTCGCGCGTCGCGTCTGGCGGAGCTTTTGCCCGAACTCCTACCCGCTCCTGGCACGCCGCAACTTCTCCTACGAGATGACCTCCATCATGTTCTTCTCGTTCCTGCTCGCGGGGATCGAGACGGGCATCGTCACGGTGCTCGCCAAGAAGGGCTTCGACGGCGTCGTGCCCGATGCCCAACTCGACGCCATCGTCGCGCTGCTCGGGGCATCCAAGGCCATCGCCAATCTCACCAGCTTTGTCTGGGTCCGCCTCAACCACGGGCGCAACAAGCTCGTCTTCACCGCCAGCCTCCAGGCAACCTGCGCTGTCATCGTCGTGCTCATCGCGCTGGTCCCGACCAACTCAGCACTGGGCCTCTACCTCTTCGCCGGGGGCGTCATGCTCGCCCGCATGGCCTGGGCCGGGTTCATCACCATCCGCTCGACCATCTGGAACGCCAACTACCAGCGCACCATCCGCGCCACCGTCACCGGCAAGCTCGCGACGATCCAGGTCATCTTCGTCGGCGTGCTCGGCATCGCCCTGGGCCTGGCGATGGACCTCGACGAACGAGCCTTTCGCGTCCTGCTCCCGATCGGCGCTGCCCTGGGCCTCGTCGGCATCGGAACCTGGCTCCGGATCCGCGTCCGCGGGCACGCCCAGCTCATGCGCGCCGAGCAAGCCGACGGCGACAACGCCGCCCCCAGCTTCAACCCCCTGCGCATGATCTCGATCCTCCGCGAGGACCGCGCCTTCGCCGGCTACATGACCTGCATGTTCATCCTCGGCATGGGCAACCTCATGGTCCCCCCGCTGCTCGCGGTCGTCGCCGTCGATCGCTTCGACATGGGCTATCTCGAGGCGATGCTCGTGACCAACACCCTGCCGTTCCTGGCGATGCCCGCCTCGGTCCCCTTCTGGTCGCGCATGCTCAGCCGCATGCACGTCATTCGCTTTCGCGTCGTCCACGCCCAGGTCTTCGCGCTCGCCAACGGCCTCTTCTTCATCGCGGCCATCCTCCGCATCGAGCCGCTGCTCTATCTCGCCGCGATCATCCAGGGCCTCGCCTTCGGCGGCGGGGCGCTCGCCTGGACACTCGGCCACCTCGACTTCGCCCCGCCCAACCGCGCGAGCCAGTACATGTCCGTCCACGTCACCCTCACCGGCGTCCGCGGCCTCATCGCCCCCTTCCTCGGCGTCCTCCTCGACGGCTGGCTCGCCCACGTCGCGGGCACCCCCCGAGGCCTCGTCTTCGGCGTCGCCATGGCCCTCTCCGCCCTCGGCGGCGTCGGATTCCTCATCCTCAGCCGATCCATGCGCGACCGCATGGCCATGCACCACCAGGATGTCGAAACAACGCCGGTCAGCCGCGCTGGAATCTAGAGCGACGCCCGTCCGCGCCAGGTGACCACGAACCCTGGACGCTCCCGGATGCCGGGCCTGAGGCTCTGCGAAGGCCCGGGTAAGCAATCACACAACCATGCTCACGCATCGATCGAGCGCGTTGCGCGTTCGACGATTGCCCGACCTCCGCTCCGGACTACCGGCGCATTCTCAACAGCGGAGGCCCGCAAAGAATCCTCCCCGCCTCAAACATGACCACGCCGGCGTTCGACTCAGTCACGCCAAACTCCGTCGGCGTCGGCGTCAGCTTCACCTCGGTGATCTCCGCCTGCGACGTCCAGATGTTCGGCTCGCCCTCGCCCGCCAGCCCGCAGTTGGCGATCAGCGACCCATCGGGATTCACCAGCATCCCCAGCCCATCGAACGGCTGAGGCGAGACGAGTTGTACAGCGCCCGCGACGAGCGCCTGCCCGTGCTCGTTCAGCGCCATCGCCTGCCCGCTGTCGAACCCGCCCATGCCGTAGGTCCGGTCCCACTGGTGCCCGCCCGCGCTATCGACCTTGATCAGCCAGACGTCCTGCGAACCGGCCCCCCCGGTATTCGTGGAGCCCGCCGCGAGGAAGCCGCCGTCGGTGGTCTCGAAGACCTCCATCCCGAAGTCCGCGTGCAGATTGCCGAAGTTGTCACCGAACCGCTGATCCCAGATGATGTTCCCCGTCGCGTCCAGGCGCACGATCCAGAAATCGCCCCGGAAAAACGCCGCGGCGAGCGCCTCGCCCGTTGCGACGTAACCACCGTCACGCGTCGGCGTGATGTGATTCCAAAGGTCTCCGCCCGAGAGGTTGTAGGTCCTTGACCAGAGCACCTGCCCATCAGGATCCAACGCCATGAGCCACGGGCGATGGAACGGCACGTTCGCCGGGCGATCCGCGAGATCCGAGTTCGAGTTCGCGACGAACACCAGCCCGCTCGGCGTGCTCGCTACCGACGCCATCTGATCGAACTGATTGCCCTCGAACATCTCCTGCCAGATGATCTCGCCCGAAACATCGATCTCCAACACCCAGACGTCCTGGTCGCCCTGCTGCATATTCAGCGACCCGCCGACGTAATAACCGCGTGGCGAGCGTGCGATCGTCGAGAACCCCTCGAATCCCGCGCCGCCATAGGTCTTCTGCCATTCGACGCCGCCCTGAGCGTCGAGCTTGATGATCCACCCGTCGCTCGCTCCGGCACCGAACGAGTCGGTCTGCCCGGCGACGATGCATCCGCCGTCGCTGGTTGCGACCAGCTCGTGCGCCTCGTCGGTGTTGCGCCCGCCCAGGGCGACCTGCCAGAGTGCTCGCCCCCGCTCGTCAAGTCGGGCGACCCAGAGATCCAAACCGCCCATCCCGACCGAGTTTGTGAACCCCGCGAGGAAATAGCCGCCGTCCGTACGAACGCAATCGTTGGCGGTCTCCGATCCCGCCCCGCCGAACGCGTGCGCCCACGGGAAGACCTGGCCCGCGGCCGCGCCCGCCGCGCCACACAAACCGGCCCCAAACATCAACAGCGATATCGCCCTCGTACCTGCCCGCATTGCATGCCTCCCTTTTCCCCCCTCGATCGTACCGTGACGACCTCATTCGGATTCGATCGCCCGCCCGCGTTGGTTCCACGCCAGCAACGCCCCTTGAAGACGAACGGAACAGCCGCCAGAGACAACGCGGTAGCGCGCGAAAAAAGGACCCGGACGTCCGCCCGAGCCCTTCGGAGCCACGACCTCTCGAGGGTCATTAGTTGATCGACAGCTTGCGGGGCTGTGCCTCGGCACTGCGAGCGACACGAACCTCCAGCACCCCGTCGGTCATCGTCGCCGTCGCCTTGCCGTTGTCGACCGCGCCCGGCAACGCCACCCGCCTGCTCAGCGAGCCGCTCCGACGCTCGCGCCGGTAGTACCGCTCGTTCGACTCCTCGCTCTGCTCGTCGCGCGTCGCCTTGATCGTCAGCACGCCGTCGTGTACCTCGACCTCGACGTCGCTCTTTTTGAACCCAGGCAGCGACGCCCGGACGATCACCTCCGAATCACTCTCCGACACGTCCAGGGCAAGCGCCCCCTCGTCGATCGCTGCCGAGCCGTTAATCCAACTCGGCGTCCGCAGAAACGAGTTGAAGAACTCATCCAGCTCACCCGGCAGACTCGTGTTCCGTCGCATCAATCCAGTCATGACAACCTCCTTTTACTTGGTTCTGGGGCCCTGCCCCATCAATGCCAGGAGACCACCTTGCATCCTGCGTGCCAACCCGCGAGCACGCTGCCACCTCCTCTATTCAGGACGGCGCATTGGGCCCATTTGCCGATCTGGCGAGCCCGATGGCAAGAGGGTGCCAGATCGACAGACGCCGACGCCCAGCCCCACACGGCGCGATCCTCGCCCCGCCATAGACTCGTCCGAGAAGGTGCCCCCTCCGCCGAAGGAATCCAGATGCCCCATGACACGGTCGACCTCCGCAGCGACACCGTCACACGCCCCACCGCCGCGATGCACGACGCCATGCGCTCGGCCCCCCTCGGCGACGACGTCCTGGGCGACGAGCCCACCGTCCTTGCCCTCCAGGAAAAGCTCGCCACGATGCTCGCCAAAGAGGCCGCCCTCTTCGTGCCCAGCGGCACCATGGCCAACCTCCTCGCCTGCCGGTGCCACTGCGAGCCGGGCGACGAGATCATCATCCACGAGGGCGGGCACATCATCAACTACGAGACCAGCGCCTTCGCCGCCATCGCCGGCTGCTCGGCCCGCAGCATCCCGTCCGCCGACGGGCGCTTCGAGCCCGACGACATCGCCAAGCACATCCGCGCCCGCAACTGCCACTTCGCCCGCTCACGCATGCTCGTCGTCGAGAACACTTCAAATACCGGCGGCGGCACCGTCTGGCCTCTCGACCAGGCCCATCGCGTCTGCGAGACCGCCCGCGAGCACGGCCTCGCCCGCCACCTCGACGGGGCACGCCTCTGGAACGCCTACATCGCCACCGGTACAAGCCCCGCCGACTACGCCCAGCCCTTCGACACCGTCTCCACCTGCTTCAGCAAGGGCCTCGGCGCACCCGTCGGCTCCGCGCTCGCCGGCCCCAAGGATCTCATCGAACGCGCCCACCGCTACCGCAAGATGCTCGGCGGCGCCATGCGCCAGTCCGGCCTGCTCGCCGCGGCGGCCATCCACGCGCTCGACCATCACCTCGACCGCCTCGCCAAGGATCACGCCAATGCCCGCACCCTCGCCAAGGCCATCGCCGAAACCCCCGGCCTCACCATCGACCTCGATCGCGTCGAGACCAATATCGTCTATTTCAATGTCGAATCAGGCGACGCCCCGGCCCTGCAAGCCAAGCTCGAACAGCACGCCGTCCGCATCCTCGCCCTCGGCCCAACCACCATGCGCGCCGTCACCCACCTCGACGCCGACCAAACCGGCATCGCCCGCGCCATCAAAGCGCTGCGAACCTGCGCGGCCGCTTGACAGTGCCACTGGTGACTCGCCCACCAGTGCCGATCGTGCAACGACTCATGCACCAACGCCCCCCTCCCCCACTCATTCGCTCACTCCCTCATTCGCTCTTCTCACCTCTCCCCCCACGCCTTCAAAACCGCCGCCTCCCGATCCGGCGTGATCCCCGCCCGCATCCGCCCCGACCGCTCCGAACCCTCCGCGATCAACCACTCCATCGTGTCCTTCGCCGTCGTCGGAACCGGCGTGAATGCCAACCCCGCCGCGATCGCCCGCGCATTCGAGCGCGTCCCAAACCCACGATACCCCTCCAGCGTCCGCGGGATCCACGCCGGCATGTGCGCCCACGCCTGCACACCCTGCGCCTGGAGAAACTCGCTCTCCACCCACTCGAACTCGCAATCGCTCTCGACGCCCTCGCGCGTCCACTCCAGCATCTGCCGCATCAACATCGTCCCGCCCGGCCCGATCACGTTGTACGCCCCGCTCACCCGATCCTCGACGAGCCTGACGATGAACGCCGCCAGATCCCGCGCATCGATGAACTGCGTCGGATCCTCCCCATCCCCCGGCGCCAGCACCCGCCCGCCCCGATCGATCCGCCAGGGCCAGTATGTGTACCGATCCGTCGGATCCCGCGGCCCCACGATCAGCCCGGGCCGACTCACGCTCAGCGTGTCACCCAAAGCCTTGCCCGCCGCCCGCTCGCACTCGGCCTTCAAGGGCCCGTACCACTGCATGTCCCGGCTCTCGAAGTCCGGATCCTCCATCGGCGCAAGCGCGGCATCCTCATCCGCCCCCGGCGTATCGTGCGACGAATACGCGCTCAGCGTCGAGACCATGTGATAATGCCCGATGTTCGGCCGCAGCAGCTCCGCCGAAGCACGGATATGCCGCGGCACATACGCCGAGGTATCGATCACCGCGTCGAACTCGCGTCCCGCAAGCTCCTCTAACCCCTTGGGCGAGCTCTCATCCTCCGCGTCGGCCCGCAGCTCCGGATCCCGATTGCCCCGCAGCTTCTCCAGATCCGCGAACATGTCAGAGTTCGTCCGACCCCGATTGAACAGCGTCACCGCATGCCCGCGCTCCAAGGCAAATCGCACGGTGTGCGGCCCAAGAAACCCGGTTCCGCCGAGCATCAGAATGCGCAGCTTCTTCATGGGCTGACCCCTCATAGCCAGGGCGGGCCCCGCGAGCACACCCGCGCCAACCGCCGCGCCCGCGGACGCAACGAACTCCCGCCGACCCATGCGACGGACAAACTTCCGATCCAACTCGAACGTCATGCGAAATCCCCTCACTCGTCACACGGCTGGGCGTCGTCCCCGACGCCATGCCGGGCGTCTACCGGGAGCGCCGCCGGTGGTTGCGAAGCGCGAGCCAGACACGACAGCGCCCGCGCGATCGCATCCCTCCCGGGCTTTTCCGTTAGAGTTCTCGCGAGCACTCGATGGGCGATCAATCCAGATCCGAACCTCCCGACCACCGGCCCAGGAGCGCGATCGCCGGATACATCGCCCGTCTGGTGGGCGCAGAGCGCCAGGAACTCCGCCCGGCGCTGCTCTGCGCGTCGTTCTTCTTTCTCGTCCTCTACAGCTACTTCATCATGCGCCCGATGCGCGAGGCCGCCGGCATCGAGGGCGGCGTCGAGCAGCTCCCCATGCTCTTCCTGGCGACCATGCTGGCGATGCTCCTGGTCAACCCGATCTTCGCCGCCTTCGTTGCCGGCAGCAAGCGAAACCGGTTCGTGCCGACGACCTACGTCTTCTTCGCGATCAACACGCTCATCTTCGCGGCCCTGTTCGCCACGACGCCCGAGTCCGAGCACCGGCTCATCGGGCGGATCTTCTACGTCTGGCTCAGCGTGCTCAATCTCTTCGCCGTCAGCGTCTTCTGGGCGGTCATGGCCGACGTCTGGGGCCGCGCTCGCGGGAGCAGGCTCTTCGGCTTCCTCGCCGTCGGCGGCACACTCGGCGCGATCGCCGGGTCTTTCACCACCAACCACTGGGTCGATGCGCTGCCGCGCCCGCTGCTGCTGGTCCTCGCGAGCTACGGGCTTGTCGGCGCGGGCGTCCTCGCGTGGCTGGTGCTCCGCGACGCGGACGCCGATCATGCCTCGCCGGGCCACGCACCGCGGCCCATGCACGCCGGGGCGGAGCCGGGCAGGAGCACCCTCGCGGGCATCGTGCTGCTCATCCGCTCCCCGTATCTCCTCAAGATCTCCCTCTATGTGCTGCTCTTCACCGTGCTCAGCACGTTCGTCTACTTTCTTCAGGCGTCGATCATCGAGGCGCAGTTCGACACGCGCGAGGATCGCACACGCTTCTTCGCGCTCATAGACCTCGTTGCACAAGGCCTGACACTCTTCGTCCAACTCTTCCTCACCGGGCGGATCATCCGATGGCTCGGCGTCGGTTGGGCACTCGCGGCGCTTCCCATCCTGACGCTCGCGGGCCTGGTCGCCCTGGGGACGGTCATCGAGACCGGGGGCGAAACCGCCCTCGCATCGACGACGGTCCTCTGGACGTTCTTCGCGTTCCAGGTGATGCGCCGTGGCCTGAGCTACGCCCTCGCAAAGCCCAGCCGCGAACTCCTCTTCACCGTCACCTCACAGCAAGAAAAATACGGCTCCAAGCCCATCATCGACACCTTCGTCTACCGCTCGGGCGACGCCATCGGCGCGATCAGCTACGGCGCGCTGACCGTCGGCGCGGGCGTCATCGCGCTCGGCGTCTCACCCCTCGCAGCGATCTGGCTCCTCGTCGCCCTGGCCCTCGGCGCAGAACATGTGCGAAGGGTCGGACATCCGCAAGCGGCCCCCCCGAAGCCGCGTTCCCCGCATCCTTCAGAGCCGCGGGCATAAGCACGCCGACCATGTGCATCCAAGCCTCGAATCGCGTTCAATCCCGCAACGACCACGTTGGGCCGACATCCGCGCACACCCCTCCGCAAGCGGAGATTCACATGCCCCAAGTCCGCGTGCTCACGAGCCATTTGCGTCGTTTGTCACAAGTGCTTCGCGGCAGGATGCTTGCGCGCATGTCTCGCGTCGTGCCACCAACCGCTGCTTTGAGCGGTTGGTGTTTCATGGCGCTCTCCCAGAAGCACCAGCCGTGCAGAGCCACGGCTGGTGGCACGTCACTCGGTCATCCGCAGTTGTTCGAGTTCTCCGCCTGTTGACGCAAAG
>JAJDDM010000099.1 GCA_029260315.1 Phycisphaerales bacterium | reverse complement strand
CTTTGCGTCAACAGGCGGAGAACTCGAACAACTGCGGATGACCGAGTGACGTGCCACCAGCCGTGGCTCTGCACGGCTGGTGCTTCTGGGAGAGCGCCATGAAACACCAACCGCTCAAAGCAGCGGTTGGTGGCACGACGCTGGACACGCGCGCAAGCATCCTGCCGCGAAGCACTTGTGACAAACGAGGCAAATGGCTCGCGAGCCTGGGCTTGAATCACCGCCGAGTTGGCGAATGAAAAAAAGCCCGGGCTTGCGCCCGGGCCTCTTGTTGCTATTGCGAATAAGTTTTACGCGCGAAGCCGGATCTCGGCCTTTTCGCGAAGACGCCGCGCGTAGTCGCGATCGTCGATCTGACGCCCCGGCACGCGGTTCTCGGTGTAGAACTTCGTCGGGTGCCTGTCGGTGATCTGCGCGTTGAGCTTGGTCAGTGCCTCGTCGACGATCTGGCGGACACGCTCGCGGCTGATGCCCACATCCTCGGCGACCTGCTTGAGCGTCAGCGGCTGGCTGCCATCGAGGCCGAATCGCAAGCGGAGGATCTGGGCCTCGCGCTGGTCGATCGAGTCCATCAGGTTGCGAAGGATATCGAGCTCGTCGCCCTTGAGGACCGACTCGCCTGGCGCGCCGACGCGGGTGTCGGCGATCATCTCGCTCATGCCGAGCAGGTCGCCGTCGATGTTCGCCGTCGGCTCCTGGTTCGACGAGCGGAACGCCTTGACGGCCCGCTTGATGATCCGCAGCTTCTTGAGCGGCAGGTCGAGCTCGGTGGCGAGCTGCTCCATGCTGGGAGGCGTGCCGTTCTGGGCCTCGAGCCGGCGGGCGGCTTCCTTCCACTTGGCGATCAGCTCGACCATGTACGCCGGGACATGCACGGGCTGGGTCGCGTTGACCAGCGCCCGCTTAATGGCCTGCTTGATCCACCACGAGGCGTAGGTGCTGAAGCGGGCGCCCTGGGCGGGGTCGAAGCCCTCGACGGCGCGCATGAGTCCGATATTGCCCTCTTCGATCAGGTCGTTGAGGGGCAGGCCCCTGCCGCCGTAGTTCTTGGCGATCGCGACGACCAGGCGCAGGTTCGCCCGGATCATGTGATCCCGAGCCTGCGGGCAGTTGTCGTTGATGATCCGCCAGCCCAGCTCCCGCTCTTCCTCAGGCGTCAGCAGGGGAGTGCGGTTGATCTCCCGCAGATAGACCTGGAGATCGGATTGGACTTCGCCCTTGGGGCGCGCGGCCTTCTCTCTCACGCTCACGTATATACCCGCCTTCCTCCGGGCAATCGTCCCTCTCAACGATTACCCAGAATGAACGTACCCGACGATTTCGGACCGTGCCAAGAAAATGGCAAATCGTCTTTGTAACTGCGCGAGATTCATCGCCTCGGTTCCATGGGTTCCTTGAGACCCCGCTGTCTCAGGCGAGAAACTCGGACCTCATCGGCCACTGATGGGGGATTCGTCGCGGTTGTGACGCGCGATTGGAACCGCATACATCGGATCCGGCAACCCTTCAGGACGTTTCCAAACGTAGGATCTTGGGAAGATACGCCATGCCCGACGAGCCGAACAAAGGCCAGTTTGATCTCTCTCGCCTGTTGGATGAATGGCAGTTCATCCCGGGGCAGCTCAACGTCCGTCAGATCATGGGCGAGGACGGCGAGCCGCGGATCCAGATCCGCCTCGATCTCGGGATTCTTCAGCTTTACACCACCGGCAGACCCGACGGGCAGCGCCCGCAGGGCTATGTGAGTTATCTGGACTACTGCGAGGCGCGCCTCGACACCGAGCAGGCGGTCGAGGAGCCGCCGGCGGTGGCCATCGAGCAGGCGGATGAGCACGAAGATGAGGATCCTTTCATGCTTGGCGAGGAGGATTGCCGGATCCTGCGGGAGGAGGCGGCGCAGTACTACCACCGGTACATGGCGCTGCTGCTACTGGAGGACTTCGACGGGGTGGTGCGCGATACGACCCGCAACCTGCGGGTGCTGGACATTTGCTCGCGATTCGCCCAGACCGAGCACGACCGCCAGGTGCTCGAGCCGTATCGCCCGTACATCCTGATGATCCGGGCGCGGGCGCTGGCGGGCCAGGCGCTCAAGGACGGCGAGCCGAAGGCGGCGCTGCTGGCGATCGATCAGGGGCTGGACGCGCTGAAGGGATACTTCTCGCATATGGGTCGGGCGGACGAGTTCGACAACTCCAACGAGGTCCAGATGCTGCGTTCGATGCGCGACGCGCTGGTGCCGAAGCTGCCGGTGAGCCAGAAGGCCGAGCTGAAGCAGCGGATAGCCGCGGCGATCGAGGCGGAGAACTATGAGCTGGCGGCGATCCTGCGCGATGAGCTGCGGATGATGGGTGAGGTCAGCGGGGCGTGAGGCCTTCGATGGGTGCCCCGGTGTGAGTGGGCTTTGTGGTGAGTGCCACACGATATGACTTGTTCCGACCGGCTGGAAGCCGGTGCTACCGCATCGGGTATGAGGAGGCTCTGCGACGTACGCCACGCCGAATGTGCAGCCGCGTGGCCTGCGCTCGAAGACTCGCTTAGACCACGGCACCGCCTTCTTCATTCCTCGAGTTCGTCGGGCTTGGGCTCGCGCTCGCCGAGTTCGACGAAGACCCACTCGGACATCTCCTTGGCCGCGGCGACCTCCTCGACGACGGCGTGGTTGGCCCCGAGTGTTCTTGCCAGCAGCCCCCGGCTGAGAGCCCCGGCCCGCACGACGAGGCTCGCGCTCGCGTTGAGCGAGCGCACGAGCCGGCAGACACGCAGCATCGACTCATCGTCGGGGATGGTGACGACGACCGCGCGGGCCCGCTCGACACCGGCGGAGACCAGGACCTCGGCGTTGGTCGCGTCGCCGAAGTAGGCGTCCAGGCCGAAGGCGCGCTGGC
This sequence comes from Phycisphaerales bacterium, assembly GCA_029260315.1. GTDB lineage: Bacteria > Planctomycetota > Phycisphaerae > Phycisphaerales > UBA1924 > S146-42. Next base: position 3,504 of record JAJDDM010000099.1, on the reverse strand, counting down.
GGCGGACGGTCTCGGCGTTGAGCTCGACGATCGCGATGCGCATGCGTTCGCGATCGAGGCGCTCGGCGACGGCGCGGCCGACGGGGCCGAAGCCGAGGATCAGGACGAGCGGGCGTTTGTCGTCGCCCGCGGCGTCGTGCTCGATTTCTCCGATGTCCTGGTGCGCCCAGGGGGCGGGAGGGATGCGCCCGCCGAAGCGAGCGCCGAGCTGTCGCGCGTGCCCGATGAGATAGGGCGTGACGATGAGCGTGGCGACGATGGTGCTGATGAGGATCGAGCGGACGCGCTCGTCCAGGATGCCCTCGCTGCTGAGCACGGCGATGACGACGAGCGAGAACTCGCCGCCCTGTGCGAGCATGACCCCGACGCCGAGGGTGAGCGCGGCGCTGAGGCCGACGGCCCAGCAGCTCAGGGCGATCGCGAAGGCCTTGATGAGCAGGACCAGGGGGGTGATGACGAGCACGAGCCACCAGTACTGTGCGAGGACGCCGTGGTCGACGGTCATGCCGACGGAGGTGAAGAAGACCGCGAGGAAGAGGTCGCGGATGGGGGCGAGCTGGCCGGAGAGGTGGTAGCGGAAGGGCGTGCCGGCCAGGGCCATGCCCGCGAGGAACGCGCCGAGTTCGGCGCTGAGCGAGAGGCTCGCGGTGATCATCGCCGAGCCCAGCACGACGACGGCGCTGATGACGAGCATGACCTCCGCGCTGACCCTCGCCGCAGCGGCGATGATGCGGGGCACCGCGAGCCCGCCTCCGACGATGAGCACGCCCATCGTGCCGATGATGACCAACGCGTCGCCGGCCATCTCGAGAACATGGGTGCCGGAGATGTGCTGGTCGACATCGGCCTCGCCGGCGAGCAGGGGGACGGCGGCGAGCATGATGATAACCGCGAGATCCTGCACAATGAGCACGCCGAGGGCGAGGCGCCCGGCGCTGCTGCGCAGCTCGCGCCGGTCGTGGAGGACCCGCAGGACGACGGCGGTGGACGAGAGGCTGAGGGCCATGGCGATGCCGATCGAGCCGCGCACGCTGGCGCCGAGCAGCGCGCCGATGGGCAGGAGGGCGACGGTGGCGACGGCGCCGCTGACGACGCCTGCGAGGACGAGCCGGCGGGCGCCGCCGCGCAGGGTGTGCGTGTCCATGTGCAGGCCGATGCCGAACATGAGCAGGACGACGGCGAGGGAGTTGACCGCGTCGACGCTCTCGCTGCGATCGATCACAATGCCCAGGAGGACGCCGGCGACGAGGTAGCCGGGGATCGACGCGAGGCGCAGCTTGCCCAGGGCGAGGCTGACGAACGCCGCGGCGGCGAGGACGATGAGAAAGTTCTTGGCCGACTCGCTTGCGAATCCTTCGGTCGCCGCCAGGAGCAATGCTTCCCCCTTCGGTCAAGGAACTTACCCGGCGCGCGCGCTCCGGCGTGCCCGCTCGACGATGACAGCCAGCAGCGTGAGATCCGCGGGCGTGATGCCCTCCAGGCGGCCGGCCTGCCCGAACGTCGCGGGCGTGAACCGCATCATGGCGTCGCGGGCCTCTGCGCGCAGGACCGACAGCGCCTCGGCGGGCAACTCCGGAATCCGGCGTCGCTCCATCGACGCCTGGCGGCGGATCTCGACCCGCTGACGCTCGACGTAGTGGGCGTACTTGCGATCCGCGAGGGCGCTGAACCAGCTCCGCTCGCTCGCGCGGATATCCGGCAAGGCCCTGCGAAGATGGTCGGGTGTGAACTGCGGACGCAGGACGGCTCGGGCGAGCGGCTCGCCATCCACGCGCGTCGCGTCGATCGCCTGTGCGAGGTGCTTGATCTCTCGCGATCTCTCGGCGAACAGGGCCGCGCGCTGCCGGCCGAGCTCGGCGCCATCCAGGAGTCCGAGTTCGATCGCGATCGGCGTCAGGCGGTCGGGCGCGTTGTCGGCCCGCAGCAGGATCCGATGCTCGGCCCGGCTGGTGAACATGCGGTAGGGCTCGACGGGGGTCTTGGTCACCAGATCGTCCATGAGCACGCCGATGTACGCCTGATCGCGACCGAGGACGAACTCGCCCTCGCCCGTTGCGCGTCGCGCCGCGTTGATGCCCGCGATCAGGCCCTGTGCGCCCGCCTCTTCGTAGCCGCTGGTGCCGTTGATCTGGCCGGCGAGATACAGCCCGCCGATGCGTTTGGTCTCGCCGGTCGCGTGGATCTGGTGCGGGCGGACCATGTCGTACTCGACCGCGTAGCCGAACTGCACGATCTCGGCGCGCTCCATGGCGGGCATCATGCGGACCATCTGCTCCTGCACGTCGCGCGGCAGGCTCGTCGAGACGCCGTTGCAATAGACCCAGTCCGATTCGAGGCTCTCGGGCTCGAGGAAGACGCCGTGGGACTCGCGCTCGCTGAAGCGTACGACCTTGTCCTCGATGCTCGGGCAGTAGCGCGGGCCGACGCTCTCGATATCGCCGGAGAAGATGGGGGCGCGATCGAGGTTGGCGCGGATGAGGTCGTTGATCGCGGGCGTGGTGTGGGTCTGGCGGCAGTCGAGCTGGGGGAGGAGCGGGAAGCGGTTGAGAGATATTTCGCCGATCGACCAGCCGGAGGGGGGGTTCACCACAGAGGACACAGAGGGGGGACAGGATTCACCACAGAGTGGCACGGAGTTGCACGGAGTGGGAGCAGTGAGGGCAGGAGAGGGCTTCTGATCCCACTCCGTGTCACTCTGTGGAACTCCGTGGTTCAGTCTTTGCTTCTCTCTGCGCTCTCTCGTGGTAAAATCCGGGCTCAGATCAGAGAATGGGCGTGGGTGGTCGTCGCCGGGTTGGATGGGGAGGGCGTCCCAGTCGATCGATTCTTTGCGGACGCGCGGCGGGGTGCCGGTTTTGAGCCGGCCGAGTTCGAAGCCGAGATCTTGGAGGGACTTGCTGATGCCGACGGCGGGGGCTTCGCCGGCGCGTCCGCCGGCGGTCTTGCGCTCGCCCTCGTGCATGAGGCCACGCATGAAGGTGCCGGTGGTGAGGATGACCGATGGGGCGAGGAACTCGGTGGGACCGGCTTCCAGCCGGTTCTTGTGGGTGGGACTGGCTTCCAGCCGGTCGGAGTTCGCGACGCCACGCGCGACCGGCTGGAAGCCGGTGCCACCGGATTCGACCGGCTGGAAGCCGGTGCTACCACTGCCTCGCTTGCGCTTCGGGCTCGTTGGCGAGACGCGGACGCCCTTTGCCATGCCATCCTCGACGAGGATCTCCTCGACGCGCGCTTCGATGATGTCGATCTCCGGGCGGGCCTCGAGCATCGCGCGGACGGTGCGGGCGTAGGCGTGCTTGTCGCATTGGGCGCGCGGGCCGTGGACCGCCGGGCCCTTGGAGGTGTTGAGCATCTTGAAGTGGATGCCGGTGGCGTCGGCGGCGAGGGCCATGAGCCCGCCCATGGCGTCGATCTCGCGAACCAGTTGCCCCTTGGCGAGCCCGCCGATGGCGGGGTTACAACTCATGGCCCCGATCTTGGAAGGGTCCATTGTGACCAAAGCCA
>JAJDDM010000098.1 GCA_029260315.1 Phycisphaerales bacterium | reverse complement strand
GACGCTCGCCTGCCAATCCACAACAACGACGCTGAGCGAGATCTGCGCCACATCGCCGTCGGACGGAAGAACTGGCTGATCTTCGCGAGCGAGCGAGGCGGGGCGGTGGCTTCCCGGATCTACTGTAAGCGTCCGACGGTCTCCGAGCCTTCCCCTGACAGCGGCCTGCGACGGACGTGCCCGCCGGCCTACACCAGCGCCAGCTCGACCTTCGGCGCGGCCGCGATCGTAGCCGCCCACTTCTCCGGCAGCAGCTCATCGACCCGACTCGCCGGGTGCGTGGCGACACGCACGAGCACATCCGCCAGGTAGTCGACCACGTCGACGTTCGCGATCTTGCAGCACTCGATCAGCGTGTAGACCACCGCCGCCGCCCGACCGCCACGGAGGCTTCCCGCGAATAGCCAGTTGCGCCTACCGATGGCGATCGGCCGGATGGACCGCTCACAAGCGTTGTTGTCGATTGGGACGCGGCCGTCTTCGAGGAAGCGGCGGAGCGGCTTGCGCTGATTGAGGAGGTAGCCGATGGCCTTCGCCATCTTGCCCGCGTCGCTGTAGTCGTCACGCAGCCGTCGGGCACGCGCCAGCAGCGATGCCAGCGCGGACCTCGACCGCTCCCCTCGCATCCTCAGTCTGCGGTCGGGGTCGCGCTTCTTGTCGGTCTCGTCAGCCTTGTCCGCATCCTGCTCGACGGCGTACAGCCGCTTGATGTCGTCGCGGAAGAGCCGGGCAGTCCCCGGCGCTTCGCACCCGGCTTCGCGAAACTTCCTCGTCACGTGCGCCCAGCAGCCGGAGAGCTCGATTGCTCCCTCGACTTTATCCGCAGCGGCGCGGTTGCCGCTGTAGCCATCGCCGACGAGCGTGCCTTTGAAGTTGCCGAGCTCCGTCGCGAGCAGCGCGCTCGCGCGGCCCGATGTGAATCGGTACACGACCCCGCTCACCTCTGGATTGATGAAGGTCCACAGGTACGCCTGGAAGTGGCTCTCACCCTTGCCGCCTTGGCACATGACCGGTGTGTCGTCGAGCTGCATGACCGGGCCTGCGCGGATCTTGCCGAACAGATGGTCGACGATCGGTTGCAGTGCTTCTGCCGCTGCGAGTGTCCAGTCGCACAAGGTCTGACGCGGCAGTCGAAGCCCATCCCGGGCGAAGATCTGCTCCTGTCGATAGAGCGGCAGGTGGTTTGCGTACTTCTGCACCAGCATCCACGCGAGCAACATCGCGCTCGCCGCGCAGTTCTCCAGCGGGCGTGGCGGCAACGGCGCAGTGATCGATGTGGCCAGCCGGGTCTCGGCTGCTTCGGGTGGCAGGCCGTACTCGACCTGCCGGTGGACGATGATCTTGATCGTCGCCCGCTGGTAGTCGATCTCCTCGAAGACCGTCTCGCTGACCGGCACCAATGCCTGCCCGGTGACGGGGCAGAGCCGCTCTTCTGCCGGTAGCTCGTGCAAGCACTCCTCACGTGGGAGTGCGGACGTGTCGAGCCTCTGCCTCTTCTTTCTCTCCTTGCGACGCGGCGCGTCGGCTTCGTCGGGGTCGTCCTCTTCGCCGTCGTCGTCCTCGCCGGTCTCCTCCGACGCGGATTCGTCGGGCTGCGTCGCGGCTGCTGACGAATCCGGAAACAGCACGCCCTGGCCTTCAGCGATCAGGTGTCCGCGAGCGCGCGACCCGAGGCAACGGTCAATATAGTCCTTGAGCAGAGCCACATCGCGGGACAGCGCTTCGAGCTTCGCGTCGCGGTCGGCGAGCTTCGCCTTCAGCTCTTGGATCTCGCGTTGTTGTTGTCGCTGCGACTTGCGGGGCACGCACACGCAACAGCGATAGCGGCCGAGGATTTCACGAAGTTCGCGCCGCACGCCGGCGCCAACGACGCGGACGCAGCCCCTCTACGTCGAAGCCGCGCAACAACAGGGCCAGCTGCTCCTCGCGGTACTCGACCTTGACTACGTCGTCGTCTGCCGCGGGCCAGGCGAACGTGCCGCGGTCCAATCGCTTCGCGAGCACCCACGCGCCGGACTCGTCGCACACCAGGACCTTCATCCGGTTGCGGCTTCGGTTGCAGAAGAAGAACAGATCGCGCGACATCGGGTCTGCACCCAGGCGATCACGCACGATCCCTGCGAGCCCGTTGAAGCTCTTCCTCATATCGGTCGCGCCGACCACGAGGAATAGTCGGCCGCTGCCAAACGTCAGCATCGCTCGAGCAGCTCGATCAGCCGGATCAGGTCGTCGTCTTCGAACCGTGGTGGCACCTCGACGTACCTGCCGCGTCCCAGTCGGACGACGATGGGAGCGCCAGGCTCGGTCGGTGCGGCGCCCTCCACGCAAACCTCGATCAAGCCCAGCGATGCCGGCGTCTCGAACTCCGGCTCGACCTCGGCTGAGAGTCGGCGCCTCCACTGATACAGCGTCGCGGGCGTAACGCCGAGTTCGTCAGCGTAGTCGGTCATGCTCAGGCCGCGGTGGGCCTGGTCGGCGAGAGCGGCGGCGTACCACGCCGGGAGATCCTCGCGACGCTCGGGTCGCGCTGTGACATTGGTTTCCATGCCATCACGATCTCAGCAAGGGAGCGGGATGCCACGGGGCGCGTGCGCGAGCGCCGGACGCTTACGCCCAAGCCGAGGATCAAGACGTGGACATGATCATCATGCCTACCCACGGCCGCACAGGATTGTCGCACGCGTTCATCGGCAGCACCGCCGAGCGAGTGGTTCGCGAGGCTAAGTGTGAAGTGCTCGTGATGCGATGCCGGACGACCGAAGACAAGTAGCAATTCCACTTCACAAGGATCCGCCTTACCTGTTTCGGAGTGGTGCGACGGCATTGACGTTCCCAATGGGGATGCTCGTCGTGGACGATTTCGGGAGCCCCGATGTCAGATGGCTGATTCCCTTTGGTTTAGCGCAGGGAACTTC
>JAJDDM010000097.1 GCA_029260315.1 Phycisphaerales bacterium | reverse complement strand
CGACGGCGAGTCGCTGCGCACGGTGCGGGAGATCGAGGCGCACGAGGGGGCGGTCAATGGGATCTGCGTGAGCGCGGATGGAGAGCGCGCGATCAGTGTCGGTGACGACGGGATGGCGACGGTGTGGGAGATGGAGCGGTTCACGCCGATCGCGCACCTGGGGCCGTTTGCGCATCGACCGGTCGTCTGCGCGATCGATCGGACGGGGGCGACGATCGCGGTGGGAGATGAGGCGGGGTTCGTGCATGTGCACGCGATCGGGGAGGGCGGGGTGATCCCCGGGCAGCGCCGGCACGATCCGAAATGGGCGGCGGGGCGCGGCGTGGGGCCTGGTATCAGCGCGCTGGCGTTCAGCCCCGACGGGACCCGCCTGGTCTCGACGGATCGCGCCGGAGTCGCGGTTTTGTGGGCGCGGGACTATCGCCAGCCGATCGCGCGCCTGGCGAGCGGGGAGATGGCGCTGGGGGCGGCGGCGTTTCTCGATGGCGACGACCAGCTGCTGGCGGGCAGGGGCGACGGGCGGCTGCGGGTGTGGCGATCGCGGGGCGATCAGGCGCGGATCGTGCCCGATGGGCGGGACGAGCGGGCCGCGGTCAACGCGGGGATCGTCGATGCGTTCTGCGTGAGCGTCGCGGGTGAGCGGATCGTGCCGGTGGTCGGCGAGCCGTTCTCGATCGGTGTGCAGGTGCGCACGGCGAGGCTGGCGGGGGAGTTGTTGGAACTGACGCGGACGGTCGAGGGCTCCAGCGCGACCAGCCGCGAGTCGGCGGGGTCGCTGGCAGAAGACGTGCGGTACGCGGTTTCGGGGGCTTGGGTCGTGGACCAGGCGGGGGTGCACGAGGCGACGGTGCGGGTGCGGGTGCTGGGGGATGTGACCGACGCGATCGAGAGCGATGATGTGATGACGATCCGGTTTCGGGTGCGGGAGCGGTAGGTCAGGCGCCGGCGCGTTCGGCGGCGCGCATGCCGGCCTCGCTGACGAGATCCTGGTGTGGGGCGGGGAGGGCCTCGGCGAGGTCGAGCAGGACGGGCTCCAGGTCCGCCGGCGTGCGGCTTGTGATGACCTCGTCGTGGATGACCAGCGCGCCGGCGATGGCGGTGAAGTAGGCGAACAGGGCGCAGACGCGGTCGTTCTCGGTCTTGGCGGCGCTGAGGGATTCCTTGCTGAGATCCTTGAGTTCGCGGAGTTCGTCGATGGACGCGTCGCGGGTCGTGGCGCGTTCGATGAGCTCGCGCTCACGTTCTGGGAGGTCCTCTTGGAGGATGCGGTCGAGCCATTCGGTGCCGTCGGATGCGCCGAGGCGCTGGATGAGGGCGTCGACGGGGCGGCGGGGGCCGGCGAGGGCGAGGCTCATGAGGCGCGTCAGCGCGGTCTGGTCCAGCGCTTCGAGGTTCGTGGGCTCTGCCATCAGTCGGTCTCCATCAGGGAGAGGATCTCGGCGTCGACGTCGTCGTGGGCCGCGTCGCGGGCGATCAGCTCGCGCAGGGCCTCGCGGAAGCGCTTGGTGGCGGTGCGGGTCATGACCGCGGCACGCGAGGGCTTGATACCCATCTCCTCGCTGATCTGCTGGTAGGCGAGGCCTTGGCAGTGGTGTTGCTCGAAGACGTTCCAGTGGTCTTCGAGGCCATCGGCGAGGCACTGCTCGCGGGCATGGGCGAGGGCGAGGCGAACGACCTGGGCGATGAACGCGCGGTCCATGGCTTGTTCCGGATCGCCGGAGAAGGTGACGGGGTCGTCGCTGAGAGCGCTGGCCCTGCCGTCGCGGAAGCGTTGGCGGCGGAGTTCCTTGAGGTAGAAGCAGAAGCCGTTACAGAGCCATCGGCGGAGGCTGAGGCCGCTGGCGATCCAGTCGTCGAGGAAGTTCTCGCGGGCGAGGCGGTCGGCGAAGAAGCCGCTGACGACGTCGTCGGGTTCTCCGAGCCAGCGTTCGGAAGTGCCGAGGAAGTAGATCTTGAGGGGTCGGAGATAGACGGTCATGAGGTGGCGGTTGACCTCCGCGCGGCCTTGTGCGCCGTCGACGAGGCGAGCGCCGATCCATGTTCGCAGTGTTTGCGGGAAGGCGTCCTGTTTCACGAGCAAGAACTCCCCCGAACGGCGGGCCGAAATGCCCGGTCCCGGGCCCGGCACGGGTGTGGCTCTCTCTCCCCTGACATGCCCGCTGCTCGTGCCAGGCGCCGGGCCGGACTCGCCTGCGAGCCCGTCGGACCTGCCTCAAGAGAGAGGGGATGGAGAGCGCCGTGCGCCCGATTGGTCAGTTCTTCTGATTGTTGCAGGAATCTCGTTGCAGGAAAGCCTGGGCGATGCGGTCTCGGCCCGGGGATTCCGCTGCCCAGGGATTCTGCGTGGTGTGCGGGGAGTTCGGAGGCGGGGCTGGATCGCCGATGGGTGTTCGGGCACAATCGCGGAGACTTGCGGAGGAGGCCCGATGTCCATCTTTGTGCGAGCTCTGGTTCTGTTCGTTGTGCTGTCGGTCCCGGCGATGGGGCAGGATCGGGCCCTGCGGGGCGATTCGTGGGCGTATTTCGAGGATGTGGAGTTTTCTGGCGAGATTCCCGGGCCCAAGGAAATCCTGGGGCATGCGATTGAGGAGCGTCTAGGCGAGAGCGAGCCGACGTGGGCCGAGCGGGATGTTGAGGATCGGGTGCCGGGGGCGATGATGCGGGTCGCGGTGGATACGAGCCACCCTTTGGCGGCGGGGTGCGGGGAGTGGTACGGGGTGATCAAGCGGAACATGCGACGGCTGGCGGTCTCAGACTCCGGCGAGGTGATTGCGCGGTACGACGGGTCGATCGGCGGGGTGATCTCGGAGCGGAATCTCGCGAGGCTGGAAGGCTCGGCGTTCATGACGCGCCATCGGCTGGGGTCGGGGAGTGTGATCTGCCTTGCCGATGACGTGACGATCCGGGGGTTTCTGCCGATGCGGTTGTTGACGAATGCGGTGGTGTATGGGGCGAGTCTCGGGTAGCTCGGCTCTCCGAGCCGATGTTCGTGGTGCACTCGCTGGTCGACGGGTCATCTCGACGCATCGGCAGGAGAAGCGATCTACCCAACGCATCGGCTCGGAGAGCCGATCTACATGGGACATCGGCTCGGAGAGCCGATCTACCCAGCGATCTACACTGGCCCATGAGCGAGACGATCACACGATTCGCCCCCAGCCCTACCGGGCATCTGCACGTCGGTGGGGCGCGCACGGCCCTGTTCTGCTGGGCGCTGGCACGCATGCTGGGCGGGCGGTTCATTCTCCGGATCGAGGACACCGACCAGGCGCGGTCGAGCGAGGACGCGACGGCGGGGATCCTGCGGTCGATGGCGTGGCTGGGGCTGGATTGGGATGAGGGGCCGGAGTGGGTAGATCGGCTCTCCGAGCCGATGCGCGGGCTTGGCGAGGGGCATGTGGCAGATGGGGAGGAGGGAGGAAGCATCGGCTCGGAGAGTCGATCTACATGGGACATCGGCTCGGAGAGTCGATCTACATGGGACATCGGCTCGGAGAGCCGATCTACCCGGGATCCGCGGGGGGTGGGGCCGTTCTATCAGGCGCAGCGGCTGGGGCATTACAACGCGGCGGTGGAGCGGCTGATCGCGCTGGATAGGGCGTATCCGGCGTTCGAGACGCCGGAGGAGCTGGACGCGGCGCGGGCGGCGGTGATTGAGCGCAAGGAGACGTATCGGTATGACCGCAAGGCGCTGGAGACGCCGCGGGAGGAGCGGCTGGCGCGGATGCGGGCGGGCGAGGAGCACGTCGTGCGGTTCAAGATGCCCGGCGAGGCGATCGTCGTCCGTGATGACGTGCTGGGGGACGTGCGATTGGAGGCCGAGCAGCTCGACGACTTCGTGATCCGCAAGCGCGATGGGTTTCCGACGTATCACCTGGCGTGCGTGGTGGATGATGAGCTGATGGGTGTGACGCACATCCTGCGGGGGCAGGAGCATCTGATCAATACGCCGAGGCATGTGGCGTTGCAGCGGGCGCTGGGGTATCGGACGCCGACGTACGCGCACCTGCCGCTGATCTTCAATCCCGACGGCAGCAAGATGTCCAAGCGCGACAAGGACAAGGCGGCGAAGGCGGCGTTGCGGGAGGCGGGGCTGGAGGGCGAGGCATATTCGGCGTTCGGGGCGGCGGTAGGGATGGCGCTGGCGGATATCGACGCGTGGCTGGGGGATAAGAAGGCGCAGCTGCCCCTGGAGAACCTGGACGCGATCGCGAGTTGGCTGGGCGTGGTGCTGCCGGAGATCAATGTCAGCGACTTCGAGGCCAGCGGGTATCTGCCGGAGGTGCTGTGCAACTATCTGGGGCTGCTCGGCTGGAACCCGGGGATGAAGAACGAGGACGGGACGGATCTGGAGCGGTTCGACCTGGCGTTTCTGTGCGAGCATTTTTCGATCGAGCGGCTGGGGAAGAAGGCGGGGAAGTTCGATCGTGACAAGCTGCTGGCGTTCAACGCGGACACGATCCAGGGCATGTCTGACGAGGAGTTTCTGGGGCGGTGGCGGGCGTGGGCGGAGGAGTTTGCCGGCGTCTTCGATCGTCCGCTCGCTGAGAGGCTCGATGATCTGCGGGACGATCGGTGGGGGCTTGCGCTGGCCCGGGCGGCACGGCCTCGGACGCGGACGCTGCGCGATGCGGCTGATCATGTCCGGTTCGCACTGATCGCTGATGATGCCGTCGAGTTCGACGAGAAAGCGTTGGCTAAGGCGCTGAAGAAGGGCGAGCCGAGCGGGCTGGAGCGGCTGCGCGAGATCGAGCCGGTGATCGCGTCGATCGAGCCGTTCGAGCCCGAAGTGATCGAGGGGCGGATCAAGGCGTGGTGCGAGGAGCGGGGTGTGGGGATGGGCAAGATCGCCCAGCCGCTGCGGGTGGCGGTGACGGGGAGGGCGGTGAGCCCGGGATTGGGCGAGACGCTTGCTCTAGTCGGGCGCGAGGGGGCGGTGTCGCGGATCGATCGGTGCCTCGAACTGCATGCAGAATGAAACACGGAGGGCCACGGAGAAGAGAGCTCACTACGGAGTTTCACGGAGTTGCACAGAGTGAAGAGACGGGTTCCTATTGAGAAGGTGAGGCAGAGTCTATGGGACTCGACGTACTCGCAGTCTCCCTCTCTCCACTCCGTGTCACTCCGTGAAACTCCGTGGTCACATTCTGCACTCAGTGGCCCTCCCGTGGCTCTCGGTGTTTCCATTTCCTAGGACGGACGAATGCCAGAAGAACGAACGCCGCATTTCATCGAGCAGATCATCGAGCAGGACATCGCCTCCGGGAAGTGGGGTGGGGCGGGCGATCCGTCCGTGGTGACGACTCGGTTTCCGCCGGAGCCGAACGGGTACCTGCACGTCGGGCACACCAAGAGCATCTGCCTGAACTTCGGCCTGGCGAAGAAGTACGGCGGGCGTTGCTTTCTGCGGTTCGACGACACGAACCCGGCCCGAGAGGAGCGGGAGTACATCGAGGCGATCCAGGAGGACATCCGCTGGCTGGGGTTCGAGTGGGGGGGCAAGGCCCTGCACGCCTCGGAGTACTTCGGGTGGATGTACGAGCTGGCGCTGGATTTGATCGACAAGGGCGGGGCGTATGTGTGCGAGCTCAGCGGGGAGCAGGTCCGCGAGACGCGGGGGATGCCGACGGAGCCGGGAAAGCCGAGCCCGTATCGCGATCGCGAGCCGGCAGAATCGCGCGATCTGTTCGAGCGGATGAAGGCAGGGAAGTTTCCGGATGGATCGCGGACGCTGCGGGCGCGGATCGACATGGCGCACCCGAACCTGAACATGCGCGATCCGGTGATGTACCGGATCCTGCGCAAGAGCCACCCGCATGTGGGCGACGAGTGGTGCGTGTACCCGATGTACGACTGGGCGCACGGGCTGGAGGACTCGAAGGAGGGGATCACGCACTCGCTGTGTACGCTGGAGTTCGAGAACCACCGGCCGCTGTATGACTGGTTCATTGATGCGATCAATGAAGGGAGGGGGGAGGGACGCGAGGAGAAGATCCACCACGGCCAGCAGATCGAGTTCGCCAAGTTGCAGTTGACGCATGTGCTTTTGAGCAAGCGGAATCTTTTAGCGATGGTGCAGGAGGGGCATGTGCGGGGGTGGGACGATCCGCGGATGCACACGATTCGGGGGATGCGTCGGCGGGGGTGGACGCCAAGGTCGATCCGGGCGTTTTGCGATGAGGTCGGGGTGACCAAGTACAACTCGCTGATCGACTTCGGTCGGCTGGAGAACGCGGTCCGCGAGCACCTGAACAAGGCCGCGCCGAGGCGGATGGGCGTGCTGCGGCCGCTGAAGGTCGTCATCGAGAACTACCCCGAGGGCAAGGTCGAGATGATGCGGGCGGTGAACAACCCCGAGGACGAGAACGCGGGCACGCGCGAGGTTCCGTTCAGCCGCGAGTTTTTTATTGAGCGCGAGGACTTCATGGAGGACGCGCCGAAGAAGTACTTCCGGCTCAAGCCGGGCGGGGAGGTGCGGTTGCGGTACGCGTACTGGGTCACATGCGTCGGGTTTGAGAAGGATGAGAGCGGCGAGGTGACCTTGCTGCGCTGCACCTATGACCCACAGACGCAGGGGGGGGAAGCGCCGCCGGCGGATGCCGACGGGAAGCAGCGGAAGGTGAAGGGGACGCTGCACTGGGTGAGTGCCGAGCACGCGGTCGATGCGGAGGTGCGGCTGTTCGATCGGCTGTTCAAGGCCGAGCAGCCGGGCAAGAAGACCGGGGATTTCCGCGATGATCTGAACCCCGACTCGATGGAGGTGGTGGCGGCGAAGATCGAGCCGGGGCTGGGGTTCGAGGCCGCGTCGGACGAGCCGGAGTGGGACGATGGGATCCGGCGGTTCCAACTGGAGCGACACGGGTATTTTTGTGTTGATCCGGATTCCACTGAAAATACGCTGGTGTTGAATCGGACGGTGGGGCTGAGGGATTCATGGGCGAGGGTGAAGGAGCACTGAGCATGGCTTTGTGGCTAAGAGCCCCTAAAAATACACCTGTCTAACCTTCCTCCAGCAGATCATCGAGCACGCCAGGCTCACGAACGCCTCGTGGATGTCGGCTCTGCGGTCATCGCGCACCCGCAGCCGCTTGAACTGATGCAGCCAACTGATCG
>JAJDDM010000096.1 GCA_029260315.1 Phycisphaerales bacterium | reverse complement strand
CAAGATTGACGACTCACTCACCGACGAGATCGACATCCTGATCGCGACGGATTGCATCAGCGAGGGACAGAACCTCCAGGACTGCGACTACCTCGTCAACTATGACATCCACTGGAATCCGGTCCGCATCATCCAGCGGTTTGGACGCATCGACCGACTCGGTTCGCAGAACAGCGTCATCCAATTGGTCAACTTCTGGCCCAACATGGAGCTTGACGAGTACATCAATCTCGAAGCCCGCGTAAGTGGCCGCATGGTCTTGCTCGATATCTCCGCCACCGGCGAAGAGAACGTCATCGAGCAGACAGACAACGACCACATGAACGACCTGGAGTACAGGCGGCGACAGTTTGAGCAGATGCAGGAAGAGGTCATCGACATGGAAGACCTCTCCAACGGGATCTCCATCACCGACCTCACGCTCAACGACTTCCGCATGGACCTGGTCGAGTTCCTCAAGGAGCACGAAGAGCGACTTGAGCACATGCCACTTGGAGCATTCGCGGTCGCAACCGGTGACGATCTAGTAGACATCGAGGAGATTGGCCCCGGAGTGATCTGGTGCCTCAGAGCCGAGAACGCGAAGGTCCGGCTCGACAGCACGTACGCCTTGTCGCCGCACTACCTCGTCTATGTCTCGGATGACGGCGAGGTGAAGCTCAACTTCACCAGCACCAAACGAATCCTCGACGTATTCAAGAAGCTTTCGCTCGGCTGCTCACAGGCAGACGATGCAGCCGTTGCCTTGTTCGACGCTCGCACCAAGAACGGCTCGCAAATGAGCCACTACCAAGGCTTGCTCGCCAAGGCGATCGCCGCCGTGACCGGCAAGGCCGAGGAGAAGGGAGTCGAGAGCCTGTTCCAGCGTGGTGGAACAGTACTCACGAAGGACTCGTTCCAGGGCATCAACGACTTCGAAGTCGTCGCGTACCTCGCCATCGTCGATGCAGATTCGGGGGGCGGTGGATGACCGACGCCCTCTATTCAAGCATGGCCCTTCCCGATGCCTGTCACCTCGGCAAGCGTGTGTTCAAGAAGTTGTTCTCAGAGAACGCCTCGCTCACCGCCGCCGACAAGCGAGCGTTCGCCGATGACATCGAGAACGTGACCTGGCAGTACACGCTCAAGCCCTCAACCGTGCCAATCTCTGCCTATGAGGACGATGAACGGGAGTACCACGAGGTTGCGGTCATCCAGGTCAACCTGAAGACCGACAAGCGAACCAAACGCATCACCGAAGTCATCCATCGGGCGATCCCGTACCCGGTGGTGCTCGTGCTCTCGCTTCCACCCGCGTTCGCGATCAGCGTTGCTCACAAACGGTTCAGTCGTGCGGAGCGTGACGCGATCGTTGCCGAAGACATACGGCTCTCCGGCTGGATGGACGCCAGCTCTCTTTCTGCTGAGCAGTCGAAGTTCATCGCAAGCCTGGCTCTGCCCGACTTGCCGCACACGCACTTCTTCGATCTGTACTCGGCTCTAGTGGACCGCGTGGCCGCACTCGATGCTTCGCGGCTCACAGGGAGCTACACGCTCCACAACTCAGCCGAGCAACAAGCAGAGCGGCTCAAGCGA
This sequence comes from Phycisphaerales bacterium, assembly GCA_029260315.1. Classification (GTDB taxonomy): domain Bacteria; phylum Planctomycetota; class Phycisphaerae; order Phycisphaerales; family UBA1924; genus S146-42. The sequence goes on along the minus strand of JAJDDM010000096.1, from coordinate 68,717 downwards.
CTCGCGGAGTGCCGCTCGATCGAACAGCAGATCGCGGAGCAGCGTGCTTTGCTCAAGAACGAAACCCACTTCAACCGGCAGGTTGAACTCAATACCAGAATCAAGCAGTTGGAGCAGCGTCTCCGCACGGAATCGACCCTGCTTTAGACCGAGGAACACGACCGATGGAACCACTCAACCCAGCAACCGATGGTGCATCCGCCAACATCGTAGATGATAACCTCGCCACACTCCGCGAGCTCTTTCCGGATGCATTCACGGAGAGTTCCGACGACGGCGAGCCTCGTTGGAAGGTGGACTACGACGCACTCCGCGAGGTGCTTGGTGACGCCATAGAGGACAAACCCGAACGGTACAGCTTCACATGGAACGGTAAGAGTCGGGCCAAGCTCATCGCCAACACGCCGACAACTGCAACGCTCCGGCCATGCCCGGAAGAGTCGGTCAACTGGGACACGACGAAGAACTTGTTCATCGAGGGCGACAATCTGGAGGTGCTCAAGCTGCTCCAGAAGTCGTATCACCGCAAGGTGAAGATGATCTACATCGACCCGCCGTACAACACGGGCAATGAGTTCATCTACCCCGACAAGTTTCAGGAAAATCTCGACACGTACCTCCGGTACAGCGGCCAAGTTGATGGCGACGGCCTCAAGCTCTCAGCTAATTCGGAGACCGGAGGAAGGTTCCACACCAACTGGCTCAACATGATGTACCCCAGGCTAAAGCTGTCGCGCAACCTGTTGAGTGACGACGGAGCGGTGTTCATTTCGATCGGCGACAACGAGTTGTCCAACCTCCGAAAACTGTGCGATGAGATTTATGGTGAATCTAATTTTGTTGGCATCTTCAAATGGAATAAGACAAGCAAGGCACCGACTCTTAGCAAGAAGATACGAGGCAAGTTGGAGTATGTGCTCTGCTACGAGAAAGCCGATGTGATTAGCCTTCGCGGCCCGGATTCATACAACACGATGGCACCGCTGTTCAACAGCGGCAATAAGCCCACGAAAATAGAGTTTGAAGCGGGAACCGTAGAGTTCTACTTCGATGATGGCACATACCAGCAGGGCAAGTACGGCGACGACGAAAAAGTTGTCGAGTTGCATAATGACCTTGAAGTGAAAGACGGCACAAACGCCAATGCCTTTAGCATGACAGCTCGGTTCAAGTGGTCGCAAGGCACATTCAAAGAGCGTCTTCACGAAGGACAACGAATCGCTTTCAAAACACCAACTTTCACTACGATGTACTACTACCTTGATGAGGGCGACGACAAATTCATCGCTCCATCAGATGTTCTGAGCAGTGACGAGTGTGGTGTGATGCGTAATGACGAAGGCTATGGCGAATTGAAGAGTCTATTTGAAGGTCTGGTGATTTTTGACTATCCGAAACCCAGCTCGCTTCCAAAGTATCTGATTCGCATGATGAATGACCCGACGGCCATATGCCTCGATTTCTTTGCTGGTGCGGCCACCACGGCTCACTCCGCAATGGAACTAAATGCTGAGGATGGTGGGGCGAGGCGTCATATTATGGTGCAGTTGCCCGAGCCCTGCGAAGAAGGGACCGTCGCACATACGGCTGGATATAGAACAATTGCTGACATTGGGAAGGAGCGGATCCGTCGTGCAGCGGCAAAGCTGCACGAAGATTTTCCCGACTTTGAAGGCGACCTCGGCTTCCGCGTGTTCAAGCTCGACAGCAGCAGTGTGCAGCCTTGGGACGCAGACTTCGACACGGTCGAGGAGACGCTGCTTGATTCGATAGACAACATCAAGCAAGACCGAACACAGTCAGATGTACTTTACGAACTGCTCATCAAGTATGGCCTCGATCTCGCAGAGCCAATCGACGAACGAGAAATCGCAGGAAGCACCGTCTACAGCGTTGGTGCCGGTGCGTTGGTCGTCTGTCTCGCCAAGGTCATCGACCTCGAGGTTGTTGAAGGCATCGTCGCACTCAAAGAGGAGCTCATGCCCGAAGTCATGCGTGTCGTCTTCCGAGACTCCGGTTTCAAGGACGATGTGGTGAAGGCCAATGCAGTGCAGATTCTCAAACAAGCCGGTCTGGCTGACGAACAGATTCGCTCGCTCTGAGCAATGGAGAGAACACTATGAAGATTCAGTTCAATCCAGAGCTCGACTTCCAACACGATGCTGTTCGCTCGGTGGTGGACCTCTTCGAGGGGCAGGAGACCTGTCGCACGAACTTCACCGTTGCAGCGGTCAATGTGCCGTCTGATGACGGACAGAGCACTCTGGCGTTCGGCTCTGACCTCGGGGTTGGCAATCGGCTTCGCCTGCTCGACGATGACATCCTCTCCAATCTCCGCAAGATCCAACTCCGCAACGCTCTGCCGGTGTCCGAGAAGCTCGATGAGCTCAACTTCACTGTTGAGATGGAAACCGGCACGGGGAAGACTTACGTCTACCTCCGCACGATCTTTGAGCTGAACAAGAAGTACGGCTTCACCAAGTTCATCATGGTGGTGCCTTCCGTAGCCATCAAGGAGGGCGTCCACAAGACGCTCCAGATGACCGAGGAGCACTTCAAGGGGCTCTACGACAACACGCAGTACGACTACTTCATCTACGACTCACAGAAGCTCGGACAGGTTCGAAACTTTGCCACGAGCGACTACATCCAGATCATGGTGATCAACATCGACGCCTTCCGCCGAAGCTTCAAGGACCCGGCGAAGGAGGACAAGGCCAACATCATCCACAGGCCGCACGACCGGATGACCGGCAACAAGCCGATTGAGTTCATCCAGGCGACGCAACCCATCGTCATCATCGACGAGCCGCAGAGTGTGGACACGACAGAGAAGAGCAGCGAGGCCATCGCATCGCTCAACCCGCTCTGCACGCTCCGCTACTCGGCGACGCACGTGGACAAACACCACATGGTCTACAAGCTCGACGCCGTGGATGCCTTCGAGCGGAAGCTGGTCAAGCAAATTGAAGTGGCTGGCATTGACGTTCAGGACAGCCACAACAAGGCATACATCAAGCTGCTCAAGGTGGACAACCGGAAGAGCCCCATCACGGCCCAGCTTGAGCTTGACGTGCAGCAGAAGAACGGTGAGGTCAAGCGAAAGAAGAAGACCGTCAAGGCGGGCCAGGACCTTCTCGAAGTGTCGGGTGGTCGCAGTGTGTACGACGGGTACATTATCGACGACATCTACTGTGAGAAGGGCAACGAGTACATCAGCTTCACGAGTCAGGACGACATCGTCCACCTCAACGAAGTCGCTGGCGACGTGGATGAGGACCAGTACAAGCAGCTCCAAATCCGCAAGACCATCGAGGCCCACCTCGACAAGGAGCTCCAGCTCCGCCCGCAAGGCATCAAGGTGCTGAGCTTGTTCTTCATAGACCGAGTCGCGAATTACAGGCAGTACGACGATGAGGGCAGGCGGGTTGATGGCAAGTACGCCGTGATGTTCGAGGAGGAGTACGCTAAGGCCATCAAGAAGCCCAAGTACGACGTGCTCTTTGAAGGACTGGACCGGGAGACCGCAGCCAGTGGCGTTCACGACGGATACTTCTCCATCGACAAGAAGAAGGTCGCCGGGCAGTCGGTCGAGATGTTCAAAGACTCGACCGGCGAGGGCAAGACTAAAGCAGACGAGAGCACCTACCACCTGATCATGAAAGAGAAGGAGAAGCTGCTCAGCTTCGACTCGAAGCTGAAGTTCATCTTCTCGCACTCCGCACTGCGAGAGGGCTGGGACAATCCCAACGTGTTCCAGATATGCACGCTCAACGAGACCGGTTCGGTCATCAAGAAGCGGCAGGAAATCGGACGCGGGCTGCGTATCGCCGTGAACCAGGACGGTGAGCGAGTTCATGGGTTCGAGGTGAACCGACTCACGGTGATGGCGAACGAGTCATACGAGGACTTCGCTCAGAAGCTCCAGAAGGAGATCGAGCAGGACGAGGGCATTCGGTTCGGCGTTATCGAGAAGCACCTGTTCGCGAGCGTAGTGTTGGATGCGACGAAGCCGGAGATTGAGTACCTGGGTACCGAGAAGTCGAAACAGCTCTTCGAGCACTTGCAAGTGAAGGGGTACATCGACTCCAAAGGCAAAGTGCAGGACGAGCTACGCAAGGCTCTCGCAAACGACGAAGTCGAACTGCCCGATGACGTGAAAGAGCAGTCTGACCAGATTCTCCGTCTGCTCAAGAAGGTAAGCGGCAAGCTGAACGTCCGCGACGCGGACAAGGCCGAAGTGGTCAAGCTGAACAAAGCCATCTACCTCGGCGAAGAGTTCCGTGAGCTGTGGGACCGCATCAAGTACCGGACGACATTCCGAGTGGAGTTCGACGCTGATGCCCTTGTCAAGAAGTGTGCGAGCGACATCGCCAAGCAGCTCATTGTGGGGAAGGCAAGGTTTGTGTACCGCACAGGACGCCTCGCCATCGAACGCAGCGGCGTTGAGACCGATGAAGGCAACGAAAGCGTCCACGTGTACGACGCGACCGACTTTGAGGTGCCTGACATCGTCTCGTTCCTCCAGAACGAGACTCACCTGACGCGGCGTTCCATCGTTGAGATTCTCACAACGAGTGGACGACTCGGAGACTTCAAGAACAACCCGCAGAAATTCATCGAGCAAGTGACGGCTCTCATCAAGAATCAGATGCAGCTCTTCATCGTGGATGGCATCAAGTATCAGCGAATCGGCGAAGACGCGATCTACGCCCAGGAGCTCTTCCAGAACGAGGAGCTACGGGGCTACCTCAACCAGAACATGCTCAAGAGTGACAAGTCCGTCTATGAGCACGTCGTCTACGACTCCGACGTTGAGGAGGCGTTTGCAGGTGCCTTCGAGCGAGCCGATGAGGTGAAGGTGTACGCGAAGCTCCCGGCATGGTTCAAGATCGAGACGCCCCTCGGCACGTACAACCCAGACTGGGCGGTTGTCATCGACATTGACGGCCAGGAGCGGCTCTACTTCGTCGTGGAGACGAAGGGAAGCCTGTTCAGTGGTGACCTTCGTGCCAGGGAGAAGGCGAAGATTGACTGTGGCCGAGAACACTTCAAGGCACTCGATACCGACATCGGCTTTGCGGTCGCCAATGACTACGACAAGTTCACAGAGCAGGCCATGAGCTGAACGAGACGAACCCGGTCATGCTGGCCAGAACAAGCGTGCGAGACATCCGGCCAACACGAGTCGCCAGCACCAAGCCACAAGAGATGGTGCGGCTACGCGACGTTTAGCCATGCGGTCGATGTGCCTGCGAAAGAGATGGTCGAACGCACTCATCGTGGCACCTTGTGCGGGGCTTTGACGACGACATCCGTGTCATCAACAAAGACCCTGATCGGCCTCATGCGGTATCGGAATACGTCGTACCCAATCACGGTGTAACCGGCCCGCTTTCTGGCCTTGTTGAGAGCTTGCAGAAGGGCGTGGAGTTGGCGGACGACTGGTTGGTATGGCTCGAACGGGACGTTGTGAAGCTCCCGTCGCAGCCAATCCTCCGATCGATGCACGGCGTGTTCAAGAAAGTACGCTCGTAGCTGCATGTAGGTGCTGCGTTCGATGCGAACACTTGGACGCCAAACACCACGACCAGTCCCGAGCATTTGCTTGCGGATGCTGAGCGAGTACCCGTCCACGATGAGCGGGGTTCGGCGTGCATCTTTGATGACCGCTTGTTCTGCTGTTCTGAATGGGTGCGGACCGTCGGTGGCAATGAGCAGGAAGTACTGGTCTACTCGGAGGTATCGCACACTCGCCCACCCCGCCCGTTTCTTGCGGGCTCGCTCCCACTTTGTGATGCGAAGGCCATAGCGGTCAAGAATCGCATCATCAGTCAGAGCCGGGTCTTTGTGCTCTGGAATCTGGCCGGTGACGTACCACCGGTAGCCATGCGTGAGCAGGTTGGCTGCCACATACCGCACGAGTGCGGCACGTGACTGCACCAGCCACTGGTTTCCTCGGCTTGCCTTCGGTTCCATACCCCTCCCCGTGAATCCTCCTGGTCCAACCGTTTGGATGGACCACGAGGATGCAGATTGATAAGGCTCAATCTGCGAAAGCCAAACCCTGAGACGTACATGGACCTGTCGTCCGTCAACGGTCTCGCCAGAATGGTGCGTGCGAGGGAGTTTCGCTTGTGACCGAACCTCCTTTCCACGATGCGTGATGAACCTCTTGCCGTGTCGTCAACGTGACGGCACGGCAGAACGTGTTCCCACGCACGCACACATTCCGACTGACCGAGCGACCTTCCGTGGTCGCTTCCGAAACGACTGAGTCTGTGTCGTCGAATCCTTCGAGACACAACCTCGTCTTTGCTAACAGCACCCGCCGCAAATGGGCGGCCTGCTGTATTCAATAAGACCGCCCGCCAAGGTGTATTGGCGTAGCGGTCGCAGCAAAGAAGAGTGCACGCTTCGAGCCGTAGGCGTACGAAGCGTGTCCGTCGTCAGTCCACCGCCAGTCAGATGGGGAGCTTCCGCTCCACAGCTCACTGGCCGTCCTTAGAGTCGTCTCAGGAGCGGCAGGCTCAGTTGCCTGTCGCACGTTGCTACTTGTGGGATGGCTGCATCGCAGCACGTTCCCCTCAGCCCTTTCGTCGTCGCAATCGCTCGGTAATCACTCCGAGCGGCAAACGAGAACCCACTGCCTTGCAGGTCCATCGCAGCACTTGCCCTGGGCTTCCGCCCGTGGCATCGCTCTTCTACTGAGGCCACACTCCCAGAGTTCCGAATATGTCCTTGCTGACGTGCAAGGCTCCGCGTACCAATCGCGGCATCGAGACTCCTTCCCGCTTTAGACAGCACTGTCAGAACGATTCGTTCACGTCGCTAATCGGTATTACCCGAGGGACCGAGTGTTGTACGTGCCCGGCTTCCGCCAGGCCGCAGTCGCCATGTGCCGAGGCACACGCTTTCCAGGCTACGAACACAGAAGCTCGCCCTATCCACCAACACCGGCCTTTCGCTGTTCGGCTACCCGTCTCCGAATCGTCTTACTGGCAAGCCCTATTTGTTTCGGGCCTCTCATGCTTGAGCTATTCACCGCCTGCCTTTTCAAGTCAGCAGGTCGCCGCAGTTGTCAGACTGCGGGTACTCACGTCGCCGTGAGCACGCTCCACACGCCAGCGAACGTTGCACGATGGCCGTAGCCACCTTACCCCGCCGAGGGATTCGCACCCATTCAGTACTGTCGGCCTCATCGTGCTGGTACCACCCAGCAACCCGAGGTCTGTCAGCGTCGCCCCTCTTCCGCACGAAGGGCATCGGATCGAACTGGAGGATTACTCTTCTTTCGAAGTTCTACTCTCCAGAGCCTCCGTTGAACCGGACAAGCGACTCTCATCGCATCCGGCTCGAAGGGATAGCCCCGTTACGGTTGGTAAAACCGTTCCCTTAGCCAAGTTGATTAGACCTGGTTTAGCGGGTGGGGCTACCCACAAGTAGCAACGTCATCCCGAACGTTTGAGGTCGGAGTAACGCCCGCATCGAGCAAACGCTCGACGCTGCATCTGTTATCCGACAAACGGGGTTCTGATTCAAGCCTGCTCCTTCCGGTATCTCGTACCGCAATGTCGGATAGAATGCCCCAATGTGACGAGTCATGTGCCCTGCACTGCAAACTCGTAGTGTTCCTGGGCAAGTAGAAGCCGAATGAGCGGTTCGTTGGAGTTGACGCATGGATGCAGGAGCACATTTCTTCCGGTGCGACTTTCAAGTACACACGCCTCGGGACATCAACTGGACAGGCGATCGTCCGGTATCGGACGAAGACCGCAAGGCGTGGGCAGAACGGTTCGTACGAAAGTGTAGAGAGAAGCGTCTCCATGCTGTGGCCATTACCGACCACCACGACATGGTGTTTGTAGAAGCGATCCGAGTTGCGGCCAAGGAAGAGCGTGACGACGAAGGCGACCCTTATCCAGAGCAGGAGCAACTGACGGTCTTTCCGGGAATGGAGATGACTCTCTCGGTGCCCTGCCAGGCACTCCTCTTACTCGACGCAAATTTTCCTGGCAACATGTTTCCTGCCGTTATGGCCGCACTTGGCATTGCTAGTAACGACGCGGGCGAAGATCGCCATGCAGAAACGCAGCGGCTGACACATATTGACTCGCTTTCGAAGATGTGTGAGATCCTCGACGTTCAGGAGTACGCACGGGGCCGCTACATCATCCTGCCGAACGTAGGCAAGGGACAGTCGTCAATTCTCCGCAAGGCGTTTGCCCCAAAGTACAAAGAGATGCCATGTGTTGGTGGTTACCTCGATGGATCTGAAACCCAACTCGACGATGGCAAACGACGCATCCTTGATGGCAAGGATACGGAGTGGGGCTTCAAGCCTTTGGGCTTGTTTCAAACGTCGGATGACAGATTCGACGATCGCCGCAATCTCGGCACGCATTCAACGTGGGTGAAGTGGGCTCAACCAACCGCCGAGGCTCTTCGACAAGCATGCCTCGCTCGGCAAACACGCCTCCACCAGACTGAGCCGCAGCTACCTGCCATCGCAATCACTTCTCTCGAAGTCTCAAACAGCACCTTTCTTGGGCCGATTGACATTGAGTTCAACCCTCAGTTCTCATGCCTCATTGGAGGGCGTGGCACGGGTAAATCGTCAGTGCTGGAGTATTTGAGATGGGCGTTATGTGATCATCCTCCGATGACCGACTCAACCGAATTGCCCGACTACCAGGCGAAGAGAGTGGGGCTCGTCAAAAACACACTCGCCAAAGTCGATGGGATCGCCACGGTGACCTTTGTGGTCAACGGCATTCAGCACGTTGTTCAACGCAAGGCGACCACGGAATCACTACAGCTCAAGATCGCGGATGGAAATTTCGAGGATTGCGTTGCCGCTGACGTTGAGAAACTCCTGCCCATCCAGGCGTATAGCCAGAAGCAACTCAGTGCGGTCGGCGTCCGTACAGACGAGCTTATCCGTTTGGTGAAGGCTCCGATCGAAGCGGAACTGGCGGCCAAGAGAAGTGAGCTTCGAGACACGAAGGACGAAATTCGGGCATCCCACGAGAAGGTGCGACTGAAACGAGACCTCTCCTCTCGACTTGAGAGACTCCAAGTTGAGGAATCGTCGCTCGCACTTCAAGTAGTTGAGCTTCGGAAACAGCTTACGGGCTTGTCCGAGGCTGATGCTCAAGTGCTCTCGCAGCACGAAAACACGTTGACGGTTGAGCGGCATGTATCGGAGTTGACTCGTCATCTGGAGTCAATGAGAGCTGGAATACAAGCAGCCGGTAGCAGTTTGAAGGATCCACCGGACATACGCATGGAGAACGATGAGTCGGAATCTCTCATCGACGAGTTAGCTCGCATGCACGCAGCGGCAGAACGCATCAAGGGAATGGTGTCGGAACGGCTGGGGGCAATCGAAGCCATTCTGCAGGACGGGAGCGACGAACTAGGCGGTTTTGTTGACTCGCGTGCAAAGCTGAATGCGGCGATTGCTCAACACAACGAGCGATACGAAGCAGCCAAGGAGCGATCAACGGCAAACACTGGGAAGTTGACGTTGATCGAATCGGTGGAGAAGCAAGTCAAGTCTATTCGTCAGCAGCTTGCGGACACGCGTGAAGAGCTACAAGGGCGAGAGAAAGCAGAAAGTGAGTACGAGTCTGCCCTAGTGCGTTGGAAACAGCTCCACGCAGCAAGAGCGGTGCTCCTGAGTGGGCAGTGCGATCGTCTCACGCAACTCTCCGCCGAACGCATCCGTGCTACTCTGGCAGTTGCTTCCGATGCATCGCAGATCAGCGAACGGCTGACCAAAGAGCTCTCTGGGACCCGAGTGCGTTCGGCGACATATGAGGCACTGTGCTCGGCAGTGACTGACGCCCAGGATCCACTTGATGAGTGGTTGCAGCTTGTCGAAGAGCTGGAATCGCTTGCGGCCATTGAAGCTGATGAGGACGACGACATCTCTGTCCCCGGGTGTCCTAGGTTGGTCAAGGCTGGTGCAACGCAAAATGATCTAGAACGAATCGCGCGAAAACTGACTCCCGCAGCGTGCTTGGAGTTGCTTCTGACCTCACCGTCCGATGTGCCGGTGTTCGAATATCAACGCCGCGAGAACGACTACATCCCATTCGCTTCTGCTTCGGCTGGACAGCAGGCGACAGCGTTGCTCAAGGTACTCTTGAACCAAGATGGGCCGCCGCTCATTATTGATCAACCAGAAGACGACCTTGACAATCAGGTCATCCTCGACATCGTCGAGCAGATTTGGTCCGCCAAAGCCAAGCGTCAGATTATCGTCTCAAGCCACAACGCGAACATCGTTGTGAACGGTGACGCTGACCTGGTGATCTGTTGCGATTACCGCCGGGCTGGTGACCATTCGGGCGGCCGGATCAAATGCCATGGTGCGATTGATGTCGAGCAGATCCGCGACGAGATAAAGCACGTCATGGAGGGCGGAGAGAAAGCGTTCCAACTGCGAAAAGCGAAGTACGGCTTCTGAGGGCCTCTGCACTACATAAACGGTCGATCCTGCACTACATAGGACTATAAATCGACCTCGTCGATGTAGTGCAGAGAATCGTTGAATCGGGTAAGCGGCTTCTATAAAGCCACTTACGAAAGCGGGCGAACGGACTCGAACCGTCAACATTCAGCTTGGAAGGCTGACGCTCTACCATTGAGCTACGCCCGCGAATGGACCATGATAGTCCCGTTTTTGCGAAGGGGCTGTGTGCGTGGAACCGCCAGCCTACTCGGCGTCGCAATCGTTCCGCCGACGCCCGCCACGCCCGCGTCAGCCCCCCTGTCGAACCGTGAGCACCTGCCCCGCCGACACGTCTTCCAGGATCTGGACCTCGCCGTTGGGCCAGTGGATGGTCACGTCGCCCGAGGATTCCTCGCCGAGGCCGACATGGAGCAGGCGGGGCTCCATGGAGAGGAACCCCGATCCTCCCAGGACGTAGCGATGAGCGCGGACGCCGGCGTCGGTCGTCACGAGCACGCGAGCGCCGATCGCGTCGCGATTGCAGCCGGCGCTGGGGTCGCCGATCAGGCGGATCTTGAGCCAGCGACGATCCGGCGCGTCCAGGTCGTTGCGGAGCACGGTCGCCGGGGCGTGGAAGTTGTTGACGACGATGTCGAGGTCGCCGTCCTGGTCGATATCGAGGTACACGCCGCTGCGGGAGTTGCCGAAGAAGTCCGCGCCGCTGGCCGAGGACCGGTTGCGGAGCATGCCGGCGTCGTTGACAAAGAAGACGTTGGCCTCGCGGTCGTGGTCGAGCTGGTGCCAGCCGCTGCGCTCGTCGTGATAGCTGGTGTACCAGTGGAAGTACTCGTTGGCGCCGTTGAGGACGTACAGGTCGTCGTCGCCGTCGAGGTCGAAGTCCAGGAACTCGGCGTCCCAGGCCCAGCCGGTCGAGGACTCTCCCCGCTCGACGTTGGTGGACGCATCGTATCCGACGATGCGTCCGCCCTCTTCCCGGGACATGTAGAGGATGCTGGATTCCTTGACGAGCATGGTGGCCATGCTGTCGTGCCGGAAGTTAAGGGGCTTGCCGGGGGCGGGCAGGACGTACTTGTTGTCCTTGACCATCGTGGTGATATTGGAGACGTACACCTCGGGATATTCGTCGTCGTTGAGGTTGCCCACGCCGACGTTCATCGAGTGGTGCGCTTTGTCGAGGCCGAGATCGGGCGAGGCGTTGCGGAACGAGCCGTCTGAGAGATTCTCCAGGACCACGTTGCGTCCGAAGTCGTTGGCGATGAAGAGGTCCTGATCGCCGTCGTTGTCGAAGTCCAGGTGCGACAGGGCCTGGACCCAGCCGGTATCGCCGGTGCCGGATTGCTCGGTCACGTCCTCGAAGCGCAGGTTTCCGGTGTTGCGCAGCAGCACGTTGGGCAGGCCGTTGCGGCTGTCGCGATCCTGCAGCGGAACCTCGCCGGCGAGGTAGTCGCCGAAGTACCCGATATAGAGATCGAGCAGCCCGTCGCGGTCGTAATCGAAGGCGGTGGCGGCGCCGCCGATCATTCCCTCGCCGCCGAGACCCGCCGACTCTGTCATGTCCTCGAACAGGCCGCCGCCCATTCCCCGGTAGAGGCGGTGCGCGTCGTTGGCGTAGGTGATGACGATATCCTGGACCCCGTCGTTGTCGAAATCCGCGATGATCGGCTGGCGGGCCTCCCCGGGGCTTCGGTCCGGGCGACGCCAGTCGATCCCGGCCCGCTCGGTGGCGTCCACGAAGCCGCCCTCGCCGTCGCCGAGAAACAGGCGGTTGCCTCTCCCGCCGACCAGCAGCAGGTCGAGCCGTCCGTCGCCGTCGACGTCTTCGCCGGCGATGCCCCCGCCGGAGAACGTCGGTGGGCTGCTCGTGCGCGTGCGTCGAAACTCGCCCAGCCAGGGGGCGCTGCGGTGGTTGAAGCGAACGCCGGATCGATCGGTCACCTCGCTGAAGTACGCGGCGCTCGACGGTGCCGGCACGCTGTCTTTGACCGACGCGAGAGTCGTGGCACGCTGAGCCTCGGCCGGGGCCTGCTGATGCGCCAGCACGAGCGCCCGGATCCGCCGTTCCGCTTCGGCCAGGTCTTCGATCTGGAGCGTCGGGCTTGCGCCGCGCTCGCGCGCAATCTCCCCCGCGACGCGGAATACGAGCACGCCGTAGCCGGAGATCGCCTCGGTGATGATCTCCGCGGCAAAGGGATCGAGCGGCATGGGCGCGTTCGCCGGGTCTCGGTACGACCGCATCAGGAAGATCCAGTGCAGCCCGAGGTCGCGCAATGAGTCGCAGTCGTAGGACTCCAGCGTAACTCCACCTTCGTCGCCCAGGCGCGGGAAGAAATGGACGTCCTCGAACTCATCGACCCGCGCGGGCAACAGGTGCCGCACCGCACTCTCGGCGTCGGCGGCTCGGATGACCCCGCGCCCCTCGCCCGCGGCGAGTCGCTCGCCGTGGCTGATGAGCCCGCGGATGAAGCTATCCATGACAAGCCCATAGGCTTGCAAGAGCCTGAGACGCTCGCCCTCGGGCCTGGGCAGGGGGTAGCGGGCGTAGTAGGCCTGGGCGTTGGTCAGAAGCAGCGGGCCGGATTCCCCCTGATCGATCTCGTTGTACGCCTTGTAAGAGGCGAGTTTCTCGCGAATGAGCCCGACGAGCACCGCATTGGCCTGCGCGCGATCGCCGCCCGCCATGGCGAGCGTCCCGTCCTCATCGCTTGCCGCCTGGCCGACGACGCGCATCCACACGCCGTGCAAGACCTCCTGGGAAACCTCACGCTCGTTGGCCGCCCGTGACTCGCGATCGGCGATCTGCAACGTCGCCATCGTCGCGGCGTCGCAGGCCTCCTTGAACGCGTCAACCGCCTCGGCGGAGAGCGGGGTGAACCTCGCGCCGCCGAACAGCATGTCCTGCTGGACGCTGAGGATCGCGCGCAGCGAGTAGGCGACGCTGGCGTACTGATCGTGGCGAATCGCGGGGATCGTCAGCTCCTCCCCGGAGGCGGCGCGGACCACGATCGTCTTGTCCGCGCGACGCTCGAACTGGAAGCCTGCGTCCATGGCGGCCCGGGCAAGTGCCCCGCTGATCGCCGCCGCACCCTGGGCCTGGGCCGTCTCCGATGCGCGCTCCCATGCTCGCAGGATGAACGCCCGTTGCAGGTCCACCTTGGCCTCGCGGGCAGCGACGCTCAGCGGGGTTCCGAAGACAAAGTCCTCGAGCCGGCACGCCGTTGAGTGGCACTTCGCATCGCGGGCGGACTCCAAACTCTGCATCGCCAGCAGGATGGGGTCCGAGCTTCTCGCCTGTGCGAGCGCGATCGTGCCGGTCCCCGCGACCGCGGCTGCCGCCACCCGCAACGACCCCCAGCGCCGTCCCATAAGCATGCCCCCGATCGCCGCACCTATCCGCCAGTTCCGCTGGCGGCATCGGCACGCAAAACAAGATAATCGCATGCAGAGTACAAGAAATGGAGCTCGTATGAAGAGCGAAATTGGGGAAAAACAGTTATGATCTTGCGAATATCTCGCGCCAGCTCCCAGAGGCATCGCCATGAACATGGCCGATCGGCGGTATGGGCGTCTGGTAACTCGATCGAAAAGATGAGTTTTTTATCTCTTGACGCGGATCGCTGGTGAAAATACCTGTCCGTGTGTTTTTGCTCAGTTCCCCTGCGGAGAGACCGGGCGGGGTTCTGGAGCCGGGTTGCTGCTCGCCCGAATCGCGCGGATGGCTAGGAACATCGGGATCTCCCGGCGTGCGGCGTTCTCGGCCTCGGCCCGAGGGCCGGGCTCGCTCGTCCTCCTGCTCGCCCACTCCTCCATGGCGTCGATGACGAAACCCGCACCGGTGATTGCCCGGACGTAGTGCTCGATGGGGCGATTGAAGGTCGTGGTCGTCACCGGCGCGGCGCCCTCGCTCTGGTCCCCCGGATTCATGACGATCTCATGCACCGACCCGCCCAGATACCGGCGCACCCGGCGTTCCTGCACGGTCGCGCCGCCATCCTCGGACCACGCCCAGGACGAGTGCCCCGCCGGTCGAAACGCCGGGTGCAGCACCACGACGACGACCCGCCCCCCGGGGCGAATCACCTGGGCCAGCGAGCCGAAGACCGGCTCGATCGGGTCGATATTCATCAGCGCCATGACGCAGCTCGCCGCGTCGAACGGCTCGAGCCCCAATGTACCCAGTGTGCGAGCGTCGCCCTCGAGAAAGCGGATCCCGGCGTCCGATCGGTCCCGCGCCGACGCAAGCAGCGCGGGCGAGGCGTCCACGCCCGTGAGATTCGCGCCGGTTCGCGCAAGCGCTCGACAGACTTCGCCCTGTCCGCACGCGACATCGAGGATCTGCTCGCCGGGCGTCGGCGATAACAGGCGGACCACCCCCGGAACGATGAGTTCGTCGAAATGGTCACTGCGACGCTCGGCGATCAGCGTGTCGTACCACTCGGCGACATGGTCCCAGCCCTGCTCGGCACCGGGCGGCTTGGGCGAAGGCGCGGCACCGCTCTGATCCACCACCTTGGTGATGGGGGGCCCGGTCTCGCGATCGTCGGCCGTCGGCGACTGGCGCGGCACAGTGGTCGATCGCGCCGGCGCACGCTCGCCGAACGCCTCGGCGACATCCAGGGGCGCAGCGGAGCTGTACCGCACCATCATCCCGGACTGGGGATGCAAGAAGCCGAGCTCGCTCAGGTGCAGCGCGATCCGCGCGGGCTGCCCCGGCTCGCGCTTGCGGCCGATCTCGCAGCCGATGGAGCGAAGGTGGTCCTCGACCTGACCCGGGAAGGAGGTTTCCAGGCGCAGGCGGAGGGCCGCGCCCTCGGGCCAGGCGCGGATGAGCCGATAGTGCGTGACCGCGGGCTTGTCGACGGCCCTGCCCCGGCGGGGGCGGGATTGCGGGCGGGCCAGTGCCCGCCGGATCGTTCCTTTGAGCGAGCAGCCCTCGTCGCTTTCGAGCTTGGGGTGTCCGCGCACGACTGCCAGCGCCAGGCGGTGGGGGCGTTTGGTGCGAAACTGTCTCTTCAGCGCGTCGAACGCTTCGGGCGATTTGGCGAAGACCACCAGGCCCGACGCCGCGGCGTCCAGCTCGTTCACGACCTTGAGCTTCGGGCTCGACCGTCCGGTCGCCTCCCGCCGGGCGCGCGCCAGCACCCAGTCGGTCAGCGTGCGCGCCTCGGACTTCGGCGAACGCACCACGAGCCAACCCGGGGGCTTATCCACCACCAGGATCGCGTCGTCCTCGTGGATCACCTTCGGCGGCGTGCGATCGACCGGCGGCGGGGGGCGACGCCCGCGCGGGCCGCCTCGAGAGGGGCGCTCGAATCTGGTCATGCCCGCTCCTCGATCCACTTCTCGATTCGTTTCATAAGACGCGTTGCGAACTCGCCCTTGGAACTCCGAGGCCAGTGCTCAGACCGGACTCCCTCGCCAGAGGCGGACAGGAGTGTTGCCTCGATGGCGCCGGAGTCCATCGTCTCCAGCGGGTTTGCGACGATCGCGTCGACGCCCTTGCGCCGGAGTTTGTCCTGGGCCGACTCGCTCAGGCGATCGCCCGGCTCCAGCGCGAACCCGACCAGAACCTGATCAGGCTTGCGGTTGCCTGCGCACCGCGCCAGCAGATCCGGCACCGGCTCAAGCTCGATGGTGAGCGATTGGTCTCGTCGGCGGATCTTGGCTCCGGGCGTGGGGTTCTTCGGGCGAAAATCGGCGACCGCCGCGGCCATCACCAGCGCCAGGCAAACTGGGAACTGCGCGTCGAGCAGGCCCTCGAGGTCGGCGGCCGTTCGGAACCGAATCACACGGATCCGCGTATCTGCTGGCTGCATCGCACCGGGCCCCAGCAGGAGGGTCACCGACCAGCCGAGTTCATCGGCGGCGTGGGCAATCTCGACGCCCAGACGCCCCGACGAGCGGTTGGAGACGAATCGGACCTCGTCGATCGGCTCCTGCGTCGGCCCGGCGGTGATGAGCAGGTGTTTGTCGTTGGTGTGGGGCACAGTTGAGATCATCGTAGAGAGGAGTCCGGCCGACTCGCGGCGATCGTCGCCCCCGCCCCAAATCCGGCGATCCGCCCCCAGCGGCTTCGGCGGGCTTTGGATTCGGTCCTCGGGCGCGTACCATCGGGCCCTCAGCATGGCTTCTTTCACGCTCGTGAGCAGAGACACGCATGGCTAGATCGCGCAAACGACTCGGTGAGATCCTCGTCAAGGCGGGCGTCATCAACGCCAGCCAGGCCGAGCAGGCGATCAAGATCGCCCAGGGCGCCGGCAAGCGCATGGGCGACGCGCTGGTCGAGGCCGGCTTCGCCAAGGACACCGACGTCGCCAAGGCTCTGGCCGATCAGTTCGGGATGGAGTTCCTCGACCTGACCGCTCCGGGTATGTCCGACAAGGTCGACATGACGCTGGTGCCCGAGGAGCTGATCCGCAAGCACGGCGTGTTGCCGATGGAGAAGACCAACGGCAAGCTGAAGCTGATCATGCACGACCCGATGGACCTGGAGCTGATGGACATGCTCCGGTTCCGTCTGAGCGTCGAGGTCGAGCCGAAGCTGGCTTCCAAGACCCAGATCCGCGATTTCATCGAGGGCGGGCTGAAGAGCCAGCCGCGGATGGTCGGCGCCGACGAGTCGCTGATGACCGACTCGATCGACCGGACAATCGACCGCTCGGTGGACCGTTCGATGGACCGCTCGATCGACGTGGCGCGCGAGGACGCGCCGGTCGTGAAACTGGTGGACCGCATCCTGAACGAGGCATGCACCATGCGCGCCAGCGACATCCACATCGAGCCCATGGCCGATCGGGTGCGGCTGCGCTATCGGATCGACGGCGTGTGCATGGAGCGCGACAACCTGCCCAAGCGGATGCAGAACGCGATCCTCAGCCGCACCAAGCTGATGAGCAGCATGAACATCGCCGAGCGGCGCGTGCCCCAGGACGGGCGCATCAAGATCCCGTTCGGCGAGGGGCAGATCGACTTCCGCGTCTCGGCGTGCCCGGCGTACCACGGCGAGAGCGTGGTGCTGCGTATCCTGCGACCCGAATCCGCCCGCGTGGGTCTGAATAATCTGGGTCTCGAGCAGGAAGACCTCAACACCTTCAACCGGATCATCCGCAGGCCGAACGGCATCTTTCTGGTGACCGGGCCCACGGGCTCGGGCAAGACGACGACGCTGTACTCGGCGCTGGACGTCCTGAACCGTCCGGATCGCAAGATCATCACCGCCGAGGATCCGGTGGAGTACAACTTCGAGGGCATCAACCAGTGCCAGGTGCGCGAGTCGATCGGGCTGAGCTTCACGGCGATCCTGCGATCGATGCTGCGTCAGGCGCCGAACGTGATTCTCGTCGGTGAGATCCGCGATAAGGAGGTCGCCGAGATCGCGATCCAGGCGGCGCTGACCGGGCACCTTGTGTTCAGCACGCTGCACACCAACGACGCGCCGAGCGCGATCACGCGACTGATCGACATGGGAATTAAACCGTTCCTGGTCGCGAGTTCGATCCAGGCGGTCCTTGCCCAGCGGCTCGTCCGCATCCTGTGTGATAGCTGCAAGGTGCTCGACGAGCAGCCCGATCCCAAGCACCTGCACCTGGTGAATCTGCCGAGGGAGCAGGCCATCGGCAAGGTCTACAAGGCCGTCGGGTGCTCGAAGTGCAACAACGTGGGCTACAAGGGTCGGCGGGCGATCTTCGAGCTGATGCAGATGAACGCGACGATCCGCGATCTGGCGTTCAACAAGGCGCCGTCGGGCAAGATCCGGGCCGCCGCGATCTCGGCCGGCATGAAGCAGCTCGTGGACGACGGACGGATGAAGATCCTCGCAGGGCGAACGACGCCCGAGGAAGTCGCGCGTGTGGCGCAGGCGGAGGACGCGCTCGCCGAGGCGGGCTGAGAGAAAGCAGTTCCGGCCCGCGATCGTGGGTCCAGTTGGAGAATGATTGATGTCCACGATGCAGATCGACCGTCTGCTCGACACGGTGGTCAAGACCGGTTCAAGCGACCTGCACCTGACCGTCGGGCGTCAGCCCACGATCCGCCTGCACGGACACCTGCGCAACCTCCAGACCAAGACCATCGAATCCGATGACATGGTCGGCCTGATGAAGTCCATCACGCCCGAGCGGAACCAGCAGGAGCTCCAGGAAGAGGGCGGGACCGACTTCGGCTTCGCCTATGGCGACGCCGCCCGATTCCGCGTCTCGGTCTTCCGCCAGCGAGGCGATCTGGCGATCTGTCTCCGCCAGATTCCCAACAAGATCCTGACGTTCGAGCAGATCGGCCTGCCGACGATTGTGAAGGAGTTGGTCCGCCGCCCGCGTGGTCTCTTCCTGGTGACCGGCCCGACCGGCTCGGGCAAGACGACGTCGCTGGCGACGATGATCGACTACATCAACACCAACATGGATCATCACATCATCACGATGGAGGATCCGATTGAGTACTACCACTATCACAAGATGTCGATCGTCAATCAGCGTGAGGTTGGCAATGACGTGCCCAACTTCGCCGAGGCCCTCCGCCGAGCCCTGCGTCAGGATCCCGACAACATCCTCGTGGGCGAGATGCGTGACCTCGAGACGATCGAGGCGGCGGTCCGGGCCGCCGAGACGGGCCACCTTGTCTTCGGCACCCTGCACACCACCGGTGCCGCCAAGACCATCGATCGCCTGGTCGACGCCTTCCCGGTCCAGCAGCAGAACCAGATCCGTGTTCAGCTCTCGACGGCCCTGATCGCCGTGTTGAGCCAGGCGCTGCTGAGCCGGGTGGACCAGCCGGGCATGGTCGCGGCGTACGAGTTCCTGCTCGTGACCCCCGCCATCAGCAACCTGATCCGCGACAACAAGTCCTTCCGTATCGATTCGATGATCCAGACCGGCAAGAAGTTCGGGATGCAGCTTCTGGACGACCACCTGTGGCAGCTCTATTCCGAGGGCAAGATCGCCGCCGAGGAAATGGTCGACAAGGGCAAGAATCCCGGCGATCTTCGCGACAAAGTCCATCGGATCGGTCGGACAGTTGGGCGGACAGAGCTGGATGAGTCCGACGAAACCGAGGAATAATGCGTATGCGAGCTGAGGGCGGGCGGGCGACATTTGCGTGAACATCCAGATGTCGTATCATCTCACGGCCGAATAAAACCCGCTCCGAACGAGAACCAATCGAGGTGCGATGCGAAGATGCCTGTGGGTGACTCGCCTCGGCGATGGATCGACGCGGAGGATCCATCCCGGGCGGGGGCCCGCTGGCTTGGTGTCTGAGTGGCAAGGGATCTGACAGAATGGCAATGACAACCATCACGCCGGCGGAACTGAAGGGTCGCAAGATCGGGCGCGTGCTCACGAAGATGGGCGTGGTGACCCGCGAGCAGGTACACGAGGCCCTGGCGGTCCAGAAGACGCGAAAGGCCCCCTTGGGGCAGCTTCTGGTCGAGTTGGGGCACTGCGAGGACCGGGATGTCTCGGCGGCCCTGGCGGGGCAGGCTGGGATGGAGTATCTAGATCTGAGCCAGGTCGATCTGCCCGAGAGCGTGATCGGGGCGTTGCCGGCTGAGAGCGTGCAGGCGTATCAGGTCGTGCCGATCGACTACGACGAGGCGGGACGGAAGCTGAAGATCGCGATGAAGAGCCCGGACAACTTCCGGGCGGTGGACGACCTGCGGCTGCTGATGGGGTTCAACGTGACGGCGGCGGTGGCGGATGCCGACGCGGTGGACGCGCTGATCAGCAAGCACTACTCGAAAACCGAATCTGTCGCGGACATGATGGGTGACTTGGCGGACAACGAGAAATTTTCGTCGCTGCAGAATCGCGGACAGTCGATCGACCTGGACGAGCTGAAGGAAGCCGCGGAGGACAACCAAGTCATCAAGCTGCTGAACCTGGTGCTGCTGCAGGCGATCAAGGACAAGGCCAGCGACGTGCACTTCGAGCCGTTCGAGGACGAGTTCAAGATGCGGTATCGCATCGATGGTGTGCTGTACGAGATGGTGCCGCCGCCGAAGCACCTGGGCCCGGCGATCACCAGCCGCGTGAAGGTCATGGCGAATCTGGATATCGCCGAGCGCCGGTTGCCGCAGGACGGGCGCATCGAGCTGACGGTGGGCGGGAATCCGGTGGACCTGCGTGTGGCGGTGCTGCCGACGCTGTTCGGCGAGAGCGTGGTGATGCGTGTGCTCGACCGGAGCAACGTCGAGCTGAATCTCGACCGGATCGGGTTCCGCGAGGACGATCTGGAGACGTTCCGGGGTCTGATCCACCAGCCCAATGGGATCGCTGTGGTGACCGGCCCCACGGGCTCTGGCAAGACGACGACGCTGTACGCGGCGCTGGCGGAGTTGAACGACATCGAGACCAAGATCCTCACGGCGGAGGACCCGGTCGAATACGACATCGACGGGCTGTGCCAGTGCCAGGTGAACGAGGACGTAAAGCTGACGTTCGCGCGGCTGCTTCGCAGCTTCCTGCGTCAGGATCCGGACGTGATCCTGGTGGGCGAGATCCGTGACCTGGAGACGGCGCAGATCGCGGTGCAGGCGTCACTGACGGGCCACCTCGTGCTGAGCACGCTGCACACGAACGACGCGCCGAGCTCGATCATTCGTCTGGTGGACCTCGGCATGGAGCCGTTCCTGCTGACGGCGACGATCGAGGGCATCGTGGCCCAGCGCCTGGTGCGGACGATTTGCACCCGCTGCAAGGAGGAGTATTCGCCGACGGAGGAGGAGCTGATGGAGCTCAACCTTCGCCTGGAGGATGTCCGGGGCAGGACGTTCTTCCGCGGGCGGGGCTGTGACAACTGCCACAACTCGGGGTACAAGGGGCGGATGGCGTTGTTCGAGATCATGATGATGGACGACACGCTGCGCGAGATGGTGATGAACGAGGCGAGCACGGCGGTGCTGCGCGAGCACGCGGTGCGGCGGGGGATGCGGACGCTGCGCGAGAACGGCTTGCTTGCGATTTACGAGGGACTGACCACGATCGACGAGGTCGTCCGTGAGACGATCGTCGAGGAATAGTGCGGGGATCCCCGTGGAGAGACGCTGATGGCGACATTCACATACGAGGCGCTGAACGCCTCGGGCAAGAGTCAGAAGGGCACGATCGACGCCGGCGACCACCAGGAGGCGGTCGCGCGGATCAAGAGCCAGGGGCTCTATCCGACCGAGGTGCGCGAGCAGAAGGTCAAGAAGTCCGGCGCCGGGAAGGAAGGCGGCATCGGGGCCTCGTCGTCTTCGAAGAAGAAGAAGAAGGGCGGCGGGTTTTCGATCGGCAAGGTGAACGCCAAGCAGTTGACGACGTTCACACGCCAGCTCTCGACGCTCCAGGACGCGGGCCTGCCGCTGCTGCGGTCGCTGCAGATCCTCGAGCAGCAGGCCAAGCCCGGCGTTCTGAAGAACAGCCTGCTCAGCGTGTGCGAGGAGGTCGAGGGCGGGTCGAGCTTGTCCGAGGCGATGAGCAAGAACCCCAAGGCGTTCAATCTGCTGTATGTGAAGATGGTCAACGCCGGCGAGATCGGCGGCGTGTTGGACATCATCCTCCAGCGCCTCGCGGACTTCATGGAGAAGAGCCAGCGTCTGAAGCGCCGGATCAAGGGCGCGATGGTCTACCCGGTCGTCGTTATCGTGATCGCGCTGGCGATCCTGACGGCGATCATGGTGTTCATCATCCCGAAGTTCGAGAAGATCTTCGAGGAGTTCGGCGTGACGCTGCCGGGGCTGACGCGCTGGCTGATCACAACCAGCCGATGGGTCGCGGGGACGAACCCGACCCAGCAGGTGCCGGGGTGGATCGTGATCCTGGCGAGCCCGGTGCTGGCGATCATTTTCTGGAAGCTGATCCGCAAGGCCGGGCCCGGCAAGGCGGCGACGGACATGATGATCGTGAACCTGCCGATCTTCGGGCCGCTGGTGAAGAAGAGTTCGATCGCGCGGTTCACGCGGACGCTGGGCACGCTGATCAGCGCGGGCGTGCCGATTCTGGAGGCGATCACGATCACGGGCGAGACCAGCGGCAACTACGTCTACGAGAAGGCGCTGCGCCGGGTGCACGATTCGATCCGCGAGGGCGAGAGCTTCGCGGGACCCCTGCGTGAGAGCAAGACGTGCGACGCGATCGTGGTCAACATGATCGACGTGGGCGAGGAGACCGGCGAGATGGACATCATGTTGATGAAGATCGCCGACAACTACGACGAGGAGGTCGACGTCGCGGTGCAGTCTTTGACGCGACTGATCGAGCCGCTGATGGTCGTGGTGCTGGGCGGGATGATCGGCACGATCGTCGTCGCGATGTTCCTGCCGCTGGTGAAGATGATCGAGAGCCTCCAGGGCGGCGGCGTCTGATGGCGATTTCGGGACGGGGAGCACGCGACATGCGCGAGACTCGCGAGACAACTCGGTCGGTCTGCCCGGGGGCGCGGGCGGCGCGCGGGTTCACGATCATCGAGATCATGGTCTCGCTGGTGGTGATCGCGGTGCTCATCAGCCTGGTGACGGTGGGGGTGCGGACGGCCCTGCGCCAGAGCAAGAACACGTCCGAGCAGTTCATGGCCAGCGGCCTGCGCTCGTCGGTCGAGCAGTTCAAGAACGAGTTCGGGTTCCTGCCGCCGCTGGTGAACGACGGCGAGCCGCTGGGGACGGCCGATGGCGGGCCGATCATCGACGACCCGCGCCGAAATGGCTTCCAGCAGGTGGCGGTCCGCTCGCGGGCGTTCATGGTCGCGCGGACCGGCGCGGGGGCGGTGGACACAAACATCGTCGGGCCGGTGAACGGGTACTCGGGCGCCGACAGCTCGTTCAGCGACAAGCGGTACAGCAAGTTCTCGCTGCCGTTCTATCTGATGGGCGAGTGCGGGGCGCGGCACGAGGACAACGACGCGGTGATCGACGGGGTCGCGGGGCAGGGGTTCGTGACGCCGTCGCGCGACGGTCGGTTCGATCCGCGGGGGCGCAAGCACGAGGCATTCTTTACGCCGCAGAGCGCGTCGCTGCTGAAGCGGCAGTACGTCGATCCGCTGGAGTTCGAGGAGCACGATGGTGCGCCGGGTTCGAATCTCGATGGCGACCCGTCGAGCGTCGCGCTGCTGGGGATCCGGGACCGGGCGTTTCGTTATTACCGGTGGGAGAACCTGGAGCCGCTGGACGCGTCGGCGGAACTCGGCGAGTTCATGAACGTGCCCAAGCTGCTGCAGGATCCGGCGACATGGGCGGATCCGGACGCGTCCAGCGAGGTCAGCGAGTATCGCGCCGGGAGCTACGCGATCATCGGGTCTGGGCGAGACGGGGTGTTCGGGACCGAGCCGGTGCGGGTGCTGGAGGCGGCGCTGGGGACGACGTTGAGCGATCCGAACAGCGCGACCGCCGTCGCGGAGCTGCGCAAGAGGGCGATGAGCGACAACGCGGTGGAGGTCGGGCGATGAGACGACTCACTGCGCAATGGAAACGTCGGCGGGTCAGCGGCTCGCAGAGTGCTGGGTTCACGCTGATCGAGCTGTTGGGCGTGATGGCGATCATCGTGGTGCTGGTGGCGATCTCGGTGCCGGCGTTCAACGGGATGCTGGCCTCGAGCCGGGCGTCGCTGGCCGACGGGGCGCTCCGGAGCGCTCTGGTGCAGGCGCGCGACGCGGCGTTGCAGTCGATCGATGGGCAGGACTCCGCGGCGGTGTTCTTCTTCGAGCCCGGCGGCAAGGTCTCGATCGTCGTCTGCACCGAGGCCGGGGCGCTGGCGGGGGTGGGTATCGACCGGCGGCGGATGACGCGAGACGTGTTCGTCGCGGACCCGACGTACGAGGTGCAGACGCTGCCGCCGTTCTTCCATGTGAACGGGCTGGTGCGGGCGAACCAGATCGACGAGAATGCGACAGACGACCGCGTGCTCGGCGGGTGGTATTCGACGACGCGCTACGCGCGCCGTCAGGTCAACTGGGTGTTCCCCGAGACGGGGTTCTTCATTGACGATGTCGATGAGTACGAGCAGGGGGCGAAGCGCCAGACGTTTCTCGTGCGGTTCCAGGCGCGGACCGGCGAGCTCGATCTGAGCGAGCGCGAGGCGCTGGTGTACGCGCCGAGCGTGACGCTGGAGCGTTCGAACGATCCGTTTGACATCGCGGCGTTCCGCCCCGATCGCAAGAGCGACCACAAGCGGATGATCCGACAGCTCCTGAATGTGCCCGATGGCGGGGGCTTCAACTCGGCGGATCGCCAGAAGCTCATCGGTGATATCTCGACCGACACCGTGCTGGTCCGTCCGGTGCGTGAGGTCGCGCTGTACGACCTGCGCGAGCTGGTGCGAGAGCTGCGGGCCGAGCGTGTGGGGGCGTTTACGGGGATCGATCGGGGGACGCGGTCGTTGTATCGCTCGCCGGCGCAGGGGGGCGAGATGACCCCGGAGATCGACCCGCGCCTGGTGGAAGAGGTGAATCGTTTGCTGCCGCGGGTGGCGGAGATATTCTCGATCGATCGGTATTCGGGGACTGCCCGGCGGATGGGCATCGCGGAGGCGTCATGATGAAAGAGCCGATGCGAATATTGCGAGCCGGCTTCACGCTGATCGAGGTGCTGATCGCGGTGCTGGTGCTGTCGCTGGGCGTCTTGGGGCTGGCGGCGGTGTTCAGCGTGGGTATCCCCCAGCAGCGGATCGCGAGCGACCAGATCCAGGGGCTGAACGCGCTGGAGTCGGCGCGGGCGGTGCTCTTGGGCAACGAGCGGCTGAACAATCCGGCGAACCCGGCGTTTCCGAGTGTGCGACAGTTGCGCGGGTGGTATGGCTTGCAGCAGCGCGTCGCGGACAACGCCGATCAGGTGTTCGAGCCAAATCGGACGTGGTCGCCGATGGGCGAGTGGATCCTGCCGCTGGCGGATCCCGGCGATTCGGACATTGATGAGCGGTGGATTGTACTGGACCCGGTGGCAGACGGCACGGATCGGGACGCCGGCGAGATCGTGATCGTGAGTCCGGAACTCCTGGAGCAGCTCAACGTGCGGATCGGGA
Organism: Phycisphaerales bacterium; assembly: GCA_029260315.1. Classification (GTDB taxonomy): domain Bacteria; phylum Planctomycetota; class Phycisphaerae; order Phycisphaerales; family UBA1924; genus S146-42. Next base: position 43,253 of record JAJDDM010000096.1, on the reverse strand, counting down.
TCGAGCAGCGTCTGGTGCCGGCGCCGTATACGAGCAACAGCGAGCCGCAGTATGTGTGGGACTTCGTCGCCCGGCGTGTGCCGAGCGGGCGGCTCGATCGGACGAGGGGGATTGCGATTCCCACGAAGCAGGATCCGATTGAGGTGGTGGTCTTCGTCCGGCGGGTTGACCCGGGCATCCGCGTGCAGCTCACGCGGCGCGACGAGGAGGTCTCTCGGGTGCGGTTCGGGCCGCGTCTGCGGCTGAGCGATTACCTGACGATGAACGCCTTTGAACTCACCGGCGACGACAGGGGGCAGATCATCGAGACCCAGCGTGTCGTGCCGGTGTCGATGAACCCGGACTCGAGCCAGCCGCGTCAGGACGGGCGGACGCTGAGCGGGGGCAATGTCGTGGGCGAGTATGCGGTGGCGTTCGGCGTGGGCGTGGCGGCGGGGACACGCTATCCGGGCCAGCGTCGCAGCGGCGGGCCGGGGGATAGCGACAATCTCGTGATTCCTCGCGACCGTTTACCGCTGGAGGCCGGCGGCGGTGGGGCGCCCGACGATCTCAATCGCCTGCGTCTGGCGTCGCAGCTTGGCCAGCGGCTCGTCGATCGGTTCGGCAACGTGTACACGGTGCGGGGCGTCGACGAGGATCTGACCGAGCAGTTGGGCGTGACGGTGGTGCGGATCGAGCCGCCCGCGCCGAGTAACGTGGGCGCACCGAGCGATTTTCGATATCCCAACCGCACGGACCTGGAGGGGCAGGCGTTCATCGCGACGCCGCAGATCCCGGTCGCTGTGGACGTGTTCAGGGTGCAGCCATGAGACAACCGCGTCGACAACCGCGTCGCACGAGAATCCGCACGCCGCATCGCCGACTGGGCTTCACGCTGCTGGAGCTCATGGTGGCGATCGCGGCGGGCCTGCTGCTGGTGCTGGCGATCAGCTCGCTGTTCGCGTCGGCGGGGGGGACGATCGAGGCGGGCCGGCGGATGAGCGAGTTCTCGCGAACCGGCGCGCTGATCGAGCAGCGTCTGCGCGAGGACTTCCGGAATATCAGCCGCGAGGGGTACATGGTGATCCGGCACGCGGTCGCCGACGATGGGCCGAGGCCGGGCGGGACGTTTTTGCCCTGGCGTGTGCCGGCGTTCCCGGACGATCCGAACCCGCGTCTGCGCCGCGTCGATGAGATCATGTTCTTCCGGACGGGCGATTTCGCGACGGCTCGTGCGCCGCTGGCGCCGGGGTTCGTCGCCGAGGGCAACGTCGCGCGGGTGTACTACGGGCACGGGGCGATCGCGCACTTCGCGGCGGGCGACACACTGTTCGTGCCCGAGTACGCGATGGGCCTGGGCGGTGGCGGCGGCGGCCCCGGGTTCGGGGGCACGAGCCTCCAGGTGAGCATCGGCCTGCTGGGCGAGCCCGACGGGCCGAACGAGTTTGCGCAGGACTGGATCCTGATGCGTCACCAGACGGTGCTGGCGCAGCCGCGCAGCGCCGAGCAGGCGTTGCCGACGGAGTTTCTCGAGCCGTTCGACAACACAAGCAACGGCAGGAACATGGAACTGCTGCGCGACGGCGACCGCCAGATCGCGTTCCAGCCGGCGCTCTCGGGCATTTTCCGCCATGTGAACTACGCCCTCGGGCAGGGGACGGACACGACGGACATGCTCCGCGAGCAGAGCGAGTATGACCGCGGGCGATTCCTGGTGCAGCAGTCGAACATGTTCGACATCGCGACGACGGACCTGCGAGAGATCCGCCAGCGGTTGATGACGATGCACTAGGGTGCGGATCTCGGCCCCGACTACCTGCCGCCGGCGTTTCCTGAGACGCGGCCGCTCGACGCCCGGCGGGGCGTGGTGATCGAGCCCGTTCCGCCGTTTTTGCTGGAGACCGAGGATGATCTGCGGCCCCCGACTGGTTATCCAACCAAGGGCTATACGCCGTTCCTGCACGCTCCCACGATCGAGGGCAACCCGAGCAGCGCCGCGGCGAACCTGCTGTTCAACGGGATCCACGCGTGGATGCGCAACGGCCTGCCGACCGACGGCGGGACGGCGACTCAGGGCCAGCGCCAGGGCGACGACATCGACGAGCTGAGCGATCTGTACTCGATCCGGATGCACGTCGAGCCCACGCCGCCGGAGCTGATGCGAGTGCTGGATCCGAACGAGTTCAATCTGGATCTCGAGGTGGCGGATCGGCTGAACGAGCAGTTGATGCTGTCGGCGAGCAACCTGGCGGTGCGCGTCGGGGAGTTCCAGGTCGAGTGGACGTTCGGGCAGACGTACCTGACCGAGCCGCCGAACGATCCGGATGACCCGCGCAACGGCGAGTTGATCTGGTACGGCGGGCACACGCCGATCGATCTTGACGGCGACGAACTCGCCGACGACGTGGTGTTCAACGAGTACCGCCGAACGGATCTGAACGACGACGGGGACTTCACGCCGGTTGATAGCCCGGCCCTGGCGTTCGATCGGCTGACGGGGGTGCGGATCGAGCGATCGAACCCATCGGCGCACCAGGTCTCCGATGCGCTGATCCACGGGCCGCGGCCGGCAAACTTTCCCGATGAGGCGCGCCTGAACCCGCTGTATTCCTACTTCGGCTGGGACGATCCGACCTATCGCCCCGATCCGAACGCGAGCGAGACGCAGGTGGCCTCTGTGCCCTGGGCGTGGCCGACGATGCTGCGCATCACCGTCTCGCTGGTCGATGAGTCTGATCCGACGATTGAGCAATCCTTCCAGTTCGTGATCGAGCTGGAATCCAAGAACTGAATCCCGCGCTCAGATGAGAGCGCTCCATCCTCCATAGGAGGCTGACACATGCGGTCCGTCCAGAAATCACTGTCCCGCCTCGCGAGGCTCTCGGCGAGAGCGATCTCGCGCGGCAGGCTGACCCGCGCCCTCGCGGGCACGACCATCGGCTCGCGGGCCGTCGGCAGTCGCGGCTCGGTGCTCATCCTGGTGCTCGGCACGCTCGCGCTGATGACGGTGCTCGCGGTGGTGTACGTCGGCATCGGCAAGGGCGATCGACAGACCGCGCGGGCGATCAAGACCCAGAGCGAGAGCCGCGACGTGCCCAGGCAGGTCGCCGAGTATCTCGCGGGCGTGATCGGGGAGGACGCGCTCGCGCTGACGCCGAGCTATGAGAGCATGGCGAACGGCTTTCCGACGACGGCGCTGCGGCGCGAGGCGTGGGACGCCACCTACAGCGATCCGATCTATCGCTCCAACCCGCTGCTGAACGAGTCGAACAGCCCGAATCCGGATCCGTTCGTGGACGATCTGGGCGGGGCGACGCCGGATGACCTGCGGACCGAGTTTTTGCGATTTCGCCCCAGCGGCACGCACCCGCTGCTGATCGATGACGTGTCCATCCTGGGTGCGGGCGTTGTGAGCGCGATCCGCGGCGCGATCGATTTCGATCGGCGCGTCGGTTCGGATCCGTTCCTGGCCAGTCCAGAGGCGGTCAACCTGGATCAGCACCTGCCGCCTAACGAGCGTGACGACGGCAACCTGCCGGATCCGCCGGTGCATCCGAACGTGAATCAGACCGAGGCGCAGCTCGCGTGGTATTACAACCGCGATATCCTGCAGATGTCGAACTTCGCGCCCGACGGGCGGGCGGTGAATATCTGGAATCTCGCGCCCGTTGTTGGTAACCAGCGAGTTTCAAGGTTCGATGCGCCGTCGGCGACCGGCGATGTCGCCGGCAGCATCAGCTCCAACCTGACGCTCTTCGGCGACATCTTCGAGCCCTACACCGCTGGCGATCAACAGTTGCTTTGGGATAACCAGACCGAAGCGGACTTCAATCGTCCGGACCACTGGTTTGTGAATCAGCGCGGGGCGTTTCGCGCGATGTCGGACGTGGATCGTGGCTGGAGCGAGCCGGAGTTCCTGTTCTATCAGTACGCCGACGCCGACGGCGACGGCATGGTCGATTCCCGCTGGATCGAGCTGATCGACGCGACCGACCCGGCCAATCCGATCCCGATCCTCGAGCACGACGGCAGGTTCCGCTACTTCGTCGCGGCCCACGCCGAGGATCTCTCCGGGCGGGTGAACGTGAATGTCGCCAAGAGCGGCGCGGCCCCGCCGACCAGGTCCGAGCCCGCGGGCTTCACGCCGGCGGATATCCATCTCGCGCGGATCCTGAGCCTCGAGGACGCCTGGGCGGACACGGTCTGGGCGTACAGCGGGCTGGAGCCGCCGAGGCTGGAGAGCGGGGGGATCGACGTGGATTCGCCGGAGAACTACGCGGCGTACGACCCGACAAACACGCAGACGGGATCGTTCCTGCTCCAGCATGTGGGACAGGCAGGTTACGACACGATGCAGGCGGCGTTGCTGTTGGGGGTGGTGCCGCCGGAGGACGTGGTGATTGAGCTCGATCCCGGCAATCAGCCCGATCTTCTGTATCGGTATGTGAACACGGACTTTGGGCTTGATGTTCTGAGGCTGAATCAGGACGGTCGCGAGCGGCTCATTCCGAGTTCGCCGATCGCGTGGCGTCACTCGCCGCTCGGGCGGACCCACGAGTTCGCGGTGCGGAGCGCGGGCGGGGTGGGGGCGTCGTATGCCGACCCGCTCGGGCGGGGCAACAGCCGGCTGATCACGACGGGCGCGTTCGGGCTGGACGCGCTGGCGGAGCTGCTGACCTACAACGGCGTGAACGACCCGGCGGTGACAAGCGATCTGGAGGCCGCTGTTGGTGGCCGCTATGACGGCGACAACGGCAGCTTCGAGAACTTCTTCACGCTGAATCTCGATCCGCTTCGTCTGAATCGGTCGCTGCTCGTCGAGCGGGGCGACCACGACGCGTTCGACACGCTCTCTAGCGGCGGCGGGATCGGCGGCGGGGGCGGCGTCAATGGCTCGCCCGACGGCATCACCGACGCCGACGCGATGCTGCTGGCCGCGGTCGATGCCCGCCGGCGGATCACGACGGCGTCGTGGGCGCGACCGATGCAGTCGTCGATTGTTGGGCGGCCATGGATCCCGGTGAATGAGCCATTCATCCCCGCGGACGATCCGCTGAGCCTGCGCCACCTGACCGAGGAGCAGGCGACTGACTTGCAACGCTTTGCGTTCAATAACGACCAGCGCGGGGTATTCGTGCCCGCCGGCAGCGAGCTGCGCACGCACATCAACGACATGACCATCCTCGAGCGAGCGAGCTGGGGTAGCGGCAGCGCCGGGTACTTCGATCAGAACGGGCTGGTGTTCGTGCCGCTGCTGGACAACCCCAAGGCGGTGTTCGAGCTGTACGCCGATGCGCTGCTGCCGTATTCGGGTGTTATCGGTTCCTGGCCGACGGGCGGCATCGGCGGCGGGGCGAGTTCGCTCGGCGCGAGCACGCTGCATTACGGATATCGCGGCGCGGAGTTCGCGCTGCGGACCAGCGCGCACATGGCGCTGAACCTGATCGACGCGATGGACGCCGACGACATCCCGACGGCGGCGACGCTGCTGATCGATGAGCAGGAGTTCGACAGGCTGGACCTCGACGAGGAGCGTCAGCCGGATCAGCGGAGCAACGCCTGGGCTTTTTGGGCGAGTGCGCCGGATGCCGAGGACGCGGGTCGGCGGATCGTGGGCATGAAGCTCGATCTCAACCGCGATCGCAACGGCGACGGCGACCGCGGCGGAGAGAACTCACCTGCCGATCCCGAAGCGCGACTGGCCAACAGCGCCGGGCGGACGAACGAGCAGCCCGAGGCTGCGGCGGTCAACGTGTTCGGCATCGAGGCACAGCCGTTCATCACCGAGGTCTCGACGATGTTCGCGTACCACGACACGCCGCCGACCGTGAGGAGCGGCAACCCCAATCTCGATGCCGGCGATGACGACATCGATGACATCAACGCCAATCCACCGTCCGTGGACAACGTTGTCACGATCAACTTCTCGACCCGCAGCCGCAACCCCGACTTCCTGTTCTGGGTGATCGCGGTCCAACTAACCAACCCGTTCGACGAGCCGGTCAAGATCGGGCGGTACGTCGGCGATCCGCGCGATCCGGATGACCGCGACGGGCTGTACTATCTCGAGCTCAACGGCAATCACTTCCCGCTCGCGGGCGTGCCCCTGGATTGCTACGACTATTCACGCCAGGAGTGCCTGGGCGACCCGGACAGCCGCATCGGGGGCGGGCCGGGCGACAGCGGGCGCCAGGCCAACGAGCTGTGGTCCAACCCGGGGATCGTGATCCGCCCGGGCGAGTCCAAGGTGTTTGTCATCCCGAGCCAGCCGCTGTGGTTCATCGAGGATCGCCTCGAGCACCGGCTACAGGGCTCTTATGACGCGACGAGGAAGGACATCACGCAGATCGGGGCCATCCTGGAGACGCAGTTCGGCGCGCCGGACCCCGCGCCCGGCAACGACGACGCGCGGCTCGGCGAGGACAGATCGAACGTGGTGATCCTCGATCCGATCCCCCAGGGCTTCGATATGACGTTCGCGCCCTTCCCCAAGGCCCGGTATCCGGGCGCGCAGATCGAGGGGACCGACGACTCGACCATGCTGCGCTTCGAGGAGTTGATGCGAGCGCCCGAGGGCCAGATCCTCGGCGATGAGATCCCGTATGAGCTGCGCCTGTGGCGCGTGATGCGGCAGAACTCCATCGCGATCAGCCAGTCGCGGCCGGATACGTTGCTCAAGCCCGTCGATGAGTTTGGCGGCTCCGGCGACGCCACCAATCTCCTCGAGAACGATCTGCTCGTCGATCGCATGCACATCGACGTCGACCAGAGAACCGGCGGCGGGGGCGGCATGGGAGGGGGCGGGAGCGCCAACCCATGGTTCGCCGTCCTCGATCGGCGGCTCAACGACCCGTTCTCGCCGGACTTCGAGGAGATCGATAATGCCTTTACATGGAATGGTGAGGACTCGGGCGACGTCAACTCCATGGAGACCTTCGATGGACTGGCGTTGGTCTCGTACGCAACGGTGAGCAGGCCGCAGGACGAGGCGCCCAATGGCGAGGCGATGCCGCTGCGGGTGCCGTGGTACGCACTGGAGGCGAAGCACCGCTGGCGGAACTGGGGCGGAACGCAGGGCGTCGACTGGAACACGGTGGATTTCGAGGGCGCCGACCAGGGGATCAACGGTCGCCGGCGCGGCTGGCAAGGATTCCCCGACGTCGATGACCGCAGCAACCTCGACCAGCACCTCTACGATCCCGAGGGAGACTATCAGGTCGGCAACGTCCGCAAGCCTCTCGCGTTCGTCCGGCGTTTCGATCAGAGCACCGGCCAGCTCTGCCGAACGGGCTTCGAGACGCTCGTGCGCGTGCTCGGCAATGACTACGACTTCCTTGACGAGGGCGTCCCGCCCGGGTGCGCGTCGGTCGATCAGAGCGACCTCTACCGCGCCACGACCACGGGTCTGCCCATCCTCGAGAAGGACGACACCGGGCGTGATCTTGCCAACGGCGGGAGAAACCTCGCATTCCTCGGCGGCCTCAGCGTCGAGGATCTCGCCCTCGAACTCGCACAGAATATCGACCGCGATTCGCTGCGCCCCGGCGATTTCCTGCTGCCCGTCGGCGTTGGCGCGGTCTACGACCCGGACCTGGCCAACGGCGGCGCCAACCCGCAGTGGACCACCCTGAGCGAGATGCTCGCGCGGGTGCTCGGCTTCGACAACCGCACGGACGAGGATGGCAACGGCGCGTTCGACGACGATATCTACGCCGGGGTCGGCGCGATCGACAAGCAGGCCGACCTCGCCACCAGCGGCGCGACGAATGAGTTCGGCGCTCCGGGCAGCAGGCGGCCGGTCCGCGATCCGAGCGACCCGCTCATCGGGCGATCGCCGTTGGACAAGGGCCACATCGTGCTCGACGACTTTGTCCCATTCATCGACGCCGATCCGGGAACCGTGATCGACCGGTTTGATCCGACCAAGGGCGACATCGCCTTCGGCATGCGTCTGCCCCCGGCGATCGTGCTGCTCGAGCGTGTCCGCACGCTCTTCGGCGACCCGGCGGTCGGGCCCAACGCGCTGGACGGCACGGTCGCGGGCGCGGTGAATCTTAACACCGCCACGCGCACCGTCCTGCGGGCGCTGCCGATGCTCAGCCCCTCGCGGATCGACTGGTGGGGCGAGGAGCTCAACCACGATCGCTCCAGCGATATCGCGAGCACCGTGCAGGCCTATCGCGACAAGATCGCGCTGCACTTCCGCGACCCCGGCGGGGTCATCCCGTTCACCGGGCTGATGATCGACTTCGCCGAGCCCGACGCCGACGAGTTCAACACACAGGACACGCCCAGGCAGAACGTCACCCTCGTGAGCGGCCTTCCCGAGCAGCGCGGCATGCGGTCGGTCGGCGAGCTGGCGCTCATGCACAGCCTGGGTCTGGCAAACGGGAACGGGCGCCCGACGCCCATCTTCAACGCCATCCGCAACCACAACATCGATCGCCTGGGCTTCGACGGCGAGACGTTCGAGGCGGTCGAGGGCGTCGAGACCGTCCGCTACGGGCGGCACGTCGGATCGGTCCGCGAGGTCAGTGGGCCGGGCGTCATCCTCGGCGACCTCGGTCTCGATGATCGCGACCATCTGGAGGATCGCGACGGCGACGGGCAGCCGGACGATCCGACTGCCGGGTACCTCAACTGGACGCTCACGTTCATCGCGACCGACGATCCGGACCTGCTCGGGCGGAGCTTCCACGTCTCGGACTACACCGGCAACGATCCGCAGCGGCGTACGGCCCGGGAGATCCGTTATATCTTCCCGCCCGGGCCGCAGCCCACGCCGAGCGAGGGCGACGTGTTCGTGCTCCATCGCGCGATCCAGGGGACCGTGTCGGTCTTTGATCCTGACACCGATGCCGCGTTGCTCATCGCCAGCGGCGGCTTCGCGCCGGGCGTCGACTACAACGGGAGCACGATCACGTTCTACGGTGCGGGCACAAACGCGGGCAGGACGTACAACGTGGACAGCTCGCGTTTTTTCGCGGATGGGCGCGTGGAGCTCACGCTGCAATCGCCGGTGCTCTTCGATCCGGGCGATGAGCGGCCCGTGGTCGGCAACTCGTTCGTGCTCCGCCCGCCGGATTACGGCGACGACCTGCCGGCGAACACAATCGCCGAGGACGATCGCATCGACGACGAATTCGACGAGCGCCTGGCGATCATCAACAGCGTGATCAACACCGCGAGCGTCCGCAGCGATCTGTACGCCGTGTGGTTCCTGCTGCACGGGTACCAGGAGTCGGACGTGCGGGGGCTGGCCGCGGACGATCCGATGCTGCCGACGATCCAGCGCCGGTTTGTGATGGTGGTGGATCGCTCGAACGTGAAGGCCAAGGGCGACAAGCCCGAGATCCTGCTGTTCAAGGAGGTTCCGCTCTAAGCGAAGGGCGGAATCTTCGTAGAGTCCTCGATCGCGGGCCCTCGGGCCCGCGATCTTCTTTGGCGGGATTGCCGGTCGAATCGCCCGCGTCATGCCGATACGATGCTCTCGTCCAGGGCGTAGCTCAGCTTGGTAGAGCGCGTGGTTTGGGGCCACGAGGTCGGAGGTTCGAGTCCTCTCGCCCTGATTGATCGGCAGCCGCCGCGACCCATGGAGGACGCGCCATGCCCGCCTCGATGCGATGGTTCGTGATTCCCTGGTCGATTGTGCTGCTGCTCGCGTCGTCTTGCGCGTGCGCACAAGACAACGAGGGGGCCGCACCGAAGGAGGATGCGCCCGCCGCCGCGACGCCGATCCCGCCCGGACCCGAGGTCTACATGGGCCGGCGGATCGTCCGGACGATGCACTACGCCGGTGCGCCCTGGCTCATCCGCGAGTCTCGCGAGCGGGAAGAAGACACCAGGCTGATGCTCGAGCGACTGCGCGTCGAGCCGGGCACGACCGTCTGCGACGTCGGCTGCGGCAACGGCTTCTACACGCTCCAACTCGCCGAGATGGTCGGTAACAGCGGCGTCGTCATCGGCGTCGACATCCAGCAAGAGATGCTCGACTTGCTCGAGGACCGGGCCAAGGAGGCGGGCGCGACGAACATCCGCCCCGTGCTCGGCACCCTGGTCGCCCCCGGCCTCGAACCCGCGTCGGTCGATCTGGCGCTGCTCGTCGATGTCTACCACGAGTTCAGCCATCCCGAGCAGATGCTCGCGGCCCTCCGCCGATCGCTCAAGCCCGGCGGGCGGCTCGTCCTCCTGGAGTTCCGCGAAGAGGACCCGAAGGTCCCGATCAAGCCGCTGCACAAGATGTCCAAGGACCAGATCCGCAGGGAGCTGACAGCCAACGGGTTTCGGCTCCAAGAACAGTTCGACGGCCTGCCGTGGCAGCACATGATGACCTTCGTCGCGGACCCGGCGTGGCAGAGGTTCGCGCCGCCGACCGAACCCGAGCCGGGTGGCGAGGGGGATCCGGACGGCAGCAGATAGACGCTGAAATCCACTCGCGATGGGGGTTGGTGCATCCCGCCGCCGTGCGGCGCGTATGGAAGAGGCATGGCCCGGGCACATGTGGCGATCATCGCGATCCTCTGCAGCTGGCTCGGCGGGTTCACCCGCGAACATGCGCCGCAGGACATCTGGCGTGTCGGGCGGCGGGTGCCCGAGCGGGCCATCCTGCTCACCGATCCGAGTTCGACACTCGGCCTTGAGAATGATGATGCGATTGACTCGTTCACGCTCGAGAGCCCGATGCTCGCCCGCCTTGCCGGTGCCGCGGGCGTGCTTGATCGCGATGCGATCCGGCGGCTTCCGGGCACCGTCATAGGCGCGGCCCGCTCGACCGATCCGGATCTGCTCGACAGCGAACGGCGCCTCATCGTTCGCCTGATCGCGAGAGACGCCTCGAAGGATGTCGAAATCCTGCACGCGCCCAACGGGCGGGCCGCCGCGAGGGAGCTCAGCGAGGGCGGCATGGGCACCGCGGTCTGGCTCGATCGCTCGGCGTTCGACGGGATCATCAGCACCACGGGCCACTACCTCGGCCCGATCGAGAACGCCGCGTTGCCCCATGAAACGGGCGAGATCTTCGAGCTCGCCCACCCGCTCACGACCGGCTGGTTCCACATGACAAGCCCGCTGCTCGGCAAGCGGATGTTCCCTGGGATGCGCGTCCGCGTGCGCGGCTCGTTCCGCGAGCTCGATCGCGAGATCCTGACCTGCCGCTTGCCCAAGGGCTACGACCCGCGCAACCCCGCGGGCCTGCTCGTCTGGATCGATCCGACCGATATCGGCGAGCCGCCCACACAACTGCACGCCGCGACGGACGAGCTGAACCTTATCATCGTCGGCGCTCGCAACGCGCCCAACGACCGATTCGTCGCCGACCGCATGCAGCTCGGCTTCGACGGCGTCGCCACCGCCTGCGAGCGGTTCCACGTCGACGAGTCGCGGATCTATCTCACCGGCATGTCCGGCGGCGGACGCGCCAGCTCGATGCTCTGGCTGGGCTTTCCCGACGTCTTCGCGGGCGCGGTGCCGATCGTCGGGCTCAACCACTACCGCCAGATCACGGTCGATGGCAAGGACATGGCCGCGGGCTCCGGGCGCCCGTCGGGCTGGCAGCTCCACACGCTCAAGACGCGCCGGATCGCGCCCATGACCGGGCCGATCGACTTCAACTACGAGGAGATGCGGATCCGCTCGACGCAACTCGAGAACGACGGCTTCGATATCCGGTTCTTTGAGTACGAGGACATGGGCCACACGATGCCCACGGCGCCGCGTTTTTACGACGCGATGGCCTGGGTCGATGAGCCGTGGCAGATCGCCCGCGACGAGTCCATCGCCAAGGCCCGCGAGCTGCTGGCGCAATACGAGGAGCGGTTCAGCCAGGGCTCCGCGGCGAGGCTGCCGCGGGCCTGCGAGATGCTCGTCGAGATCACGCGCATCGCACCGTGGTCCGAGCCGGCGTGGGAGGCTGTCGAGTTGCTGCGTAAGAAGGTTGAGGATTGACCCGGATGCCGTGGTCTGAGGAGGCTTTGCGACGAAGGCCACGCGATCAGTTCGTGGTCTCTGAGCAGTCTCCGCGTGGCCCTCGCTCGAAGACTCGCTCAGACCACGGCACCCGCGAGGTGACTCCGAGCCGACCGACGCCGCGTCAGAACCGCAGCGTCCACCCGAGCTTGACCGTCGCCTCGCTCGTCGTCGTGCGATACGCGTCCTTGGTGTCGAAGCCAGCGTTGTAGACAATAAACATCTCGTTGCCCGGGCGGAACTCCCAGCGCAGGCGCGTGTTCAACCCCGCCTCGTCGGACTGGTTGTCCCACTGGACGATCGTGTTCCAGGTGACATTCGGCGAGAGCTGCACGCCGATCCGCCCGCTGACGATTCGCACGCTGAAGCTGCCGTCGCGCAGGCTGATGTCGTTCTGGCTGTAGTCGCCCGAGAGCGTGAGGAAGCGGAGCCGCGCGATCGACGAGCTGGGCCGCTCGATCTGCCCGCGCGACGGAGCCGACCCCGGGGGTCGATAGCACAGCCGCGATCAGGGGGCGGTTCCAAGCCCGCAACGCATTCCTCCCGGCCCCGCCCCGGCCAAATACGAAGTGAAGGCCATGCTACGCCCGCGAGCCCTCCCGAGCGATCCAACCGACCTATAGATTGGCCCAACGCCATTGCCAGTTGGCAGCAAACCGCAAGATCGAGGGAGACCCATGGGCGGCACATACAAGACCAGCGACTTCATCTCCTACGACCTCGCACGTTGGGCATGCGGGCTTCGATTCGAGGATCTGTCCGCCGACGCCGTCGAGCGGGCCAAGCTCTTCTGGTATGACAGCCTCGGCTGCGCGCTCGGCGGCAGCCAGCAGGAAGACGCACGCATCCTGCTCGAGCACCACCGCCAGATGGCGGGCGAGTCCTCCGGCCCCTGCGCGACGTTCGTCTCGGGCATGAAGACCAACCCCGTTGACGCGGCATTCCTCAACGCCCACATGATGCGGGCGATGGACTACAACGACATCTACTGGAAGGCCGATCCCTGCCACCCCAGCGACCTCATCTGCGCCCCGCTCGCCCTGTGCGAACTAAACGGGCTCTCCGGCAAGGAACTCATCGTCGGCACCATCATCGCCTACGAGGTCGAGATGCGCCTCTGCGAGATCGGCCGCCCGGGCGTCCGCGAGTACGGCTGGCACCACGCGACGCTCAGCGCCTTCGCCGCCCCGTTCGCCGCGGCGAGAATGCTGAAGCTCACGCCCGAGCAGACGGTCCAGGCCGTCGGCATCTGCGCCAGCCGAACGTGCTGCCTCGGCGCAGTCACCGCCGGCAAGCTCACCAACATGAAGAACACCGTCGATCCCTGGGCCGCGCGGATGGCCGTCGAGAGCGCCATGCTCGCACAGCGAGGCTACTCCGGCCCCGAGCACATCTTCGACGGCAAAGAAGGCCTCTTCCACGTCTTCGGACACAGCCAGCACGCCGGCGAGCCCTGCTCGTTCGACGCCGAGGCCCTCATCGCGGACTTACCCAAGACCCAGAGCGACCACTACCGCATCCTCGACTGCGGCATGAAGTCCTTCCCCATCGAGGCCCTCAGCCACGCGCCGCTCACCGCCATGATGAAGTGCGTCAAGGAAAACGGCATCAACGCCGAGGATGTCACGGAGATCAAGGTCGAGGTCATCGCCCGCGCGGCGGACATCCTGGGCGACCCGCACAAGTATCGCCCGACGGGCAAGGAGACCGCCGACCACTCCCTTCCCTACTGCATGGCCGTGGGGCTGGCCGACGGCATGGTCACGCCCAAGCAGTTCGAGCAGGCCCGCATCGACGACCAGGGGCTCATCCCGATCATGGACATGGTCAAGGTGGTGCCCAACGAGGAGTTCGAGGAGCTGTTCCCCAAGTTCCAGCCCAGCCGGGTCACGCTGACGCTCAAGGACGGCTCGACCCACGCGGCCCGCGTCGATGTCCCCAAGGGCGATCCGCGCGATCCCATGACCCCCGAGGAGATCGGCGTCAAGTTCCGCGCCCTCGGCGCAGACGTCGTCGGCGAGGCCCGCTGCAACGAGATCGGCGAGCACATCATGCGGATCGACCAGGTGCCGGATATGACCAGGCTCATGTCGCTCATGACAGCGAGCGGTGCCGTGGTCTGAGGAGGCTCTGCGACGAAGGCCACGCGATCGGAAGCGACCCTGCTCTCGATCTCTGCCGGCGTTCGGCGTGGCCTTCGCTCGAAGACTCGCTCACACCACGGCACCCACATCCGCCGCCCGAATACCCTCCCCCATGAACAGATCCGACCGCCAGATCATCATCGGCCAATGGCACGAGCTGCGCGACTACACCCGCCGCATGGTCGAGCCGTTGACCGACGAGCAGATGACCGCCCAGCCGATCCCCATTGTCACGCTCAACCACCCCGCCTGGATTCTGAGCCACCTCGGCGCCTACGGCCCGATGCTCGGCGCGATCCTGCGCGATGAGCTCGCCGAGGATCCCGTCGATTACCCCTTCGGCATAAAGAGCGAGCCGGACTCCGATCCTTCTGTTTACCAGCCGCGCCTCGCGCTGCTCGAGCACTTCACCTCCAGCTACGACGACGCGGCGGAGGCTTTCCTGCACGCATCGGACGACGTGCTCGCACGACAGACGCCCTTCGAGCGCTGGCAGACCAGATTCCCCACGATCGCGCACCTACCCCCACAGTTCTTCTTGAAGCACACCGCGACGCACCTCGGCCAGCTCAGCGCCTGGCGGCGGGCGATGGGGCTCGGGCGCGTATGACGACGGATGTCATTGCGCGCAAGTGATGCCCAGTTGAAGCACGACGTCAGAGGGCCGCGAGAAGTCGTGCGCGTCGGTTGATTCGATCCCTACAGCATCAATCGGAGAGCATCGGACGCCTTCACGGTTCTTGTTCGCAAAACGTCACGCAGACCACTGAATCGAGTCGCAGCGCAATCAGGCATGAACGCATCTCTCAGTGCTTTTGTGGATCAAGTGCTGGCCAATGCAAGCCGGGCGTGGCCAGTATTGGCCCGCGAAATGAGCAGCAAGCTGAAAGTTCAGCGCACTCAATCGGCCCTTCGTATCAGTATCCTGCGAGATAGTAGGGGCTCGTGGCTCCGACAGACAATGTCGGAATCACGGGCATGACTGAGGAATAAGTAATGGAGATCACATGTTTCGAGTTTCCCCGATTGTGTGCATCACACTGCTGTCTGGCAGCGTCGCTCAGGTGTTGGCAGATCAGCCGTTCGTGTTCGATACGAACTGGCGCGCGTTCTTCACCGGCACATCTGAGAGTACCCAACCCTGGTTCCCCACCGACCAGACACTGGCGGACTTCGACGGCGACGGCGATCTCGATATCGCGGTTGCGAACCGGGGCAGCGCCACGATTTATCGCGTGAGCGTGCTGCTGAATCTCGGCGATGGGCTGTTCGCTCCGCCGGTGCTCTACCCGATCGCCGACAACTCAGAGGCGATCATCTCGGCGGACTTCGATGGCGACGGGGATGTCGACATCCTCGTGAGCGAGGACGGGACGAACAACTTCGGCGACACCGTCGCTCTGCTGCGGAATAACGGCGACGGCACCTTTGCGCCCCGTGAAGGTGTCACTGTCCACCCGAGCGACGGCGCGACCGGCCTCGCCGCGGCGGATCTCGACGGCGATGGCGATATCGATTTCGCCAGCGCCGACTTCGGACTCATCGGCCGGGGGGAGAGCGTCTCGATCCGGATGAATAGCGGCGACGGCACCTTCGTCGATGGCCCCACGCTGAACACGCCCCCTGGCCCGAGCGGAATCATCATCGCCCAGCTCATCGGCTCACCACTCCCGGATATCGCGGTCGCAACCGAGGAGGGCACCGTCGAACTCTTCGAGAACCAGGACGGGAGTTTCGACCGGACGAGCCTCTCGCTGCCCACGATCGGCGACAATATCTTCGCGCATGTGCGGGCCGCGGACATCGACAACGACGGAGATTTGGACCTCGGTGTTGTCGGGACAGCGATCGTCACCGACGGCGCACGCGGGGCAGCCATCCTGCTCAACAACGGAAAAGGCTTCGACGCGGCGGCTGTCTATCCATTCGGCGATTTCGTGTCGGGCGCAAGCCAGCTCGCGTTTGGCGAACTGACAGGAGATGGCAACCTCGATCTCGTCGGGGTCTCTCCGTTGGACAACGAGTGGTACATCCTGCCCGGCGACGGGCGCGGAGCGTTTGGTTCGGCGAGGGAGCGTTTGAGTGGCAGGTATCCGCACGCGGTGGACATCGCGGACATCGATGGCGACGGCGACGGCGACGTAGTGATCACCAGCGAGTTGTCCAACGCCGTCTCCATCCACGAGAACGACGGGATCGGATCGTTCGCGTTTCCCTATGACAAGCGCGCCGGGTTCGGACTGGACAACATCTCGATCGCCTCGGGCGATATCGACAACGACGGTGACCTCGACGTGGTCTCGGGGGGCAACCAGATCAACGTCTTTGTCAATCTCGGCGACGGGACCTACCAGGACGCCGACAGCTTCGATCCCGGGTCGAACCGGGGCTCGCAGGAGCTCGCCCTGCACGATCTCGACGGCGACACATTCCTCGATCTACTCTGGATCCCGCGCGATGAGACCCCGCCGTACCACTTCTTTGTAGCGACCAACGACGGCACGGGATCGTTCGGACCCGTGCAGGCCTGGGAGATCGACACCTGCGGCAGCGAAGATATTGATGCCCACGATCTCGATCTCGACGGTGACCTCGACATCGTTGTCACCGAGTGGCTCGGCTGTCAGAACGTGCCGCTCTCGGCCAGGCGACTGTTCATTGCCGAGAATCTGGGCGACGGCACGTTCAACCTGCTTCCCCCGGTCGTGCTGCCCCAGCCGTGGCCCACGGCGGTCGCGTTCGGCGATTTCAACGAGGACGGGATCCCCGATCTCGCCTTGGGCACCAATCCCCTGAGCGTCGGCATCGGCAACGGCGATCTTTCATATGAGTATTTCGAGATCGGCGGCCTCGGCATCGACCTCGACGTGAATGACCTGAACGGCGATGGGCACCTCGACATCGTCTCATGCGTCGTGGATAACACGGACTTTCGCCCCGGCGCGGGCGTCCTGCTCGGCAATGGCGACGGGACCTTCCGCGAGATGGTGAACTATCTCACGAGTTGGTCGCCCGGCCTCGGAACGAGCCAGAAAGTCGAGATCGGCGACTACGACGGTGACGGCGTGCTCGATCTTACGATTCTCAACGGCGCATCCAATGACCTCTCATTCCTCAAGGGCGCCGGTGACGGGACCTTCCACACCGAGGTGCGTTTCGGGGTCGGCGACACACCACTGGATTTCACTATCGGAGACTTCAACGGCGACGGTGTGGACGACCTCGCCGCCGCCGTCCCGACCCTCACCACTCGGTCCGGCGGGGGTGTCCGGTGGCTGTTCGCTGCCGGCGATGGCGGTTGCCCGGCGGATCTCGATGGCGACGAAGACGTTGATGCAGACGACTTCTTCGCATATCTCGACATCTTCGCAGCGGGCGATCCCGCGGCGGACCTCGACGGCGACGGTGATACAGACGCGGACGACTTTTTCGCCTATCTGGACCTGTTCGCGGCCGGGTGCTGAATCGGGCTCGTGCCCCTCGCGAAGGGCTCTTCCCGGGCGGGCGACTCTCCGGAGCCGCCCGCCTGTCCGCGCGCACCATTGGCACCTGCGGTCGGGGATCAGGCGGGCCATATGATTGCCCATGCCCCTCTCTAAGCAAGCGCAACGCCTGTGCGCGCTGATCGCCGAGCGCCACGACGCCCTCCTCGAAGACCTCCGCCTGCACGTCGACACGCCCACCGGCCCCGGCTCGACCGACACGATCACCGAGACCCGCGAGCGTTTCCGCGAACGACTGACGACCCTCGGCGCTCGATACGACGAGATCCCCGGCGACCCCAAGCCCGACTGGCTCTTCGGCGTGGAAAACGCCGACGGTCCGATCCCGCCCACCGGCGTCTGCCGACGCACCGACCGACCCGGCAAGAAGATCCTCATCGCCGGGCACCTCGACACGGTCCACGATCCCAAGAGCCCGTTCAACCAACTCACGATCGCGCCCGACGCCAAGACCGCCACCGGCCCCGGCTGCGTCGACATGAAGGGCGGCCTGGTCATCGCCGTCGCCGCCCTCGAAGCCCTGGAAGAAGCCGGCATCGACTGCGCCTGGACGTTTACCATGAACGCCCACGAGGAGACCGGCACCTACCACTCCGAACGAGCCCTGCGTGCCGAGGCAAAAACGCACGATGTAGGCCTGGCCCTTGAACCGGCCCTCGCCGACGGCTCGCTCGCGATCGAGCGCATGGGCTCGGGCCAGTTCATGATCGAGACCCTGGGACGCTCGGCCCATGTCGGGCGGGAGTTCGAAAAGGGCGTCTCCGCCGTGAACGCCTTGGCCGCCGAGATTCTCAGAGCCGCCGAGATCGCCGCGCCCGCCGAGGGTCGCATCCTGAGTATCGGACCGCTCCAGGGCGGCGGCGCGACCAACGCCGTGCCCGATCGGGCACGAGCCTGGGGCAATGTGCGGTTTCCCACCCCCGACGCGGCCGATGAGATCGCCCGGATGCTCGATGCTCTGCAAACGCCCGAGAACGCCATGCCGCGCACGATCGTGCGCCGCTCGTTCAATCGCCCGGCCAAGCTGCTGATGCCCGCGACCGAGCGTCTGGCGCTCGCGGCCCGCGGCGCGGCAGAAGATCTGGGCCAGAAGCTGCCATTCGCCAGCACCGGCGGGGTCTGCGACGGCAACGTCCTCCAGGACGCGGGGCTCACGACCATCGACACCCTCGGCGTCCGCGGCGGGGGCCTGCACACGCCCGAGGAATGGATCGACCTCACGAGCCTCGTCGAGCGATGCCAGCTCCTCGCCCTGCTGATCGCCCGTCTCAGCGAGCAGTGGGAGGGGTAACGACCGAGGGGGCGTTCCAACTCGGCCCTACGATTCCAGATGCACGGAGGATCCATGACACCCGCGACCCAGACAGCCCAAACACTCGGCGCAGCACTGCGAGACAACGCCACTGTTCGCCAGGCCATCGAGTCGATCGTCGGCGAGGTCCGCACCGCCTCGGCCGAGATCACCGAAATCCGCGGGCCGCGCGAGGGGCTCAGCGAGGGCTACAACGCCTTCATGGCTCGCGTGGGCGATATCCGCGGGCGGGGCCTGTACTACCCCTACATCGGCTCGGGGCTCGGCAACGGCGCGCTGGTCGAGCTCGCCGACGGATCGGTCAAGTGGGACATGATCGGCGGCATCGGCGTCAACTTCTTCGGGCACTCCGACCCGGAGCTGATCGAAGAATCGCTCATCGGCGGCCTCGACGACGTAGTCAAGCAGGGCAACCTGCAATCCAACGACGACGCGTACCGCTTCGCCGACAAGCTGCTCGAGCTCGCCGGGCGCAACAGCTCGCTCAAGCACTGCTTCCTCACCACCGGCGGGGCGCTCGCGAACGAGAACGCCCTGAAGATCTGCTACCAGAAGCACCGCCCGGCCAGCCGAGTCATCGTCTTCAAGGACTGCTTCATGGGCCGCACCACCGCGATGGCGCAACTCGGCGACGAGGCCGCGTATCGCCAGGGCGTCCCGCTGACCGTCGGCGTTGATTACATGCCGTTCTACGATGAAGTCGCCGCCGAGCGCATGGGGCAGACCCAGTTCATCGACATGGCGGTCATGCATCTCGAACAACTCATCGAACGCTACCCGAGCCAGCACGCGGTGTTCTGCTTCGAGCTGATCCAGGGCGAGGGCGGGTTCAACCTCGCGCCGCGCGAATACCACAAGGCCCTCATGGAGTGCTGCAAGGCCAACGGCATCGCGGTCTGGGACGACGAGATCCAGACCTTCGGCAGGACCACCTCGATGTTCGCTTACGAGCGCCTCGAGCTCGGCGAGTTCATCGACGTGCTCACCGTCGCCAAGATGACCCAGGCCAGCGCCACGCTCTTTACCGAGAAGTACAACCCCTCGCCCGGCCTGCTCAGCGGCACGTTCTCGGGCGAGACCGTCAGCTTCCGCGTCGGACGGAGAATCCTCGAACGCCTGGACGAGCCCGGTCGCTACGGTGCCGACGGCCTGCACGCCCGCCACCACAAGCTCTTCGCCGAGCAGGTGCGCAGCCTCGCGGCCAAGCACCCCGAGTGGTTCCCGCCGATCCCCGAGATCCGCGGCGCGACCAACGCCCGCGACATCGTCGGCGGCGACGGCGGCATGATGCGCATGACCCCGTTCTCCGGCGACAAGGCCACGACCATCAAGGCGTGCAAGGCCTGCTACGACGAGGGCGTGATCCTGTTCTATTGCGGGCACGGCCCGTACCACATGCGGATGCTCCCGCCCCTCGGCGTGATGCGCGACGAAGATTGGCCGCGCGTCTTCGAGGTCGTGGAGCGAGCGTTCGCCAAGGCGAGCGCGTAACACCGGCGTTCAGCCGGTGAATGGGTAGCACCGGGTTCCAGCCGGTATTCAGGTAGCACCGGCTTCCAGCCGGTCGGGCAGGAAGGCAGCACCGCACGGACCGCGACATGTTCTTGATCCGCCGAGCCATGCTGGACGACGCCTCGACCCTGCTCAAGCTGGGTCGGATGGTCCATTTCATCAATCTGCCGCCGGACAAGGACATCATCACCCAGAAGATCGTCCACAGCCGCAACTGCTTCATCCGCACCGCAACGAACAGGAAGCGCGAGATCGGGGTGCAGTCGTCCTCGGGCATGGGCCTCGCCGCCGCCGCGGCAGGCGTCGATCTGTTCATGTTCGTCCTCGAGGACACCGAGACCGGCAACTGCCTCGGCACGAGCCAGCTCCTGGCAGAGATGGGCGGCAAGGACAACCCGAACATCGCCTTCAAGCTCGAACGCCGCGAGTATTTTTCTTCAAGCCTCCAGACCGGCACGACCCAGATCGTCGCCCGCTATCACGAGGACACGACATCGCCCACCGAGATCGGCGGGCTCATCCTCCAGCCCTCGCTCCGCCGCCACAAGGCCAAGCTGGGACTCTTTCTGAGTACTGTGCGTTTCCACTTCATCGCCCTGCACCGCAAGGTTTTCGCCGACCGCGTGCTTGCGGAGATGATGGCCCCGATCACGCCCGACGGGCAGAACCTCTTCTGGGAAGCCGTCGGCAGGCGGTTCATCCCGCTCAGCTACGACGAGGCCGATCGCTTCTGCCAATACTCGCGCGAGTTCATCACGAGCCTGCTACCGAAGGAGGACATCTACCTCTCGCTGCTGCCCGCGACGGCCCGCGCCGGCATCGGGCAGGTCAACCCCGAGACCGTCCCGGCCCGCAAGATGCTGGAAAAACTCGGCTTCGCGTACCAGGACTTCGTCGACCCGTTCGACGGCGGGCCGCACCTCGAAGCCGTGACCGACGAGATCCCGCTTGTGCGCGACACGCGCTGGATGGACCTCGCCGGGCGCGCCGCGGCGAGCCGCTGCAAACGCCCCGCCATCGTCAGCACGCTCAACACCGACGGCGAGTTCCGGGCTCTCCAGAGCAAGTTCGCCGTCAACGACGCCGGCGGGCTGCTTCTGCCCGACGCAACGATCGAGGGCCTCAAGGCAGAGCCCGCGATGCGCGTCGGCGTGACCCCCGTCGATGGCGCTGCCCCGGACGAGTCGCCCGCGCCGCGCCGCGAACGCACACCCGCGCGCACGAAGAAGAAGCCAAAGACATCAAAGGCCAAGTCGTGACCATGCAAGAGCCCGCCAACCTCATCGCCGGCGCGTGGCGTCCCATCCCGGGCGACGAGATCCAGTCGATCAACCCCGCCCGCCCGCGCGAGGCCCCGCTCTGGTCGGGCACGCCGCGCGTGGGCGATGTGGACGAGGCCGTCGGCGCTGCCCGCGCCGCGCTGCCGGCGTGGAGCGCGACGCCCTTCGAGCAGCGGGCCGCGGTCCTCCGGCGATTCGAGCAGATCTGCAAGGACCGCGCAGACGAGATGGCGAGCCTCATCGCCGACGAGACCGGCAAGGCCCTCTGGGATTCCAAGGGCGAGGCCGGGGCGTTGGCGGCGAAGGTCGATATCACCCTCGACGACTCGCCCAACGCCGGGCTCTCGCGCGTCGGCGGCTTCTCCTTCGACGCCGGCGACACCCGCCAGGGACGCTGCTGGTTCCGCCCGCACGGCGTCATGGCGGTCATCGGACCATACAACTTCCCCGCCCACCTCGCCAACGGCCACATCGTCCCGGCCCTTGCGATGGGCAACACCGTCGTGCTCAAGCCCAGCGACAAGGCCCCGGCGGTCGGACAGCTCATCGCCTCGTTCTATGACCAGGCGCTGCGCGATGCCGGAGCGCCTGCCGGCGTGGTCAATCTCGTCCATGGCGCGGCAAGCGTCGCACAGAAGCTCACGACCCACGCCGACATCGACGGCATCCTCTTCACCGGCTCCTGGCCCGTCGGGCGCAGGATCCTCGAGGGGAACCTCGACCATCCGGGGCGCATCGTCGCCCTGGAAATGGGCGGCAACAACCCGATGGTCGTCCTGCCCGACGCCGACCCGCGCCAGGCGGTCATCGAGGCGGTCCGTGCCGCGTTCGTGACCACCGGCCAGCGCTGCACCTGCACCCGACGGCTCGTCCTGCACGAGGCGATCGCAGACAAGCTGCTTCCCGCGATCCTCAAGGCCGCGAGCAACGTCGTCATCGGCCCGCCCAAGGCGGACCATCCCGTGTTCATCGGCCCGATCATCTCCGGCGAGGCTCGCGACGCCGTCCTCGCCTCGCAGCACGTCTTCACCAACGCCGGCGGGCGGGTCCTGCTTCAGGGACGCGCGATCGAGGACGAGCACGGTGGGTTCTACATCACGCCGAGCGTCGTCGAGGTCGATCGCTTCGATGACAGCGCCGAGGCGATCGAGTCTGGCGACGCCGGCTGCGATATCGAGGTCTTCGGTCCGCTCTTACGCGTCAGCCGAGTCTCGAATCTCGACGACGCGATTTCCCAGGCCAACGCGACCCGCTTCGGCCTGGCCGCCAGTATCTTCACCCAGGACGAGGCCGCCATCGCGCGGTTCTTCCACGAGGCCCGGGCCGGGTGCGTCAACGTGAACACCGGCACCGCCGGCGCCAGCAGCAAGCTGCCCTTCGGCGGCCTCGGACACAGCGGCAACCACCGCCCCGCCGGGTCGTTCAGCCTCGATTACTGCGCGTACCCGGTCGCCGGGCTCATCGAGCGGTCCGACGCGGCGGCGCTGCCGCCGGGCGTCACGCTCGAGGACGATTGGCTCGGGTGATTCCCTCAATCGTGCGCTCGCCATATTTCGATCGTTCACTCTCCGACGACCCTACCCAAGGCCCACCATCCGACCAAGCACCCGGATTTTCTCCGCGAGCCCCTGCTTCTCCGGCGACGCCGCGTTGTGCGAGAGCACGAGCACCGTCAGGTCGTCATCCGCCTCGCCGGCCTCGCGATACCCGGCGACCGCCTGCTCGACCCGATGCCCGATGGTCTCCGCGTCGGGCGTCCCGAGCCCGCGCACGAGCCGCAGCAGGCCTTGTTCTCCCAACTGATCGCCCGTGTCGTTGGATGCTTCTACGAGCGAGTCGGTATACGCCACCACGATATCGCCCTCGCGCAGCGGCACCGCGAGCTGCTCATACTCCGTGCCCCCGATGATCCCCAGCGGCAGGTTCCGCACGCCCACGCTCTCGCTGCCGGACGCCGCGATCCGCTCGTCGCCCGCGTGGATCACGCTCCAGGTCCCGCTCGACACCTGATACCAAAGCGGCCTCGGATGGCCGGCGTTGGTGACGATCAGATAATCGCTCGGCGCGAAGTACGTCATCACCAGCGCCGTTGCGAACTTACCGTCCTGCGAGAGCTCTCCAAACTCATTGTTGAGTCGCATCGCCAAGCGGGACGGATTCGCGCTGCCGATGTACTTACGCATGAGCCGGCGGAGCTTGCTCGCCAGATCGCCCACGCTCTCGCCGTGCCCCGAAACGTCGGCGACCAAGAAGCGGCTGATCTCGCCCGCCCCGCAGACCGAGACATAATAAATGTCGCCTCCCCGCCCACTGCCCGCGTGGGGGCGCGAGTGCACGATCGCGTCGATGCCCGGCACCGAGATCGCGTCGTCCACCGCCTCGTTGCCGCCCCAGACCTCCATGCATTGCAGCGAAGCCGTCTGCTCCTGCGTCTTTGGTTCGATCGCCGTCACCATCGGAGGCTTTCCTTTCCGCCCGCCGCCACTCGCCGATGATGTCAACTCACGAGCGATCGCACTTATGCCCCGCCGACGGAACGAAATACCGGCGCCTGGGCCCAGCGCAGCTTGCCGACCAGCGTCTCCCAGTAGCTCCGCGACGGGTTGGTCACAAACCGGGCCGATCCGCCCCGCCCGATCACCACCCGCTCGCCCTCTTCCAGGCGGGCCTCCGGGCGACCGTCCAGCAGCAGCGTCGTCCCGTGCCCGTCCTCGGCGTTCACCCGATCCAGACGCATCTCGACCGTGCTGCTCGCGTCCACCACGATCGGGCGGAAGCTCAGGCTGTGGGCCGCGATCGGCGTGATGACCATGCCCCGCACGCCCGGGGTCAGGATCGGCCCGCCCGCCGACAGCGTGTACGCCGTGCTGCCCGTCGGCGTCGAGACGATCATCCCGTCGCCGGAGACCTCCGGCCCGTTCTCGCCATCGACCCGCAGCCCGATCGAGATCATGCGATAGGGCGGGCCCGCGGTCATCACGACGTCATTGAGCGCCTCGCCCACGAATCGCGCCTGATCTTCGTCGCGCCCGAAGACCTGAGCCTGCAAGCGGTCCAACTCGCGGATCTCCAACTCGCCGGCGCCGAAAAGGCGTTCGCCGTGCGAGCTCAACCCATCGAGGTCATACTCGGCGAGGAATCCGAGCTTGCCGAGATTGACCCCAAGCAGCGGCAGCCCGAGCGGCGACGCCGCATCGACCAGCGACAGAATCGTCCCGTCGCCGCCCAGCGATACGACCAGATCGATCTCGCCCGCGGCGCGCAATCGGTCGGCGTTGCTCACGTCGTCGCTGAACGCGAGCGTGCCGTGCGCCTCGATCAGGCTGGCAACCTGTCCCTCGGCGGCACACGCATCGGGCTTGTGTCGGTTGACAAACAGCGCGATCGTGCGGCCCATCGTGCGCTCCATCAGTCCTCGCCCGCCCGACGCGCTGCCAGCGGGTCGGGCGCCAGCACGCCGCGGATGGCACGGGAGATCCCCTCGCTGTCGAGCCCCGCCTCGCGGAGCTGGCGCGAGCGAGAGTCTTGATGCACCCAGTCGTCGGGCATCGCCAGCTTGGTGATCGAGAACGCGCCGTCGTGTGCGCGATGCACCGCGTCGATCACGGCGTCGCCGAACCCGCCCGCCGGAGCGTGCTCCTCGACCGTCACGATCGGGACGCCCCGCGAGACCAGCCGCGCGATCAGCTCTTCGTCCACGGGCTTGGCGAATCGCGCGTCCCAGACTCCCACGCGGGCGTCGGATCCGAGTGTCGCGGACGCGTCGAGCGCCGCGAGCGCGCAGGGACCGAAACCGAGGACCGCAACATCAATCTCGCGCTGGTCAACACCCTCGGACAGAAATCGCGCCTTGCCCAGCTCGAACGCGGGGCACAGATCCTCGGCGAACCGCAGGTCCACGCTGTCGCGCGGATAACGCACCGCCGAGATCCGATCATCGAGCCCCCGCATGAACTCCAGCGCCGCGCAGAGCGAAACCTCGTCGATCGCCGCCATGGCAACCGCCCTGGGCAGCGTCCGCAGCAGCGCCACGTCGCAGAACCCCTGGTGGACGGCGCCGTCGCCCCCGACCAGCCCCGCGCGATCGAGGCATAGGCGAACGCCGAGCCCCTGCAACGCGACCTCCTGGAACGCCTGGTCGAACGCCCGCTGGAAGAACGTCGAATACACCGCGAAGTAGGGCTTGAACCCGCCGTGGGCCAGGCCCGCCATCATGTCCATCGCGTGGCTCTCGCAGATCCCCGCGTCCCACGCCCGATCGCCGAAGCGTTCCAAGGCCTTGACCACGCCCGTCCCGTCCGGCATCGCCGCCGTGCAAGTCACGACCTTCTCGTCGCGATCCATCAACTCGACCAGGGCGTCGCCGAACGCGGCCGTAAAGCTCCGCCCCGCGTTCCTGACCTCGACTCGGCACGCGGTCTTCGCGTCCTTGCCCCCGATCGCAACGCCCTCACGCTCGTAGCTGAACGCCGCGGGCGAGTGGAACCTCGTCGCGTCGGCCTCGGCAAACTCCAAGCCCTTGCCCTTGATCGTCTTGACGTGCAGCACCATCGGGCGGTCAAACTCGCGGGCCTCACCCAGGAACTCGATCAACGACGGGATGTTGTGCCCGTCGATCGGGCCGACGGTCACGAGCCCGAAGTGCTCGAACCACGAGTTTTCCGCGACCATCGCCTTGGTCGCCTCGCCGAACTTGTGGTACGCCTCCTCGACCAGCCCGCCGCCGGGCATGTGGCGAAGGATCTTGCGGGCGCTCTTCTTGAAGTCGCCGTACAGGTGGCTCATCCGCAGGCGGTCGAAGTACTGCGCCAGCGCGCCCTGCGGCTTGGAGATGCTCATCCCGTTGTCGTTCAGCACGACGAGCATCTGCCGCTTGAGCGTCCCGGCGTTGTTCAGGCCCTCCATCGCGACGCCGTTGGCGATCGACGCGTCGCCGATCAGCGCCACGACGCGTCGCCCATCCGGATTCTGCTTCGTATCAAAGGCCTCGCCGCTGAGCGTGTCGGCCCGGGCCATGCCCACGCCAGTCGAGATCGCCGTCCCCGCGTGCCCGACGCTGAACAGGTCGTAGTCGGACTCACTCGGCGCGGGAAACCCGCTCATCCCCTCTCGTGTCCGCAACTGGGCCAGAAGCCCCTGACGCCCGGTCAGCAGCTTGTGGGGATAGCACTGATGCCCGACGTCGAACAGCAGGCGATCGTGCGAGAAATCGAAGACATAGTGCAGCGCGATCGTCAGCTCGACCACGCCCAGATTCGGCGCAAGGTGTCCCCCCGAGCGGGAGACCTGCTCGATGATCGCCCGCCGGATATCCGACGCGACCTCGGGCAGGGCTTCCACGGGCAGCTTTCGCAGGTCCGCGGGGGAGTGAATCTCTGGAAGCATGGCCATACATGGAACTCTATGAGAGAGAACGAACGAATCCCAATCGCCCAGTCTCCGGGCGGGCGATCGCGGCTTGTCATCGAGATCCTCTTGGGAGAACCCCCTCCGGCGTGTCATCGGCGCGACTGAGGCGTTATCGGGTCCGCCGGGCGATCACCGCCGAAAACTCTCGCAGCACCTCCGCCCGCTCGTCCATCACCGCCAGCGCCGCCGAGCACTCCCCCGCCAGACGCCACACCTCGGCCCTCGCTCCATCGACGCCCAGCACCCTCGGCAGGGTCCACTTCCTCGCGCCGCGGTCCTTACCCGTGCGTTTGCCGGCGTGTTCGCTCGACTGCTCGACGTCGATCAGATCATCGGTCGCCTGAAAGAGCAGGCCCAGCACCAGGCCGAACGCGCGCAAGGTTCCGACCGTCTCGGACGAGGCTCCGGCGCAGACGGCGCCCATCTCGCACGCGGCACTGATAAACGCCCCGGTTTTATCCTCATGCACTCGCCGAACGTCCTCGATCGCCGGCGGAGTGTCGCCTCCCTGCATATCCAGCATCTGGCCGTTGATCATCGCGCGTGTCGCGCGGGCGAGCACGCCCGCGCACGCCGCCCGGCGCTCGCTTGGCAGCGAGCTCTCGCTGAGGATCTCGTGCGAGAGGCTGAGCAGCGCATCGCCGGCGAGAATGGCGCTCGCCTCGCCGAAGGCGACGTGGACAGTGGGCTTGCCGCGCCGCAGATCGTCGTTATCCAACGCCGGCAAATCATCGTGGACGAGACTGAACGCATGCACCATCTCAACCGCAACGCAAGCCGGAAGCGACTCTTCGCCGGTCCCGCCCGCCGCGACGCATGCGTGCCAGCACAACAGCGGTCGGACTCGCTTGCCTCCGCCCAGCAGCGCGTGCCGGATCGCATGGCCCAGATCGCCCTCGAACGTGCGTTCATCGAGCACCGCCGCGAGCGCCGACTCTATCAACGCCAATGGCGCGATCGCCTCGGGCGAGAGTCCGGCATCCGGATGTGTGGAGTCTTCGCTCACGTCGGCCCGGAACGAACTCATCCGCCCTTTTCCTGGCCGGCCAGCAGCTCATAAATCTCCTCGCTGGTCGTCGCTTCGTAGATCTTGTTACGGAACGACTCCATCGAGATCAGGCGGCTGACACGCGCCAGGGCGTGGATGTGGTCGCTGGTCCGATCCGGCGGGCTCGCCAGCAGCACCACCAGCTTCACCGGCTCGCCGTCGATCGACTCGAAGTCCAGCGGCTCGGCGGGCTTGCCGATCGCCATCGCAAGCTCTTTCATCCCCGGCGCTTTGCCGTGCGGGATCGCCAGCCCCTGCCCGATCCCCGTCGTGCGGGTCTGCTCGCGGGCCCAGACGGCCTCCTTGAGCACCTCGGCATCGGGCACCCGGGACTGCTCGCTGAGCAGATCGACCAGCTCGTCGATGACCCCCTTTTTGTCCACGCTGCGCAGCGGCGCGCGAATGCACTCGGGCGTGAGAATGTCCAGGAGATTCATGCAAGTCCCTCGTGCTGCCCGCAAAGGCGGGATGGGCAGGGAGTGTAGCCCCGCACCGAGCCTCGGTGGGTCTTTCACGCCCGCTGGAGCAGTGCCGCATAGGAGCCATCGCGATAGGCGCCCGCAGGGTCATTGGCGAGCCCGTTGGGCCAACATCGCCGCTTGCGGACTAGGACCGCCCCGAGTGCCGAGACCGCCCAGGCTGTCTGCTCCTCCCCCTCCTCGGGCTCGTTGCTGCATGTCGCATACAGCAGGTGCCCGCCGGGGGGGATGAGATCCCACCCTCTGCGGAGGATCTGGCGCTGGATCGCGACCAGTTCGCCCAGGCCCTCGTCGGAAAACCGGTACCGGGCCTCGCGTCGGCGGGCGAGCACGCCGGTATTCGTGCACGGCACGTCCAGCAGGACCACGTCGAACGTCCCGCCGATGCTCTCGAACGGCTCGGGCTTGATGTTGGGATAGCCGCCGGCCACGCGCGAAAGCTCCTCGAAGCGGGCGGCGTTCCGGTCCGTCGCGACGATGCGTGCCTGGGGCCAGGTCAGCGCCATCTGGCGTGACTTGGTGCCCCTGCCGGCACAGAGGTCGAGCACGCACGAGGGAAGGAGATCGTTCGCGAGGCGCACGGGCTCTGCCGACGCCGCGTCCTGGGCCCACACGTCCTTGCGTCCATCCAGGGCCTGGCGGAGTGCGTTCGCGCCGCCGGCGAACACGGCGTGGTGCTCGTGGGCGTGCTCCTCGAGCGCCTCGTGGGTGAACCCCTCGCGGGCGTGCTCCAGATTGAGCACGATCGGGGCTCGGCTGGCGACGTGCGCGATCTGCTCGCGCGCCCGTTCATCGCCCATCGACTTCCGCCATCGCTCGATCAAGCCCATCGGCACGCTGTGCTGCTGCGACAGGCGGGCCCAGGGCTTGGCACCGAATGCCTCGCGGGTCAACTTTCGCGCCCTGCCGTCGCTCAGACACAGGGCATCCCTCGGCGGGTCCAGCGGATCGACCGACTCCAGAAACTCCTCGCTCGCCAGTTCGCTCATCCTGCGGAGCACGGCGTTGACCAGCCCCCCGGCCCCCTTGCCCCGCCTCGCTTTGACCCATCCAACGCTCTCATTGATCGCGGCCCTCGCCGGCACGCGATCGAGCAGGAAGATCTGGGTCGCTCCGCCGACCAAGGCAGCTCCAACCATCGGCTCCAGCCCGTCGAACGGCTGGCGGAGCGAGCCCTGGAGCAGGTGGCGCAGGGTCAGCCATCGTCTGATGGCGTGGTCCACGATGGCGTGGGCCAGCGCGGCCTCGCGATGGTCCAACCCCGCCTCGTCTTCTTCGCAAGGGTGCAAGGCGGGAAACTGCTCGAAGACCTGAGCGAGCCGCTCCAGCGCGCGGGCTCGCCCGCTGGCGGATCGGACGGGCGGTCGCGTGGGGCTCGGGCTCATCGGATGAGTCTAGAGTCCCCGTGTTCGACGCCTCCCAAAGCTCGCAAAGCCAGACCCTGCCGTCCCCCGGCGACGCCGACCGCACGACCCGAGCCGCCGATCGCAGCCGAGGGCTCCTGGCGGGGATGCGGGTCCGCAAGAAGCTGATTTTCCTGCACACGATCTTCAGCCTCTCGCTCGCGGTCGTGCTGGTGATCGGGTTGCGCCCCATGGTGCGCCAGATCGTGCTGCGGGCCGAGTTGGATATTGCCCGCCAGGCGCTCTCCGACACGGCGTCAGGTGCCGATGCGCCCCGCCTGTCGAGCCCCGAGACGCGTGTCGAGCGGGGCGATGCCGAGAGCCTGGGGTTGACGGCCTCGCAGCTGGAGAAGATCTACGCGAACGCGCCGGAGGACACGCTCGTGGCGCACAACGACGAAGGCACCGCGGTCGCCGCCTTTCGGGATGGGCAACTGGTGCAGGCGACGGTGCGCAGTGCCGATGCGCGCCAGGCGGTGGGGCGGCTGTACGCGGTGCTCGTCCTGGCGCTGCTGGGCGTCTACGGCCTGGTCGCGCTCTCGCTGGAGGTGCTGGTCCTGCCACGCCATGTCTACGCCCCTATCCGGCGGATTCTCAGAGCCGACGCGGCGGTCCAGGAGGGCGACGCCCTGGGCGAGTTGATCCCCGAGTCCTCGATCCCCGCCGACGAGCTGGGCGAGATCATGCGGTCTCGCAACGCGACAATCGCCAAGCTGCGCCGCCATGAGCACGAGCTGGCCCAGACGCTTGAGCGTTTGGAGTTCGTCGCCGCGGATCTTGCTCGCAAGAACCAGCTCATTGAGCGGGCTCGAGAGAACCTCCAGGACACCGACCGTTTGCGGAGCTTGGCGATCATGTCCGCGGGCCTCGCCCACGAAATGAACACGCCTCTGACCGTCCTCAAGGGGCTCGCCGAGAGGCTCGCGAGCGCCCCCGCCGAGGGCCTTCCCGAGGACCAGGCGGCGCTGCTGCGGCGGGTCGTGCTGCGGCTGGAAGGACTCAGCGAGGGGCTGCTGGATTTCGCGCGCGTCCGCCCGCCCTCGACCCGCGCCACCCGCGTGCTAGAGATCGCCCAGGAGGCGATCACGCTGGTCCGGCTAGATCGCGACGCCCGCAATATCCGGATCGTGCACGAGGTTTCCGAGGAGCTCACGCTGGAATGTGACGCCGACCGGATGGTCCAGGTGCTGGTCAATCTCGTCCGCAACGCGGTAGACGCCATCAGCGAGCGGGGCGATCCCGAGCGAGCCGGCGAGATCGTCATCCGCGGCGAGGAGCAGGTCCGCGAGGAGGAGACCTGGGTCTCGATCGGGATCTTCGACAACGGGCCCGGGATCGACCCCGAAGTGCTGCCGACACTATTCGACCCGTTTGTGAGTACGCGCCTGGACGCGCGGGGGACCGGCCTGGGGCTGGCGGTCGCCGAGGGGATTGTGAGAGAGCATGGAGGGGTTTTGCTGGCCCGCAACCGTCCGGAGGGAGTTGGGGCTATCTTCGAGGTGCTGATGCCGCGGGTCGCCGAGCCGACCAATGGCGAGGCCTCGGGCGAGCACGGTCTCGCCGGCCAGGGGCTCCACGAGACCAAGGAAGGGTAGCCTTGAGCACTCCCGATGGCGATACACCGAGCGTCGACCCTGGGACCGTGCCGCCGATGCGGATCGCGGTGCTCGACGACGACGCGGACTTCCTGGAGTTCATCGAGACGACGCTGGCGGCGGACGGGCACGAGGTCGAGGTGTTCGCCAAGCCCGAGCGCGTCTACAAGCGGTTCGAGGAGCAGCTCCCCGACATCCTGCTGCTGGACATGAAGATGGGGCGAGTCGGCGGGGAGGACGTGCTGGCGGCCGTCCGCGAGCGCTGGGAGAAGCTCGTCGTCGTGGTGATCACCGGCTACCCCTCGCTGGACTCGATGCGCCAGACCTTCAAGCAGGACACATTCGATTACCTTGCCAAGCCGTTTTCGCTGGAGGAACTGCGGGCGACGCTGCGACAGGCGGCGGAGCGCTTCGGCCTCGGGGCCCGCCCGCAGGATCGCCTGCGGATGGAGCTGGGTCGGCTGATCCGGCTGGCGCGGACCGAGCGCGGCTGGACGCTCAAAGAACTCTCGGAAGCCTCGGGCGTGAGCGTGAGCCAGCTCAGCTCGATCGAGCGGGCCGCCCACCTGCCCAGCCTGGAGTCCATGCTGGCGATCGCGTCGGCGCTGGATCAGAAGGCCTCGGCGTGGATCGGGTCGGCGGGGTTTTAGCCCTCGCTGGTCGCCGGTCGCGTTGACATCGCCCCGGCGTGCGGCTTGACTCGCCCGTGCAGGGACGCGACGCGGAAGATCGGCGGGGGGTGTTGTTCACGGCGTTCGAGCCCAGCGGCGATCTGCACGCCAGCGTGGTCATCCGCGAACTCCGCCGACGCCACCCGGAGATGGCCATCCACGCCTGGGGCGGTCCGCGGATGCGCGACGCGGGAGCAACCATCGTCGAATCGACCGGCGACGATGCGCTCATCGGCATGCCCGGGCTCAAGAAGATCCGCGAGCACAAGAAGATGAATAAGCGGATCGAGGCCTGGGCCCGCGAGCATCGTCCGGCCCTGCATGTCCCGGTGGATTCGCCCGCGGCAAACTTCCCGATCTGCAAGGCGCTCAAGGCCCAGGGGACGACCGTCGTGCATCTGGTCGCGCCGCAGCTCTGGGCGTGGGGGAGCTGGCGGATCCGCAAGCTCCGCCGCGATACGAGCCTGGTGCTCTGCTTGTTGCCCTTTGAGGAAGAGTGGTTCAAGAAGCGCGATGTGGCCGCGGAGTTTATCGGGCATCCGCTGTTTGATACGCCGCGGGATCTGGACGCGCTGGCGGCGACGGCGTCGGAGTTCGCGCAGGGCGAGCCGCGGGTGTGCCTGCTGCCGGGGTCGAGGCCGGGGGAGCTGAGCCAGAACGCGCCGCTGCTGATCGAGGCCTTCGAGCGGTTGCGCGAGCAGCACGAGGGGCTTGTGGGATTGATGGCGGCGGCGGATGAGCGGGCCGCGGCGTGGCTGCGCGATCACGCTTCCAGCGGCGCGGGCTGGCCCGCGGGGCTCGAAGTTGTCGCCGACAAGACCGACGCCGCGATCCACTGGAGCCAGGTCTGCCTGGTCGCCAGCGGCACGGTGACGCTTCAGGTGGCGCGACTCCAGCGACCGATGGTCATCTTCTATCGCGCCAATCCGATCATGTACTCGCTGCTTGGGCGATGGCTGATCGAGGCCGAGTTCCTGACGTTGCCGAATCTGATCGCGGGGCGCGAGATCGTGCCGGAGTTCGTGCCGCACTTCGGCGACTCGACGGCGATCGTCGATGCCGGGGAGGCGTTGCTCCTCGATGAGGCTCTGTATGTGAGGCAGCAGCGTGCGTTGGCGGCGGTGTGCGAGCCGTTCGAGGGGCTGAGCGCCGGGCGGGCCGCGGCGGACGCGATCGAGCGGATGCTTGGGAATAGATGATCGCGTCGGCGATAATTAGGGTTGTCTCAGGCATTGGATGAGATTGGTGCCGTGGTGTGAGGAGGCTCTGCGACGAACGCCACGTCGGACGTGCAAGTGCGCGATGTTTCTATAAGAGGCCATGGCGCGAGCCTGGGCTTGTTCGGCGTCGAACTCAACGAGTGCGAGGGCTTCTGCTCGCGTAGGGAGGGGGATCGCGATTCTGACGGAGCGCGAGGAATATACATCCAACGAGCCCAGGCTCGCGAGCCATTCGCGTCGTTTGTCACAAGTGCATTGCGGCGGGATGCTTGTGCGCGTGTCTCGCGTCGTGCCACCAACCGCTGCTTTGAGCGGTTGGTGTTTTATGGCGCTTTCCCAGAAGCACCAGCCGTGCAAAGCCACGGCTGGTGGCACGTCGCTCGGTCATCCGCATCTGTTCGAGTTCTCCGCCAGTTGACGCAAAGCCCGCTCGCGCCAGGGCCTCCGATTGCGTGGCCTGCGCTCGAAGACTCGCTTAGACCACGGCACCGGTCAGGGCCGCACCGGCGTGAGCATGACGCTGCACCATTGATTGGCAATGCGATCGGTGAGGGCAAAGCCGGCGGATTCGGGGTTTCGCACGGGCCAGCCGCGATCGAGCCAGCGGTTCAGGACCTCGCCCTGATCGTGCTCGGCGGTCCGCTTGTCGGCGGTGAAATGGATGAGGGCGAGCCCGCCGAGCGCGATGCGCGGGTCGCTTGCGAGCTTCTCAAGATCGCGCCCGGCCTGGACGAGTTCGGAGGAGTACTGGGCGTTGGCGCGTTCCGCGCCGTCAACGACGACGTGCTGGCCGACGATCTTGATCTCGAGCCAAAAGAGGTCCTCGGGCTCGGGGGCGTCGCTTGCGTGGAGATCCGCGAGGAGCTGGCCCTCGAAGAGCGAGCCCGCCGCGGCTCGGCGCGAGGCCGCTTGGGCGATCGGGTCGGCGGGCGGCTCGATCCCCGCAGGAGCGAGCACCAGATCGCACCGCTCGCGGTCGCGCGGCAGTGGCTGACGGGCGGTCCCGACGAAGCTCGGGTAGGGCCACTCCCGCCAGACGGATAGATCCAGGGATTCAAGACCGCGTGCGATGATGGGGTGGAACTCGACCTCGCTGAGCGCATCAAGCCCTCGCACGGCACGCTCGGCATCGAGTGCGAGGGCGTGGGCCTCGAGCGATCGGGCGATCGCTTGGGTGATCTCCGGGATGGACCAAACCCCGAACACGACAGCGGCACCCTCTCGCGTGGCACAAGCAGCGGCTTTGCGATACGCTAACCGCCCCGCCGGGAGCGGGTATACCGCCAGGGGCGGCGGCTCGCCAACGGGCGCACAAGCGGAGAATCTTTGACCATGGTTGATTTCATGCACTTCCTCGAGGGCGTCAACGGCGTCATCTGGCACAACATCGTGCTCTACATCGTGCTGGGCGTCGGCATCCTCTTCACCATCTGGAGCGGGTTCTGCCAGTACCGTGCCCTCACCCACGGCACGCAGGTCATCCGGGGCAAGTACGACGACCCGAACGATCCGGGAGCCATCAATCACTTCCAGGCGCTGAGCGCCGCGCTGTCGGCGACTGTCGGCTTGGGCAACATCGGGGGCGTGGCGCTCGCCGTGAGCCTGGGCGGGCCGGGCGCGGTCTTCTGGATGTGGATGGTCGGCATCTTCGGCATGGCCATCAAGACCACCGAAGTCACCCTCTCGATGCTCTTCCGGAACACCGACGACCCAGACAACCCACACGGCGGGCCGATGTTCGTCGCGGACAAGGGTTTCAAGAAGATGGGCCTCGGCGGGGTCGGCAAGATCATCGGCGGGACGTTTGTCGTAACCCTTCTCGTGTCGACTATCACCGGCGGCAACATGTTCCAGTCATGGAACGTCGCCGACGTGACCGCGAAGTACTTTGGCGTGCCCTCGATCGCCGTGGGCATCGTGCTGGCGATTCTCGTTGCGATGGTCATCATCGGTGGTATCAAGCGGATCGGGGCGTTTGCGGGGCGGGTCGTCCCGGCGATGTGCTTCCTATATCTCTCCGCCGCGTTGGTCGTGCTGGTGATGAACGTTGGGCAGATCCCCGAGCTGTTGAAGCTGATCGTGGTCGAGGCGTTCAGCCCGAGCAAGGCCGAGGGGGCGTTCCTGGGCGGCACCGCGGGGTATGCCCTGCTCTGGGGCATGAAGCGGGCGTTGTTCAGTTCGGAGGCGGGCCAGGGTTCGAGCCCGATCGCCCACTCGGCGGCGAAGACCGACGAGCCGGTCCGCGAGGGCGTGGTCGCCGGCCTCGAGCCGTTCATCGACACGATCGTGGTATGCACGATCACGGCCCTGGTCATTCTCTCGACGGGCACACATAACCGCGAGCCCGAGGCGTTCTATCCGGCGAACTTCCAGATCGTGCAGGACGCCACGGACGCGAAGAAGTGGACCGTGGCTGGCACGGAGGTTCCGAGCCGGACCGCCGACGCACGCACCACCGCGGGCAACAGCGATTGGCGTGTTGGTGACGACGTGTTCGTCGTTGTTGCCGGCGCGAAGAACAACGACACAGGATTGACGTTGCACAAGATCGACGGCGAGGTGAAGGCCGGGGAGGGCGACGCCCTGCTGATCGAATGGGGCTCGATCGAATCCGATGTGCCGGTGACGCCCGCCGAGGGGCACGAGACGGGGCTGTATGGGCAGTACGCCGGGGCTTCAATGACGGCCCACGCGTTCGATCGGGCGATCCCCGGGCTCGGCAAGTGGCTTGTGACGATCGCCGCGTGGCTGTTCGCGCTCTCGACGATGATCTCGTGGAGCTACTACGGCGAGCAGGGAATCGTCTATCTGTTCGGCGACAAGGCGGTCTTCGGGTACAAGATCATCTATTGCCTGATGATCGTGGTCGCCGCGGCGGGGTTTATCAGGACCGACGCGCAGCTCGACGCCTTTACCGCGCTCGGCACCGGCGTCATGCTCTGGGCGAACATCCCGATCATGCTGATCTTCGGCGCCACCGCGATGGGGGCGTACCGCTCGTACATCTCACGGCTCAAGAGCGGCGAGCTCGATCTCGACTCGCACGACCCGGCGTCGCTCACCGACGTGATTGAGGGCAAGGACGTCGAGAAGAAGGACTAGGGCCGGCAAAACTCGCAAGGCTCAACCGCTTGCGGCACCTGTCGCGGGCGGTTTTCTTTCATTCACGCCGCGGTTGCTCGGAGCATGGCTTACTCAGGAATCGGACTTCTCGACCCGTCCGTCGCAGAGCCTGGCGACCTTCTCGATCTGCTCCCGGGCGTGCTTGCGCCCCGACTCGCGGCTCTTGTGCAGCAGCTTCGGCCACAGGAACGGCAGGGGCAGGATCGTCAGCGGGTAGTACCAGTACATCGTGTCGATCCAGCCCCACGAGCCGGGGATGAGCTGGTCGGTGAAGTAGCGCCCGGGCTCGATCGTGAGCAGCAGGACGATCGCAAAGACGATCGGCAGCTTGCGGCGCATCCGCGTCGTGAAGCGGATCGTGGTGATGTCCTTGGTGCGGTGGCCCTGCGCGTTGAGGTCGAGGTCGAACGGCGTGCCGAAGGCGTCGAGGAGGAAGCGGTTCTGGCCGGTTTTCTCGTAGCCGGCGAGCTTGCCGCGGCGGGCGGCGGTGTTCAAACGCTCGTGAACCTCGCGCATCTCCAGGCGCGTCCGCACATGGGACAGCTCGGCGACGACGCGCAGGCCCTTGCCTTTGTTATTCGGACTGCCTGCCATAAGACCTCCGCCGGCGAGTCTATCGGTCGCGCCCGAGCGAGCTTGGCGGGTTTGATTGCTCGGCTCGCTTGCCGCGACCGTCACAGGCGGTACATTCGTTGCGATGGGCCGCCACCAAGCCATGCCGCCGACACTTCGCCTCGTGCAGGGCGATGGTTCGCTTGTCGCGGCGGGCCCTGAGAATATCGGGGGCGAGGTCGCTCACGAGAATCGCTCGGCGACGAGGCTAGCCGCGAGCGACGCACGCTGGGTGCTGGCTATCCGTGTCGGGCAGGCGATCGAGGGCGGGCGTCAGGCGATGCTGAGCCCCGAGAAACGCCGACGCCTGCTGCGCGAGGGCCAGATGCTCGGCCTGCGCGACTTCGACAGCAATCTGATCATCGCCATCGTGCAGGACGGGGCCCGTACCGGCGAGGGGATCGGCTACAACGTCGAACGCCGCCTGAGCCTGATCCGCGCGCCCAGCCGCGAACGCAGCGGACGCCAGATCCTGCTGCTCGCAGCGATGTCGCTGGTGATCGCGGGGCTCTGGCTGATGTTTCTCGTGCGCTGGCTGGGCGGTTGAGCTTGGGCTGGCGGGTTGAGAGCGAGCGTGCCGTTTGATCGCCGTACCATCGGGTTTTCCGCAACAGGAGACCCCATGACGCTCATCGACGTCGGCAAGAAGTCACCCGCGTTCAGGCTCCAGGACCAGGACGGCAAGACGCACAAGCTCTCGGATTATGCGGGCAATCCCGTTGTCTTGTTCTTCTATCCCAAGGACATGACCAGCGGGTGTACGGATGAGGCGTGCCAGTTCCAGGAGCTGATGCCGCGGTTCAAGCGAAGCAAGGCCGTGGTGCTCGCGATCTCGATTCTGGGCACCAAGAGCAAGAAGAAGTTCGCGGACAAGGAGGGTCTGGAGTATCCGCTGCTCGCCGACGATCGTGTGGGCGAGGACGGCAAGCCAGATCCGGTTGTCGCGAAGAAGTACGGGGTCTGGGTCGAGAAGTCCATGTACGGCAGGCGGTACATGGGGATCGAGCGGACGACCTATCTGATCGGCGCGGATGGCAAGGTGGCCAGGCGATGGGACAAGGTCAAGGTCCCGGGGCACGCCGACGAGGTTCTGGACGCAGTCAAGAATCTCTGACAACCCGCTTGACTGATCATTCAACTCCGGTAGGCTGTGGCGGTTGAATGATCGTTCAAGGGGATCGCGGAATCTCTGGAGGCATGCACATGGGCTCTCGGCAGTGGATCTGGGCAGCAATCGGCGGGTTTCTGCTCTCGCTGGGTCATCGGGCCAGCGGACAGGAACTCCAGGGCGGGCTACGGGCGTTTGAGCCGTTCTTGGGCGTCTGGCGGATCGACGCGAAGTGGCAGGGGGGGCCGACGCTGGAAGGGGTCTCGGTCAACAAGGCCGTGCTCGACGGGCAGTTCGTCGAGATGAAGACCTGGGTCCGCGACGGCGGGGGGCCTTGGTATCAGCGGTACCACGCGATGCTGCGCTATGACCGCGAACGCGAGGCGTTTGTTTCCCACGAGTTCGTGTACGACGGCTCGACGCGCGAGAATGCCCTGCGCCTCGATGAGAGCGCCGAGCACCTGCGGACCGAGTGGTCGATGGGGGAGATGGCGATCAAGGAAGAGATCGGCGTGCCCGCCGGCGACTCGTACTCTTGGAAGGTCTGGGTGAGCGAGGGGGCGAGCGAGCCGCGGCTTGCCATGGACGCGGAATGGGTCCGCGCGCCCGCGTCGGCGATCCCCCGGCTCGAGGGCGAGGGTTTGGATCAGCGGCTCGCGCCGGTCGAGGACCTGATCGGGACGTGGGAGGTCCGCACTCGTTGGAAGAGCGGCGAGGCGTTGTGGGCCCTGCTGCATGTCGAGGCGGGCGAGCGCGGCGGGTTCCTGCACTCGATCACACTCGCCAAGGACGGCGATGGCGAGCCGTACGAGCGGTATCGCGGGTTCGTGGTGCCGACCGATAACGGTCTCGAGGAGGTCACGTTTTCCTATCGGGGTGAGGTCCAACGCGCGAAGATCCGTGCAACGCCGGGCGAGGGAGGGACGCGCGTCGTTGCGCGGACCGAACGGGATGGCTCGCCTGTCGCGATCGTTCGCACGATGGACGTTGATGATGCGGGGTTTGACTGGCGCGTAGAGATGGACGGCGGGGATGGGGCGGGTGAGGGCGCGCTCATTGAGGCGCGATGGCGGCGTGTGGGAGGCCAAGCCATGAGCTATCCGATCGACGCGGCATTGTTCGTGGGCGAGGGATCGGAACTGCGATCGTTCAAGAAGGAGGTCGTCATCGATGCGCCCGTCTCGGCGACGTTCGGCGCGTGGGCGAGTGCCGAGGGTTGGAAGGGTGTGTACGGGTTGGGCAGCTCTGATGCGAGGGCGAATATTGAGCTGGCGATCGGGGGGCGGTACGAGTGGCTGTTCGACGGCGTGCTGGGCAGCAACGGGTGCCAGGTGCTGAGCTACATCCCGGATCGGATGCTGAGTTTTTCGTGGAACGCCCCGCCGAGCCTGGCGAAGACGCGGATGCTGCGGACGTGGGTGGTCGTCGAGTTCGAGGCTCTGAGCGAGACGCAGACGCGCATCCTCCTGACGCACTTGGGTTTCGGCGAGGGTGCGGAGTGGGATGAGACCTACTCGTACTTTGACAACGCGTGGTCGTTCGTGCTGGGGCGGATGAAGGCGGCGATGGAGGATGGGTAGGGTTATGGGAGCGTGTAGAGTGCGTTGCGCGACGCGTAGATGTTGTGGAGCGATCTGCGCTTTCGCGTGGCCTTCGCTCGAAGACTCGCTCAGACCACGGCACCCGACGTGGCCTTCGTCGCAGAGCCTCCTCAGGCCACGGCACCGTTCGGCTCAGAACGGGATGGAGACGCCCAAGTAGAGCATGGCGCCGTCGCGCCCGGGGTTGGAGTCGTTGCCCAGGATGCGGGCGTTGGAAATATGGTGCCAGCGGACGCCGCCGATGAGGCGGGCGTTGGATTCGCCCAGGCGGTAGGTTGCGCCGACGCCGACGCGGGGGAGGAAGTTGAAGTTGGTGCCGCCCTCGGGGACCTTGTCGCCGGCGAGCAGGACGCCCACGCCGGCGTCGGCGAAGGTTGTCCAGGTCTCATCGCGGTAGAAGTGCCAGCGGAAGATGGAGCTGACGCTGACGCCGGGGTCGTATTCGCCCGGCTCGTCGAGGGCCCACCCGCCGAGCTCGACGGCCCACTCGAAGTCGTCTGCGATGAACTTGCTGTACTGGACGAAGCCGTAGGCGTCCTCGGCATCGACGAGGTTGGAAGCGACGCCCGCGCCGAAGGTGAGCCAGGCGCCGCCGGCGAGGCCGAAGTCGATCGGGGTGTCGGCGAGGGCCGGATCGCCCGCTCCGTCGAGGTCCGGCTGCGCGGAATCGGCGGCTACGTCGGGATCCGCGGGCTGCTGAAAGCTCGCGACGCGAGCCGACCAGTCGAGCACCTGCCCGTGGGCGGAAAATGCGACAAAGCCCAGTTGGGCCGCGAAATCGAGGAGCCGAAGGCGGCGACTTTGGGCCATACTCAGGTCCTTGCTCATGGCAGGCAGGGTATCGTGCCCATGCCATGAGCGAGCGAGCGGACCAGACGAAGATCGAGGAGCAGCAGATGTTCCTGGAACGCGACGTCGAGCAGTTGAGCGAGCAGACGCGGGTGCTGCTCTCGCGGATCGAGGAGTTCGCGAGTCGACTGGCCCGCCTGGAGAGTCGCCTCGATGGGCTGCTCGAGCTGCCGTTCGAGGACGACCCAGACGATCTGGAAGAGATCGAGCCGGACTGACCTGGCTTGGTCCAGATCAGTCGAGCAGGCTTGTGCCGGTCATGGCCTCTGGCCTCTCAAGATCCATCATGGCCAGGACGGTGGGGAGGATGTCGGCGAGGCGTCCGCCGTCGCGCAAGGGACGCCCCCTGAACGACTCGCCCACGACGATGAGCGGCACGTCGTAGGTCGTGTGGGCGGTGTGCGGGCTGCCGGTGGCGGGGTCGAACATCTGCTCGGCGTTGCCGTGGTCGGCGGTGATGATCAGCGAGCCGCCGCGGGCGAGTGTCGCCTCGACGATCTCGCCGACGCAGGCGTCGACGGTCTGGCAGGCATGGATCGCGGCGTCGAGGCTGCCGGTGTGGCCGAGCATGTCGGCGTTGGCGAAGTTGACGACGAGGAACGACTCGCAATCGTCCGCGGCAAGGCGTTTTAGCACGGCGTCGCACACGCCGCGGGCGCTCATCTGGGGTTGGAGGTCGTAGGTCGCGACCTTGGGGCTCTGGATGATCTCGCGCCGTTCGCCGTCGAAGGGCGCATCGCGGTAGTCGTTGAAGAAGAACGTGACGTGCGGGAACTTTTCGGTCTCGGCGCAGCGGAACTGGGTGAGGCCAATGCGTGCGAGGTATTCGCCCGCGATATCGGACATTTTTTGCGGCCTTTGGAAGGCGACCGGCGCGAGTTCCGCGAGGCGTCCGGAATACGCGGTCATGAGGACGAAGCGCAGGTCGAGCCTGGGGCCGCGATCGAAGCCTCGCGTGCCGGTGTCGGGGCTGGGCTTGATCTCGTCACTGTCCTGAAACTCCGGCAGCAGGAAGGCGGAACACAGCTCGCGGGGGCGGTCGCCGCGGTAGTTGTAGAAGATGACGGCGTCGCCATCTTTGATCCGGCTCTCGCTGGGATCGCCCGGATTGCTCGCGGAAGTGGCGATCGTTCGTGGCGCAATAAACTCATCGCCGAGGAGCCCGGGGTCGGGGTTGTCGTAGTAGTTCTGGATCGCGTCGGCGGCCGACGCAAAGTGCCCGACGCTGGGGTCGAAGTTTCCCTCGGTGAGCAGTCGATACGCCCGCTCGACGCGCTCCCAGCGGTTGTCGCGGTCCATCGCCCAGTAGCGCCCGACGACGCTGGCGACGCGTCCCGAGCCGACCACTTCGCGGCAATATCGTTCAACCTGCTCGGCGTATTCCTTGCCGGTGAAGGGCCCGGTGTCGCGCCCATCGGTGAAGAGATGAATGAAGACCTTGTTGGGATCGAAGTGGTGGTGGTGCTCGATGAGCTCGAGCAGGGCGAAGAGGTGCTCGAGCAGGCCGTGGACGCCGGCGTCGGAGCAGATGCCCATGAGGTGGACAGCGTTTGCGGAGTCTTTCGCGGCGCTGATGGCGGTGTTGAGCGGCTCGTTGTGCTTCAGTTCGCCGCTGCGGCAGGCCTTGGTGATGCGAACGGACTCCTGATCGACGATGCGCCCCGCGCCGATGTTCTGATGGCCGACCTCGGAGTTGCCCATCGTGCCCTCGGGCAGGCCGACGTCGAGGCCGGAGGTCTTGATGAGCGTCGTGGGCCACTCGCGTTCGAGGGCGTCGGCGACGGGGGTGTCCGCGAGCCTGATCGCGTTGAAGGCGTCGTGCTCGGGATGGGGATTGCGCCCCCAGCCGTCGCGGATGACGAGGACAAATGGTGTATTAGGCATAATTTGCTACTTTTGCTCACCCATAAACTTCCGAAACTCCGCGTCAGTGGCAAACGCTTCACCGAGAACATTGTGATCACGGTCTACGGGAAATCGGCGATGAGTTCGCGATTGGTCCGACGCTCGCGATTTGAGTGTTGGTTTGAAGTTTTCAGCTGTGATTCTCCTCGATATCTGTATCCGCTCTTGCTCCCAACCTCTAACGAGACGTCTCCATTTGCAAAAAAAATTTCTCGACCTTTCGTGCTTCAACGCCAGATACACAAGTACCGTCCGATGCGGCCAACTCAAAACAATGCAGAGCATCTTGCCGTCGAACGTCATTGCAATCCGGTCTGCGGGTTTTCTTCTTCAGCTTGATAGGCCTTGGAATTATTACGATTGTCCGTCCGGGACAATCTCTGTCTCTCCAAGAATCTAGGGCCTATCCCTAAACCATTCCTTGAGTTGTCAATATAATAAGTCACCATGCTGACACTCACGGACGAGCAGTTGGATTGGCTGGCCGAGCGGGTGCCCGATCCGCCCGTGAGCCCGCTCGGCGGGCGCCCGGCGCT
>JAJDDM010000095.1 GCA_029260315.1 Phycisphaerales bacterium | reverse complement strand
CGCGCGAGCAATCGGGTTATCGCGCGGCGGTCACCTGAGACCAGCCGTCGC
The DNA here is from genome assembly GCA_029260315.1 of Phycisphaerales bacterium. Taxonomy (GTDB): domain Bacteria; phylum Planctomycetota; class Phycisphaerae; order Phycisphaerales; family UBA1924; genus S146-42. The sequence continues at coordinate 24,049 of JAJDDM010000095.1, read as the reverse complement.
TCTTGCGGCGTGCCAAATTGCCCCCACGGTCGCGTAGCAATGGCAAACGCCGCCGAGGTCTCTCGGCGGCGCTCAGCGTTTACCCAAGGGCCGGTCGCCTTCGCAACCGACTGGACAATAGCGGGGGTAGGATTCGAACCTACGACCTCCGGGTTATGAGCCCGACGAGCTACCAGACTGCTCTACCCCGCAATCAGCCCTCAACGTAGCGCTGTATTCGCGTTTGGTCAAGGCCGGAGCCGCTCTACCGCCCGCCAGGACCACCCGGATGCGCGTTTGTCGCCGCGACGCATCGACCGCCGACGCAGTCCCGGCAGGCGAGGTCGCCCCCATCCGACGACATACCATCGCTCGATGCCAGAACCTCTCAACGTCCTGCTCATCGGCTCCGGCGGACGCGAGCACGCCCTCGCCCGCGCCCTCGCCCGCTCGCCCCGCCTCAACAAGCTCTGGGTGACCAGCGACAACCCCGGTCTGCTCCAACTCGGCACGCGCGTGGACGTGCCCGTCGATCCCCGCGAGTTGTATCGCCTCGAACAGTTTTGCGACCGCCACAGGATCGGCCTGGTCGTCGTGGGCCCGGAGGATCCGATCGCCCAGGGCTTCGCCGACAAGCTCGCCAGTGAGACGCGTCTGGTGTTCGCGCCGAGCCAGGCCGCGGCTCGGCTCGAGGCCGACAAGGCATGGGCGAAGGACCTGATGCGTTCGGCGTCGATCCCGACCGCCGACGCCCGGGCGTTTACCAGCGCCGAGCAGGCGATCGCATACGCCGAGTCGCGCGAGGATCCGGTCGTCGTCAAGGCCGCGGGGCTGGCCAAGGGCAAGGGCGTGATCGTCTGCGACACAAAGGACGAAGCCGTGGACGCGATCAAGCGGGTGATGGTCGCCCGCGAGTTCGGCGACGCCGGCGCCAAAGTCATCGTCGAGCAGCGCCTGAAGGGGCCGGAGGTCTCGGTGCTCGCGCTAGTCGACGGGCGGAACATCCTCGTGCTCCCCGCGTGCCAGGACCACAAACGCCTCGGCGACGGCGGCACCGGCCCCAACACCGGCGGCATGGGCGCCTACTGCCCCGCCCCCATCGCCACCGACGAGATCATGGATCGCGTTGAGCGGGAGATCCTCGTGCCGACGGTCGACGCCCTCCGCCGCGAGGGCATCACCTATCGCGGCGTGCTCTACGCCGGGCTCATGCTTACCCACGCCGGGCCCAAGGTGCTGGAGTTCAACGTCCGCTTCGGCGACCCCGAGGCACAGCCGCTGCTCGCGCGATTCCAGGGCGACCTCATCGAGTTGTGCGCCGCGACGGCGTCGGGTGGACTGCACGAAGTCGATGTCTCCTGGGATCCCCGCCCGGCCTGCTGCGTCGTGCTCGCCAGCGAGGGGTATCCGGAAAGCCCGCGGACGGGCGTTGTGATCGAGGGCCTCGAAGAGGCCTCGGCCATGACCGACGTCGTCGTCGATCACGCGGGGACCAAGCGCGACAAGCAGGGAAGATTTCTGACCGCCGGCGGGCGCGTCCTGGGCGTCACCGCCCTCGGCAAAACGCTCAGCGAGGCCCGCGATCGCGCGTACGAGGCCTGCTCGCGCATCCGATTCGACGGCATGACCTACCGGCGCGATATCGCCCGCGAGGCAATCGAGACTCCCACATTGAGGGCCTGATTCGTTGATGGGTCGATCGCGTCAGGGCCCGCGACGCAACCAACTGAGCAGCCGCACATGCGCCTCGACCGGGTACAGGCGGATGACGCCCCCGACCTGCGTCGCCAGCGCGACAGGCCTGCCCTCGCGTTCAACGACGGCGAGGCCGACGCGCCCCAGCGACTTGCCCGAAGCGTCCCGCGGTTCGGCGACCGCGAGCTCCTCCAAGCCCTCGGGGCGCTCGAGCTCGATCTGCGGCGCCCGCTCGGTCGTCAGGACGCTCAGCAGATCGTCGAGCGCCTCGACGGCCGACGCCGAGGTCACGGCGCCCTGCCCATCCGTCCAGCCCGTCACGCTTCGCAGGAAGGTCTGAGGCGAGTCGCTCCGTCGCGTGACCTCCAGTCGCCGGACATCCGGCACACCCGCCTCGAGCGTGCGCCCGGACAGATACGCGCGGGGGAACGGCACGACTCCGTTCACGTCCTCCACCGCCACGGTCACGACCACCGGGCCCAGCAGGACACGAGCCTCTCCCTCACGAGGCACCTCACGCAGCTCCAACGCGACATAGACATGCTTGTTCTCGAGGCCCGCGGTCGTGCCGATCGCCACTCCGGTCAGGACTCGCTCGCCGGGCTTGCCCGGCACGTCGCGTTCCAACGCGATGATCGCGCCCGGCTCATCCAGTCCGATCGCGGGGCTCGTAACCTCCAGATCATCGTGGAACGCGACGATCTTCCAACGCTGCAGCGTGCTCAGCAGCTCTCGGCAGCGCGCGTCGTCGGCCCGGGCCGCGATCGGCTCGACCAGCGACCACCGCCCGTTCAGCCTCGCAAGGCGGATCGGCTCGGGCTGGCCTGATTGCGACTCGCGCCGGCCGGCTTGCAGGTAAATGCGATCGACGCCCCGATCCAGGAACGGGATCGCGGTGGTTGACCGCCACGCCATCAGGCCGTCGCCGGAGAACACGTCGCGGACCTGCGTCCCGATCCGCGCGGCGATCGCGTCGCCGTCGGGCGGCGTGACACGCACCGGCGTCTGCCCCCCCACTCTCGACGGACCGAACTCGATCCGCCAATCGCCCGCTAGCGCCCGAAGGCTGAGTGTCGCCTCGGGCTCGACAAGCTCGAGGCCCTCGCTGTCGCGTTCCAGATTCTCGATAAGAAGGCGAATCGCCCCGCGCACGTTGCCGGCCTCGGCGGGCCACCGCCGCTTTTGCCCATTGCCGACGGGCCAGGCCAGGATCCACTCGCCACCCTCGCGCGCCAGCGACCACTCGCGCCCGTTCTCATCGGTCAGCCCGAGCTCGACGACATCGCCAACGCCAAGATCCAGAACGGGGCGGGTGTCTGCGGGCTGCTCGCGCAGCTCGGGCAACATCAGAAGGATCGCGACAACCGCGAGCACGCACGAGATCGCCAGGGAGATGAGTAACGCCTTGGGTGTCATGATCGCAGCCTCATCGGCTCGATCGTACGCACCGCTTGCCCGAGTCCGATCGCTCAGGCCCCATGCGCCCCGAGGGCCAACGAGTCGCTCACGCCCAGCGTCGCGTAGATCTCGCGCGTGGCCGTCGAGCGATTCAGCGTGTAGAAGTGGATCCCCGCGACATCGTGGTCCAGCAGATCCCGGCACTGCTCGGTCGCCCAGTGGACCCCGACCCGCCGGACCGCCTCCTCCTGCCCCTTCGTCCGGTTGACCGCCCGTAGCAGCGAGGCCGGGTATCGAGCCCCCGCGGCAAGCTCGGCCATCTTCCGCATCCCCTTGAACGACGTCACCGGCATGATCCCCGCCAGGATCGGCACCGTGATCCCCGCCAGCTCGCACCGCTCGCGGAAGTCGTAGAAATCCCGATTCTCGAAGAACATCTGCGTGACGATCGCGTCCGCCCCCGCGTCCACCTTGGCCTTGAGATAGTCCATCTCCAGCATGCGATTGGGGGTCAGGGGGTGCCCCTCTGGGAAGCCCGCGACCGCGACGCCGAAGCCTCGCCGATCGGGATGCTCGTTGCTCGCGTTGAATCGCTGGATGAAGCGGACCAGATCGGAGGCCTGGCGGAAGCTGCCCCGATCGCCGCCGCTGTCCTTGGGAGGATCGCCCCGCAGCGTCATGATGTTGCTCAGCCCGGCCCGCGCGTAGCGGCGCAGAATCGCGTGGACCTGGTCCTCGTCATGCCCCACGCAAGTGAGGTGCGGGATCGGGTCGATCTCCTCGACCTGGCGGAGGGCGACGACGAGGTTATGGGTCCGATCCCGCGTCGAGCCCCCGGCCCCGTACGTCACCGAGACGAACGTCGGGCGGAGCTTGGCGAACTCGCTCATCGAGTCGATCAGCTCGCGGGCCGCGGCGTCGGACCGGGGCGGGAAGAACTCGAAGGAGAACGTCCGCCCTTCCCTGGCGAACATGTCACGCAGATGCATGGGATGGGTCCTTTCCCGCAGTCGGTCGCCCGGTCGCCCTCGCCGACGGCATAATTGTACCGTTCATCCGGATGAATGGAAACGCTAATCCGGCGATTTTTCCTCCCGTCCGCCGCAGCGATGCGCGGTTTGGCGCACTATGCCGCCAAGGAGACGCATGATGCGAACCCGGCGGGTCCGAGCGAGCCAACTCCGCGACGCGTGGCGTCGCCACTACGCCGAGCACGGGTCGGCGATGCTCGCGTTCGCCCGGGCCCTCGCGCCGGACCTCGCCGAGGACGCGCTGCACGATGTGATCGCTCATGAGGTCTCCAAGGGACGGCTGCCCGCCGAGCGTGTGGAGTATCTGCTGCGGGCGATCCGCAATCGGATCATTGCGATCCGGCGCAGGCGGCCGGCGGTCGCCTCGGTTCCTCCATCCCCGGCCTCCGGTGGCACGTTGGCAGGCGAGGACGCGCGCCTGCTCCTCAGCATGCTGGAGGAGACCGATCGCGCGATCGTCGTTCTTCGTGTGCAGTGCGGGCTGAGCTTTCCGCAGATCGGCGTGGCGCTCGGGACGCCCGTCGGCACGGTGTCGAGCCGGTACACCCGGGCAATCGAGAGCTTGCGTGTGCGATTCTCCGAGGAAGGGAGGAGCGATGAGCGATCGAATCGTGTCGCGGTTGCGTGAGTCGCAGATCGGCGTTCCGCCAGAGCGTGCGTTGATCGACGGTGCGATCGATGCCGGGCTCCGTCACAAACGGGCGCATCGGGCCGCCGTCGTGTGCGCGGGCGTGGTCCTGAGCGGTCTTGCGTTCGTTGGACTTGGCTCGCTGTTGAACGCCGAGCGGGCTCGGATTTCACCGGACACCAATGGTCTTGAGCCCGTCGTGCATCGCGTCGAAACACCCGTGTTTTCCAGGCCGATCAGCGCCGCCGATCGGGCCACGAGTTGGACCATCCTTTCGATAGAAGGAGCTTCTGCGCCATGATAACCCTGACGACCCTTGCGATCGCTTCGGCGATGCTCACGCACCCGATGCAGCCGGAGCCGGCGAACGATGCCGCACAGATCGATCTGACGGTCCGCTTGATCCTCGTCAAGGACATGGACCAGACACCCGATCGCGAAGCAGCAGACGCCGAAGGTCGTCGGGCGTTCACGGTCCCGGACCTTCGCCATTTCGGCCCCAAGATCCTCACGAAGCCGGCGGTGCTCGATATCGGCGACGGCAGGGTCGCGTTCACTCCCGAGCGGCAGGACAGCCCGATCGACCTCTCCGGATCCCACGGTCGAGCGGAGGTGATCTCCCAGCCTCGCGTGCTCGCACTCGCGGGTCAGGAGGCGTCGATCAGCATCGGCAGCCAGCTCACCGTCGTCGAATCCTCGACAGGACCTGACGACGAGGGGTTTTTCCTCGTGAAGTTTGCAGAGCGGATGGAGGGCGTCGAACTCGTATTCGTTGGATCAGAATCGCCCGCCGGCGTTCGCATCGACCCGCTGGAGATCACGATCACGACCGTCTCCGGCCCGAGCCGATCGATCGCTCTGGTTGATGGGCATCTTGAGTCGCCGACGCTCTCCCAGCGTCGCCTCGAGTCCTCGATCACCGTGCCCGCAGGCTCGCTGGCGATCGTACCGATCGGCGTCATGCCCGACGACTCGGGCTTTCTTATAGCCGCGATCTCGGCCAAAGTGATCGACGGATCCAAAGCCGGGGCGACGCCCGCGAAGCGCCGCTAGCACACAACCCTGGAACCCAATCACGCCCTCGGCGTAAAACTCCGATGAGAGTCCGCGGCCCGTCCCGTCCGAGAATGGGCCCGCCGCGGGCTTTTTCGGCATGTGATCGGTTTTTCCTGGCCTGCGAGTACGATCTGACGCTCCCATGACCCGTTCTTTTCGCAACGCGTTCACGCTCATCGAGCTGCTGATCGTGATCGCGATCATCGCGGTTTTGATCGCACTGCTGCTGCCGGCGCTGGGACAGATGCGCAAGACCGGGCGTCAACTGAGCTGTGCCGCGAGGATGCGCCAGGTCGCGATCGCCTGGTCGATTTACGGCGACGAGAACCAGGACGTCGCGGTGCCCGTCCAGCCGGGGCGATTTGACGATGAAGACCAGAATGTCTACTTCGTCGGAAACGGCGACCAATACCGCCCCCGCTGGTTCGCGTTGCTGGGGCTCAGCGAGGGGCTGTACGCGTTCGCGAACCCGAGCCCGGACCGCGAGGACGAGCACACGACGACCGTGACCAACCCGGCGTTTCTCTGCCCCAGCGTGCCGCACTGGAACAACACGCGGAACTACCCGTTCGGCTACAACCACCAGTTCCTGGGCAACGCCCGGTTCCGCAACAACGACGAGAGCGCGGGGTTCATCAACTTCCCCGTGCGGGCGAGTTCGATCTATTCGTCGCAGACGGTGATGGCCGCGGACTCCCTGGGCACGGCGGCGGGTAAGCCCATCGCCGAGCAGACAGAGTACCGGGCCGACGGGTCTCGGGATCCGGATCGGACCGCCGTGGGCGGGCATGGATACGCCCTCGATCCGCCCCGCCTGACCGACAACTGCGACTACGCCGATCGTCGCAGCCGGGCCCCCGAACACCGCTCGGCCCCCGATACCCGCCACCTGAACAAGGCCAACGTCTCGTTCTGCGACGGGCACGTCGAGCCCATGAGCCTTGAAGAACTGGGCTATCAGACCGGCGAGGGCGGCAGAGTCGAAGCTTGGGGCGAGGACACGACCAACGCCCTGTTCAGCGGCGATGCCAGCGACAAGGACCCCCCGCTGCTGTTCAAGTAGGCCCGACGTGCAAACAAAGCACCGGTCTGGCGAGCCGATGGGAAAGGCGGAAAACCCGATCCCTTGACGATACGGCGGGACTGGTGGCTTGCCCCTTCGACGGTGTGCCCTATACTCTGCGGCCCTGTCGGTCGGCGGGAGGGCATGGGTCTGTTTGGGTCGAGCAGGTCCGAGCATCGATTTCTCTGTACTCGGCGGTTTCGACGCCTCGCGTCGCCGTCGCCACACATGAAGCGCCCTTGGGCGTCGGGGATCGGGCCTGCGTCCCGATCGACTCTTTCTGACGCCGGTGTCGCTGCACGCGGAAAGGCCTTGGAGATGGCGGAAAACTCACTCGTCAAGGAGCTCATCGACGCCGGGATTCATTTCGGCCAGCGATCGAGCAACTGGAACCCGAAGATGCAGCCGTATATCTACGGCAAGCGCAACGGGATCCATGTGATCGACATCAAGGAGACGGTCAAGGGCCTGCTGCTGGCCCGCAAGTACCTGACGCGTGTCGTCGCGCAGGGCAAGGACGTCTGCTTCGTCGGCACCAAGCGCCAAGCCAAGAACGTGCTCGATGAGCAGGTGCCGCTGGTCGGCATGCACCGCGTGACCGAGCGATGGCTGGGCGGGACGCTGACCAACTTCCGGACGATCCGCCAGCGGCTCAAGCGCCTGGAAGAGCTCGAGCAGATCGACAAGGAAACCGATTTCGCCGATTACTCCAAGAAGATGGAGAGCCAGCTCCGCCGCGAGCTGCGCAAGATCTTCCGCAACCTCGACGGCATCCGCAACATGGACAAGCTCCCCGGCGCCGTCGTCATCATCGACGTCCGACGCGAGCTGACAGCGATTCGCGAGGCCCGCAAGCTCGGCATCCCCACGATCTGTCTGATCGATACGGACGCGGATCCGGCACTCGCCGATATTCCGATCCCCGGCAACGACGACAGCATGCGTTCGATCGAGGTCATCGTCCGCGAGCTGTGCAAGGCCGTCAGCGAGGGCAAGCAGCAGCGTCAGGGGACCGCGGGCGACCGCGAGCCCGAGGAGGCCGCCTCGTCGAGCGACGATGCCCCGCGCCGCAGCCGGCGGGCCCAGTTCCGTGCGAGCGACGACGGCGATTCGAAGCCGTCCGATGAGAGCCCGGCGGCCGCCGCGGGAAGGACCGTGGCGCCGGCGGAGTCCTGAGCGAGTTCAAAGACCACCAACGAGATAGGGAGACCATGACCATGGCGGACATCAGCGCCAAGGACGTGATGAAGCTTCGCAACCAGACGGGCCTGGCGATGATGGCGTGCAAGAAGGCGCTGATCGAGGCCGACGGCGACTTCGAGAAGGCAGAGGACCTCCTCCGCAAGGAGATGAAGGGCAAGATGGACTCGCGGTCCGACCGGGCCGCCGGCGAGGGCGCGATCGCGATCGCGATCGAGCAGGGCAGCGGTGCCGCGCTGGTCGAACTGCGGGCCGAGACCGACTTTTCCGCGAAGAACGATCAGTTCCGCGAGGGGGCCGCGAAGATCGCGCAGATGGCCCTGAGCGCGAGCGCCGGCAGCGTCGAGCCGACCGGCGACATGCAGGCGATCGTCGATAATCTCCGGGCGTCCACCGGCGAGAACATGTCGATCGCCCGGATCGAGAAGGTCGATGGCGGCGCCGGCAGCACGTTCGGCTCGTATGTCCATCACGATCACAAGACCGGCGTTGTCATCGAGGTCGCCGGCGACGCGAGCGACGAGACGCTCCGCCAGGTGTGCATGCACATCACCGCGGCGGTCCCCAGGCCCATGGGCGTCACGCCGAACGACATCCCGAGCGAGGTCGTCGAGAAGGAGCGGAGTTTCCGTGTGAACCAGGCGGTCGAGTCGGGCAAGCCCCAGGAGATTGCCGAGAAGATGGTCGAGGGCGGGATGCGCAAGTTCTTCGCCGAGGTCGCGTTGCTGGAGCAGGACTTCGTGATCGACCCTTCCAAGAAGATCAAGGACGTGCTCGCCAGCGCGAACGTCAAGGGATTCCGGCGATGGGCCGTCGGCGAGACCGGCGACTGATCCGAGCCCTGTCCGGAGATCGCCGATGAGCACGACTCCTCGTCCGGGCGAGCGTTACCTCGTCCGACGGAAGTTCATCAACCTGGCCGGCGCGTCGTTCCGCGTGTTCGGCGAGGGCGGCGAGTTGGTCGCGTTCTGCCGCCAGAAGGCGTTTCGGCTCAAGGAAGACATCCGCGTCTACGCCGACGAGCGGCGCGAGAACGAGTTGCTGGTGCTCAAGGCGCGCAGCATCCTCGACTTTGGAACGACCTACGACGTGGCGCTGCCGACCGGCGAGCGTGTGGGCTCGTTCCGGCGCAAAGGGCTGAGATCGACGTTCGTGCGCGACGAGTGGATGGTGTTCGACGAGAGCGAGACACAGATTGCGCTGCTGCGCGAGGAGGGCGGGCTGGCGTTCGCGCGTCACTGGGTGGACATCATCGCGACATTCGTGCCGCAGAAGTTCGACATGACGCTCACCGACGGAACCCCCATCGCGAGCTATCGCCAGCACTTCAACCTGCTGATTCTCAACCTCGGCGTCACCGTGCACGGCGAGGACGAGCGGCTCGACGACCTGATGATCCTCGCCGGTGCATGCCTGCTTGGCGCGATCGAGGGTCGCCAGCGGGGATAGCGCCCGCGGAGTTCGAGTAAGTCGCCTCCGATAGCGGGTCGCCGGACAGCCCATCAGAGCGCGGTTGCCGCACCCGATGTGGGTCCGTACGGTATCTTTTCGAGACTCGGGTGCCGCGGCGGATTCGAATCCGAACGCGCGTGCGCCAAGGAGAATACGCATGAATAACGGCGAGACGAGATTGAGCAGGAGAGCGGCGATCCAGGCCGGGGGCATCGCGGGTCTCGCGGGGCTCGGGGCCGGGGCATTGGCCCGTCCGGGCTGGGGGCCGTCACGCCAGGATCTCGGGTATGACGCCCAGAGCGGGAAGTACGTCCTGCCGCCGTTACCCTACGCCTACGACGCTCTGGAGCCGCATATCGACGAGCAGACGATGCGGATCCACCACGACAAGCACCACCTGGGCTACGTCAACAAGCTCAACGGCGCGATGGAGGCGCTGGCCAAGGTCCGCGCGGGCGAGATCGACGGCGGGCTCATCGACCACTGGTCACACGAACTCAGCTTCAACGGCGGCGGGCACATCAACCACACGCTCTTCTGGCTCGGCATAGCGCCGGCTGGTGAGGGTGGCGGGGGCGAACCCAGCGGCACGCTCGCCCAAGCCATCAACCGCGACTTCGGGTCGTTCGATGCATTCCGCGGGCACTTCAAGGCCGCCGCGGGCTCGGTCAAGGGTTCGGGCTGGGGCTGGCTCTGTTACGAGCCGGTTTCGGGGCAGCTGGTGGTCACGCACATGCACAACCAGGAGAACGGGCTGTTCGGCGGGCTGGTGCCGCTGCTGGGCGTCGACGTCTGGGAACACGCGTACTACCTGCGCTACCAGAATCGGCGGGGGGACTATCTGAGCGCGTTCATGGACGTGGTAAACTGGGGGAAGATCCAGCGCCGGTTCGACGAGGCCGTGGCTTGACAGAGCCGCGGGCGTGAGCACGCGGACCGATGGCGAGCTTTAGCAAGTAGCCGCCGAATCCGCCCGTGACCCAGATTCGATGGCGCTGTTCCATTCCGGCATCCAGGGCTCGCGTGCTCACGCACGCGGCTCCGATGGAAAAAACACCCCCACTTTCGCGGGGGTGCTTTTCATACCCGACTACGTTCGTGCCCGTCCGCAGTCGAGTCCATAGGAGGAGAGAGACAAGACCCGTCGAATATGCTGCCGATTCTGCGGATCGCAAGGGATTTACGGAAAGAAATTATGGGGCGGGACGAGAATCAGCCCTGAGAAATCGTCAGTGCGGTTTCTTTGAGACAAACTTGCCGCCTGAGGTCCTCGCGTCAGAGCCGCGTGACCCGCCGGGCCCTACTCGACCTCCCAGCAGGCGACCTCGTGCCCGCCGGACTTGATCTCCAGCGGCGGCATCTCCCGCCGGCATCGCTCCTGCACCAGCGGGCAGCGCGTCTGGAAAGGGCAGCCGGTCGGCGGGTTGAAGGGGCTGGGTACGTCGCCCTCGAGCACGGTCAGCGGGCGTCGGTCGTCGGGGTCGTCGATCGGGTTGGCCCCCAGCAGGGCCTTCGTGTAGGGGTGTTGTGCCCGCTCGTGGACCTCTTCGCAGTCGAGACGCTCAACGGCGTAGCCCAGGTACATCACGACGACACGATCGCAGAAGTGCTCGATGACCTTGAGGTCGTGGCTGATGAACATCATCGTCAGCCCAAACTGCTCCTTGAGATCGCTCATCTGGTTGAGCACGGCGGCCTGGATCGAGACGTCCAGCGCGCTGACCGGCTCGTCTGCGACGATGAACTCGGGCTTGACGCACAAGGCACGGGCGATGCCGATGCGCTGGCGCTGGCCGCCGGAGAACTCGTGGGGGTACTTGCCGACGGCGTCCGCCCGCAGGCCCACGTTCTTGGCGAGCTCGACGATGTAATCCTCTACCTCAGACTTTTCGACGATGCCGTGGAAGAGGATCGCCTCCTTGAGCATCGCGCGGACGGTCTGGCGCGGGTTGAGCGACGAGTATGGGTCCTGAAAGATGATCTGCATCTTCCGGCGGACCGGCATCATATCGGCGTGGTCGAGCGCTGTGATCTCGGTGCCGTTGAACCAGATGTCGCCGCTGGTGGGTTCGAGCAGACGGATGACGACCTTGCCGAGGGTGGACTTGCCGCAGCCGGATTCGCCGACGACGCCGAGGATCTCGCCGCGATCGACCTGGAGGCTGACACCGTTGACCGCATGGACGTGTCCGGTGACGCGGTTAAGCATCCCGCCGCGGACGGGAAAGTGTTTGACGGCATTCTTGACCTCGAGAAGGGCCATCAGTTTCCCTCCTCATCGGCCGAGCGCGACGCGCCGTTGCTCGAGCCGCTCGTCGCGGCGGCGACCCGCAGGGGCACCAGCGGATAGTGACAACGCGCCGGGTGCGTCGGGTCGCCGTGGGGATCGAGCGTGGGCTCGACATCGACGCAGTGCTGCTGCTCGCTCGCGCTGCGCGTGAGGCGATGGGCGCAGCGGTCCTGGAACCGGCAGCCCTCGGGCAACTCGAACAGGCTCGGCACGATGCCCTTGATCGCCGGCAATCGCCCGCCCTTTTCCTTGCTCCCGGCCCTGGGGATCGACTCGAGCAGCGCCCGCGTGTACGGATGACGCGAGTTATGAAAGATCTCGCCCACGGTCGCCTGCTCGATCACGCGCCCGGCGTACATCACCATCACCTCGTCGCAGACCTGGGCGACGACACCGAGATCGTGGGTGATGAGGATGATCGCGGTGCCGGTCTTCTCCTTGAGCGAGTTCATGAGATCGAGGATCTGGGCCTGGATGGTCACGTCCAGGGCTGTTGTCGGCTCGTCAGCGATGAGAATCGCCGGCTCGCAGGCGAGGGCCATGGCGATCATGACGCGCTGGCGCATGCCGCCGGAGAGCTGATGGGGATACTCGCGGACGCGCCGCTCGGGGTTGGGGATCTCGACGATCCGAAGCATCTCGATCACACGATCGCGCCGCTCGCGCGGCCCGAGCTTGGTGTGATACTTGAGCGTCTCCTCGAGTTGCCAGCCGATGCGAAAGACCGGGTTGAGGCTGGTCATCGGCTCCTGGAAGATCATGGCGATGTGCTCGCCGCGGATCTTTCGCATCTCGCGCTCCCTCGCGGTCGCGAGGTTCTTGCCCTGGAACATGACCTCGCTCTGGGGGTCGATGATGGTCAGGTGCTCGGGCAGTAATCGCATGATGGACTTGCTGGTGACGGTCTTGCCGCAGCCGGACTCGCCGACGATGCCGAGGGTCTGACCCGGGTGGACATCGAAGTTGACGTCGTCGATGGCCGTCACGATGCCGGCGTCGGTCTTGAACCGGGTGGTCAGGTGGCGGACGGTCAGGATGGGCTTACGCTCGCTCATGATCGGGCGGTGGCTCTCTTTGTCATCCCTGGTGCTTGGGGTCGAACGCGTCCTGGAGCGCGTCGGAGACGATGTTGAAGGCCAGGACCAGGACAAACATGAAGAACGTTGCGCCGCCGATCTGCCAGAAGTTGCCGTTGGGCACCTCGGGAATGGACTGGCGGATCATGATGCCCCAGCTCGTCCCCTGCTTCACGCCCAGGCCCAGGTACGTCAGGATGACCTCTCCCTTGATCGCGCCGATGAACAGCAGCGAGAAGTTGATGAACATCAGGTGGATCGTGTTGGGGATGATGTGCTTGAGCAGGATGTAGAACCGCCCGAAACCGATCGCGGTCGCCGCCTGGACGTACTCCAGCTCCTTGATCTTCATGGTCTCGCCGCGCACGACGCGGCAGGGCCCGATCCAGTACGTCACGCAGAACGCGACATAGAGCGGAATCAGCGTGCCGTCGACGGGACTGTCGGTGAAGGCGAACGCGAGGACGACCAACAGCACCAGGCTGGGGATGCTCGTGAAGACCGAGAAGAGCCAGTTCACGGCGCTGTCGACGAACTTGCCGTAGAACGCCGCGGCGGCGCCGAGCAGGCTCCCGAAGATCACCGAGATGAGCCCGACGATGAACCCGACCTGCACGGCGATCTTGCTTGAGTAGAGCGCGCGAATCAGGATCGACCGGCCCTGGCGGTCGGTCCCGAGCAGCGTCTTGAAGCCGTAAACGAGCCCGCGGACGCCGTCGGGATGGGGATAGAAGGTCGCGACCTGGGCCTCGATCGCGTCGATCCTCTCGCCCGTCTCCTGCTTGATGCGTCTGCGCACCACCTCGATCGGGCCGCTCAGCGCCGTGATCAACGCCTCGTGGTCATACACGTCGAGGGTGAGCTCCTCGGCGTCGTAGATCTCGTTGGCGACGTCGAAGATCGCGTCCGCGTCGAGCTGCGCGAGCGGATCGTCGCCCTCGGTCTCGCTCTGGTAGTCTTCGATCGCGCCGACGATGTCCTCGAGCGAGAGACTCAGTTCCTCCTTGAGCAGATCGGCCTGCTCGGTACTGAGCCCGCCGCCCTTGAGGGCCCGCGCGATCTGCTTTCGTACCTGGACCAGCTCGTCGATCTCGCGCTCGAGCGTGACCAGATAGCCCGCGCGGCTCAGCGCGACGACCATCTCGTCGTAGGCCTCGCGCGCGCCCGCGACGCGCACCTGAAGCTCATCGACCGGCAGATCGGCGAGCGTGCGCTCGCCCACGGCGTTCATGTCCATGATGTCCTGGACCGTCAGATCGGACTCGCCGGTCAGCCGCCCGATCTCGTCGATCGCCGCCTGGGCCTGGAGCATGTAGAAATCGAGGTGCAGCGAGTGCTTCTCGGGGCTCTGGCGGATGCCGAAGCCGGCCATGTGGTTCGGCCCGACGCGCTCGGCGAGGCGCGAGCGGAGCACCATGCCGATGAGCGGGCGGTCCTCGAGCAGGCCATTGCCCACATCGTTGAGCGTATTGATCGTCGCGACCCAGAGCGCAAAGAGCAGGTAGATCGCGATAACAACAATAGCGCCCATCGCCAGGCGGTTGCGCCGGAACTTGCGGACGCCGCGGCTGCGCATGAGTGTGCCGATCATGACAGCCTCACTCGCGGATCGACCAGCGCATAAAGCACGTCGGTAAGGATGACCGTCAGGATCACGATGCCGGCGAAGAAGGCGACAGTCGCCTGCACAACCGGGAAGTCCTTGGAGGTGATGGCGGTGATGAGCGTGCGGCCCATGCCGGGGATGCCGAAGAACTGCTCGACGAGGATCGAGCCGGTGATCAGGAACGGCAGGGTGATCATGACGCGGGTGATGATCGGGATCATCGCGTTCTTGAGCATGTGGACGAACATGATCTTCTTGGCGGTTGCGCCCTTGGCCCGCGCCGTGACGATGTAGTCGCGCCCGGACTCCTCGACCATGACGGCGCGATAGAAACGGGTGTCGTAGCCCATCGCGACGATCACGCCGATGATCACCGGGAGCATGCAATACTTGACCCAGTTCATGGGCGTGAAGACCCAGTCGCCGAGGTTCCACCAGTGCGAACTCGAACCCTCGGCCGCCTGGCGCAGGCCCACGACCGGCTCGTAACCCTCGATCTCGAACGGCGTCAGGCCCATGTCCTGCCCGAGGACGTACGCGCCGAAGTACTGTCCGAGGATGATGTAGACGAGATAGCTGATGCTCATGCCGAGCACCGCCAAGACCATCAGCGATTGATCGAGCCACCTGCCGCGATTGAATGAACAGATCAGGCCGATCGCGATCGAGATGGTCGCGGTCAGGATCAACGACGGCACCGTGATGAACAGCGTCGGCGGGATCGCGCTGGCGATCATCTGCCCGACCGGGCGCTTCTGCTCCCAGCTCCGCTGGGAGAAGTCAAATCTCGCGACATCCCAGACGAAGTCGGCGTACTGCACGATGAACGGGCGATCGAGCCCGAACCGCTCGCGCGTCTGCTGGATCTCCATCTCGGAGGCGTTTTTGCCGAGGTACGCGTAGACGGGATCGTTGATCCGCAGCATCGCCATCACGAGAAAGATGATCCCCAGGTAAACGGGGATGAAATAGACGATGCGCCGGATGACGTACGCCCACATCTCGCTCGCCGTGCCTCCGCCTGAGGTGCTCTCGGGAAGGCGACGTTAGCCCGGACGCTTGGCGTCGTCCACGTCCAGGTACTTGTACCACGAATAGAACCGCTCGGTCGGCTTGCAGTTCAGCAGCCACGGGTTGATCAGGTAGTGCCGCTCGCGGGCCATCGACCCGATGTACGGCACGTCCTCAAGGATCATGTCCCGCATCTGCTCGTAGATCGCTGTCCGCTCGCTGCCGGGCGTCATCGTCAGGATCTGCTCGTACATCGCGTCGTAGTCGGCCCGCTTGTAGTTGAAGTGGTTGGAGCCGGGGCTCTCGTTGGGGCTGTAAAAGAGGGCGAGGTTGTTCTCGGCGTCCGGATAATCGCTGCTCCAGGCGAAGCTGAAGATCGGAGCCTTCTTTTTGTTTACGAACTCGATCAGGGTCGAGAAGTCCACGAGCTGGACGTCGAGGCGGACGCCGATCCGCGCGAGCTGGCGCTGCATCAGCTCGGTCTGCTCGGGGCTGTTGCCGCCGCGGTTGGCGTAGTACTTGATCGGCGCCAAGCCCTCGCCGCTCGGATACCCCGCCTCGATCATCTTCTGGCGGGCGAGCTCGAGGTTCGGACCCTGATACGCGGCGGGCGAGCGACCGTCCTCGGGATGCCCGTCCAACTGCGGCGGGATCGGCCCGTCGTACACGACGTTCAGGCCCGAGTAAAACGTCCGGTTGAACTCATCGAGGTCCATCGCGAGGCTCATCGCCTGGCGCAGGGCCTTTTTCTTCTCGGTGTACCCGCCAACAACGGCGTCGTCCATGTTGAAGCCGCGGAAGATGAAGTCCAGCAGCTTGTTGGCGTGTGCGTCGACGCCCTCGCTGGCCATCTCGGGCTTGAGCTGGTGGGTCCGCTTGTCGAACGCCTGGGCGTAGTACTCATCGGGCACCTCGGTGTAGCCGATCTTGCCCGCGCGGAACTGCAGCCACATGGGGTTATCCTCGACGAACATCGTGAACTCGATGCGATCGACGAAGGGGACCCGCTCGCCGGCGGGCAGGTGCAGGCGGCGCCTGCGATCCTCGCGGGACCACTCGCTGCGCTCGGGGTAGAACACCTCGCGGTACACCGGGTTGCGGTTGACGCTCAGTCGCTGCTTGGGGATCCACTCGTCGAGGATGAATGGGCCCGTGCCCACGGGCTTGAACGCGAAGTCCTCGCCGAAGGCCTCGACGGCCTCCCTCGGCACCACCGAGGTCTGGAACATCGTCAGGATCCACAGGAACTTCGTCACCGGCTTGCTCAGCACGATCTCGAACTCGCGGTCGTCGATCTTGCGGAAGCCCGCCACCGGCGCGTCGTAATCGAACGTGCCCGCGGCGTTCTGCTCCTCCATGTACTCGTTGAAGCCCTCGATCGTGTCACTCAGCAGCCACCAGTTCTTGAGCTGGTTGTTCTTGTCGGCGATCCGCTTGAGGCTGTAGAACACGTCGTCGCTCACGATCGTCCGCGTGTTCTTGCCGCCGAAGATCGGCCCGTGCGGGCTGTAGAACTTCACGCCCTCCTTGAGCTTGAAGTGCCATGTCTTGCCGCCGTCGGCGGTCGTCGGCAGCTCTTCCAGCAGCAGCGGCTCATAGCTGTACGGATCGGAGTATTTATTGCTGAGCAGCGTCTCGTACATCTGCACGCACGCCATGTTGTCGTAGGTCGTCGAGCCCTCGACCGGATCCAGGCTCTTGGGCCCGTCGGTGCGGATCGGCAGTTGCAGAACCTTCTGGGCCAGCGCCGGGGCCGCCAGCAGCGTGCAAACCACGCCCGCCGCGATCCCTCGTGTGATTCCCCGCGTGCTCAAGCAGCTTCCGATCCGTCCCATGCCTGGTCCTCCTGCTCTGGCAGACTCTCGCCCCGCTCAGGGGGCCGATCTCAGCGCGATGGTAGCGGTACGCCACGCCCCGCACACAACCCAACCCACAAACGCGAACCCCCTCGCGAACGCCGAGGCCCGGTCGGCTATGCATACAGCCAATGAAACCCCTGGTTTCGGATCGCGCTATGCGATTCGCCCCAAAATCCCGTCCAAGTGCCGACGCGACGGTCCACGCGAAGATACGGCTCGGTTGGTATCTTGGACGCATGAAATCCCTCGCGATTAGCCTCGCCCCGATCGGAGCCGCGTTGCTTGTCGGCTGCGCGTCGACGAGCCGCCCGCCGGCGATCCAGCACGTCGTTTTCTTCGAGCTCCAAGACCAGGCAGACGCCGAGGGACTCATGGACGACTGCGACCGGCTGCTCCGCCCGATCCAGAGCGTCAGGAGCTTCGCCGCGGGGCCGCATATCGAAACCGGACGCGAGTCGGTCCTCAGCGACTACGACGTGGGGCTGGTGATCGGCTTTGACACCGTGGACGGCTACGCCGAGTACGTCGAGCACCCCCTGCACGTCGAACTCGTCGAGACGTGGCGCTCCCGGATCGCGGCGATCCGGGTCTACGACATCTACGACACCAGCGGAGGACCGTGATCGATGGGTTCGAGCAAGCACAGAACGGGCATCGTGATCGTCGGCCTCGGCCCGCTCGGACGGGTCATCGCCCTGGACGCCATCGCCCGCGATGACATCAAGGTTATTGGCGCGATCGACCCGGCCTTCGCGGGCGAACCCCTGCTCGGCGTGCTCAGCCGGGATCCTTCCGAGCGATTCGAGTCGCTCGGGCCGGGGATCCCGGATATTCGCGTGGCAGAGGTGTTCGACGGCGCTGCGTTCCAGGGGCTGGCCGAGGCGGCGCTAGTGGCGACGGTGTCCGACCTGGGCAAGGCGAGCAAGACTTTCCGCCGGCTCCTCGGTGCCGGGCTGTGCGTCGTCAGCACCTGCGAGGAACTGCTGTTTCCCATCCTACGCCACCCCGAGCTCACCCACGAGCTGGACGAGCTTGCCCGCGCCCATTGCGGGCAACTGCTGGGAACGGGCGTCAACCCCGGCTTTGTCATGGACGCCCTGACGATCGCGCTGAGCGGGGCCTGCCGGGATGTGCGCGGCGTCGCCATCGAGCGGATCCAAGACGCGAGCACTCGCAGAATCCCCTTTCAGAAGAAGATCGGCGCGACGCTCTCGCCCTCGGCGTTCGAGATCGGCGTCGGCGAAGGCTGGCTCCGGCACGTCGGATTGGGTGAATCGCTGCACTTGGTCGCCCACTCGCTCGGATGGGCGGTCGAGAGCTGGAGCGAGACGATCGAGCCGGTGCTTACCGACGAGACCATGGATTGTGGCCTGGGGAAGATTCCCAGTGGCCACGCACGGGGCGTCCGCCAGGTCGCGACGGGCATCGTCGGCGGACACGAGCGGCTGCGCCTGGAGTTCGTCGCGGCGATCGGCGAGCCAGACCCGGGCGATCGCATCCACCTCGACGCCGACCCGCCCATTTCCATGCGGATCGAGCCGAACATCCACGGCGACATCGCCACCAGCGCCATCGCGATCAACGCCCTGCGCAGCCTCGCGAGTTGTCCACCGGGCCTGCACACCATGGCGGATATCCCCCTCGTGCGCTGGCGATCGGCGGGGGTCTCATGCGGCGCGATCGCGGGCGCGATATCCTGAGAGGACATGACCACGATCTCGACGCCGGCACGGACGCCAGCGCCGACGACGGAGCTGCTCTCCTTCGGCGGTTGCGACTACCTGGGGCTCTCCAAGAGGCCCGAGGTCATCAATGCGCTGCGGACCCACGCCCTGGAGCACGGCGTCAGTTCCTCGGCATCGCGATCGACGACCGGCAACCGTCCCGCCCATGAGAGCCTGGAACGGGCTATCCGCGATTTCGTCGGCAAGCCCGCCGCGATCCTGCTGCCGGAGGGCTATCTCGCCAATCTCGCGCTCTGCCAAGCGCTTGCGACGACGCATCGGCGGGCGCTGATCGACGAGCGGGCCCACGCAAGCGTTCACGCCGCGGCGATGGCGGCGAGCATGGCCGTGACGGTTTTCCCTCACTTGGACGTAGATGCGGCGAGCGAACTTCTTCAACGCGCCGATGAGCCCACGGCTGTGCTCACCGACGGGGTCTTCACCGCCGATGGGGCGACCGCCCCCGCCCGCGATCTCTTCGACATCCTGAGACCCCAGGATCTGCTCGTCCTCGATGAGTGCCATGCCCTGGGCGTGCTCGGTCAGCACGGACGCGGATCGTGCGAGCACTGGCAACTCGACGACCCTCGCATCATCCTGACCAGCACGCTCGCCAAAGGGCTCGGCTGCTACGGCGGGTTCGTCGCGGGCACGCCCGACGTCATCGATCGGATTCGCGGGACCAGTTCGGCCTACATCTGCACGACGCCGGTGCCCCCGGCGCTCGCCGCGGCGAGCGAACGCGCTATCCAAATCGTTCGCGAGGAGCCTGATCTCGTTGCGCGACTGCGTGCAAACTCGACAGCACTCGGTCGGAGCCTTGAGCGGCTGGGGCTCATCCAGCCGCAGTCGATCGCGACGCCGACCTTCGCCCTTGCGCTCAGCGATGACCGGATGGACCGGCTCCAGGGCCAGCTGCGCGACCGAGGGATTGCGGTGCCGGTGATCTGCTACCCCGGCGGTCCCTCTGCACGCTTTGTCCGCGTCTCGGTCAGCGCACTGCACACGCCTGAGCAGATCGAGCGGCTCGTTGCGTGCATCGATGCGAGCTTGTGACGACGCGACAGGGCGACGTGCCGCATTTTCGTGTTCCCTCCGCGCCTCACGCAGGCGCCGTGGTCTTCGGCGGCTCTGCGACGAAGGCCACGCCGAATGTGCAATCGCGTGGCCTTCGCTCGAAGACTCGCTCAGACCACGGCGCCGGTCTGGTTCGTCACCCCCCGATCGCCGACATCGGGCGATCCGGCTGCTCGAAGCCGGCGTCGTTGATGCCGTGCTGGGCCTGCTTGGTCCAGACCGAATCGAGGAGGAAGTCCTCGATTTGCTCATCGCTCGCCCCGCCTCGCAGCAGCACGCGCACGTCGAACTCGTTGTTGCTGAACAGGCAGGGGCGGACCTGACCGTCGGCGGTGATGCGCAGGCGGCTGCACTGGCCGCAGAAGATCCGCGTCACGCTTGCGATGATGCCGACGCCGCCCGGTGCGCCATCGGCGAAGGCATGGTTCAGGCTCGTGCCGCTCTTGCCGTCGCGCCCGATCGGCGTGAGCTCGTGGCGTGTGCGGATCGTTCGCAGGATCTCCTCGGCGCTGACGAGCTTGTCGCGGTCCCAGGCTCTGGCCGAGTCCAGCGGCATGTACTCGATGAACCGCATCTCGAAGCCGATCTCGCGTGCGAGGTCCACCAGATCGACGATCTCGTCGTCGTTCCAGTTCCGGACGATCACGGCATTGACGCGCACGGGGTCGAGCCCGGCGTCCTTGGCCTTGCGGATTGCGTCAATCACCGTTTCGGGCGGGGTCTTGGAGCGTGTGATCGCGGCGAAGCGATCCGGGCGCAGCGTGTCCAGACTGAGCGTCAGTCGTCGCAAGCCGAGTCGCTTCCATTCTCGGGCCCTCGCGTCGTCCATGAGCGAGCCGTTGGTGGTCATGGCGAGGTCTTTGATAGGCAGCTTCGCCAGCTCCGCAATGAGATCGTCGAGGTGCTGATACACCGTCGGCTCGCCCCCGGTCAGGCGGATCTTCTCGACGCCCAGCCCGACGCAGAGCCTCGCCACGCGGACCATCTCCGGCACGGTCAGCAGCTCGACCTTGCGCAGGAACCGGACGTCCGGCTCCATGCAGTAGGTGCAGCGGAAGTTGCAGCGGTCGGTGACGCTGAGGCGCAGGTCGCGGATGGTCCGCCCGTACGCGTCGATCAGGCGGCGTTCGCGCAGCTCGCGATTGGGCGGGGCGAGGCCGCGCGATGTGAAGATGGGCAGGTTCATCGCCATTCGCTTCGCGGATCGTAGTGCCGGTCGATCTCCGGACGCAGCCCCGAATCGGCCTTTGGATCGTGCTTTGGATCTCACTTTGGAGAGCCGCGAAACCGGTCGATAACTCTCTGGTACGCCCTGCCGCCGGTTCTCGCCGACAATTCTCGGGTCTCAGGGGGTTGCCCCATTGGTTTGCGGGCCGCGATCGGCAACACTGGCTGGATTCCCATCACGGGGAGCACGACGCCGCGACCCGATTCCGGAGGAGATTCGATGATCCGCCCCCTGCTGATCGCCCTACTCGCCGCCCTTCACGCGCCGGGCGCCAACGCCCAGACGCTCGACGATGCCTGGCTCGAGACCTTCGAGTGGCGGAACATCGGTCCCAGCCGCGGCGGGCGCTCGGTCACCTGCGCCGGCGTGCGCGGCGAGCCGCTGACCTACTACTTCGGCGGCACCGGCGGCGGGGCCTGGAAGACCACCAACGCCGGCACGACCTGGAACAACATCTCCGACGGATATTTCGAGACCGGCTCCGTCGGCGCGATCGCCGTCAGCGAGAGCGATCCGAACGTCATTTATATCGGCATGGGCGAGCCGGACGTCCGCGGCAACTTCAGCCACGGCGACGGTGTCTACAAGTCCGTCGACGCCGGCAAGACCTGGGAGCATGTTGGGCTCAGCGATTCGCGCCAGATCGGTCGCATCGTCGTCCACCCGAGGAACCCGGATCTGGTCCACGTCGCGGCGCTGGGGCATGTCTTCGGCCCCAACGCCGAACGCGGCATGTACCGCTCAGCCGATGGCGGCAAGACCTGGCAGCGCACGCTCTATGTCGATGACCGCACCGGCGCGGTGGATATCTCGATGGACCCGTTCAACCCGCGGATCATGTACGCGGCGATGTGGCAGGTCAGCCGCACGCCCTGGAGCATGGATTCCGGCGGCGAGGGCAGCGGGCTGTACCGCTCGACGGATTCCGGCGAGACATGGGAAGAACTGACCAACGGCCTGCCCGAGGGCGTCAAGGGCAAGATCGGCGTCAGCGCCTCGGGCGCGCAGCGCGATCGGGTGTATGCGATCGTCGAGGCCGCCGACGGCGGGGTGTTTCGCTCGGACAACGCCGGGGACTCGTGGACGAAGGTGAACGACGACCGCAATCTGCGTCAGCGGGCGTGGTACTACACGCGGATCATGGCCGATCCGCAGGAAGCGGACACGGTCTATGTCATGAACGTGCAGTTCCACAAGTCGATCGACGGCGGGCGGAGCTACAGCGCCATCCGCGTGCCCCACGGCGACAACCACTGGCTCTGGATCGACCCCGACAACAACAAACGGATGATCAACTCCAACGACGGCGGCGCAAATGTTAGCTTCGACGGCGGCGACACCTGGAGCACCCAGACCAACCAGCCCACTTGCCAGTTCTACCGCGTCACCGTCGACAACAGCTTCCCGTATCGCGTCTACGGCGCGCAGCAGGATAACTCGACCATCACGATCTCCAGCCAGAATCGCCTGGGTCGCTGGCAGCGCGACTGGTACCCGATCGGCGGCGGTGAGAGCGGCTACATCGCCGTCCGCCCGGACGATCCCGACATCATCTACGCCGGCTCCTACGGCGGCACGCTCACGCGCTACGACCACGACCTCGGCAAGTCCCGCCGGATCAACGTCTGGCCGGAAAACCCGATGGGCGACGGCCCCGCGCCGCTGCGCCA
Source organism: Phycisphaerales bacterium (assembly GCA_029260315.1). Classification (GTDB taxonomy): domain Bacteria; phylum Planctomycetota; class Phycisphaerae; order Phycisphaerales; family UBA1924; genus S146-42. Next base: position 1,006 of record JAJDDM010000095.1, on the reverse strand, counting down.
TCGATTCCAGTGGACCTTCCCCATCATCATCAGCCAGCACGATCACGACGTTGTCTACGTCGGCGGCGAGCGGGTCTTCAAGACCACCGACGGCGGCGGCTCCTGGGAGGCCATCAGTGACGATCTCACCACCAACGACAAAGCCAAGCAGGCCTCCAGCGGCGGGCCGATCACCCAGGACAACACCTCCGTCGAGTACTACTGCACGATCTTCACCATCGCCGAGAGCCCATTCGACGCCAATCTCCTCTGGACGGGCTCGGACGACGGACTGATCCACGTCACCAGCGATGGCGGCGAGACGTGGGAGAACGTCACGCCCGAGGGCATGGGCGATTGGCCCATGATCAGTCTGATCGAGGCCTCGCCGCACGATCCCGACACCGCCTACGCCGCGGTGAATCGCTACAAGATGGACGACTTCCGCCCATACATCTATCGCACGCGAGACCGAGGCCAGACCTGGGAACTCGTCGTCGACGGCATCGACTCCGGCGCGTTCGTCCGCTCGATCCGCGAGGATCCGCAGCGCGAGGGGATCCTGTACGCCGCGACCGAGACAGGCATGTGGATGAGCCTGAACGCGGGCGACAGTTGGCAGAGCATGCAGCTCGATCTGCCGAGGACGCCCGTGACCGATGTCGTCGTGAAGGACGACGATCTCGTCATCGGCACCCAGGGCCGCAGCTTCTGGATCCTCAGCGGCCTGGGCGTGCTGCGCCAGCTCGACGCGATGGCCGACGAGGATGCGTTGCCCGGTTCGCTGGATGTCGCACTGCTCGCGCCGCCGGTCGCCTATCGCCAGGGCTGGGACCGCGCGACGCTGACGATGCACATGCCCGAGGAACTGCCCGAAGATCTGTCGCTCTCGATCTTCGACGAGGACGGCGACCTGCTCCGCGAGTTTGCGATCAAGTCCGAATCGGACGAGGACACGATCACGGTCGAGCCGGGAATGAACCAGTGGTCGTGGGACATGCGTCTGGAGCGTGCGACGCGCGTGCCG
>JAJDDM010000094.1 GCA_029260315.1 Phycisphaerales bacterium | reverse complement strand
GCTCGCGAGGGTATTGCGCGATTATCGCCCACCAGCTTGCGCTTTTGCCGCGCTGCGTCCATGCTCTTTGTCTGCCAAGACAAGGAGGAACGGCATGGAACGCAGCATTTTTCTGAGGATCAAGCGGGTTCTTCGGGCTCTGGGCCGCCGACGCGTGAACGCCCGGTTCGGCTACACCGACGGAGCGATCCTTGAAGTCTACCTCTGGGGCGTGATCCACGGCAGAACCAGCAAGTGGGCCTGCGATCCGCAGAACTGGCCCAAGGGCCCGCGGCGGGGGCCGATGCCCGACGCCTCGACGCTCTCCAGACGCATGCGATCGCCCCCGATCGCCCGCCTGATCGAGCGGCTCCGCGAGAGGCTGGAGTCCGCCGACGACGAACTCGTCGCGGTCGTCGATGGCAAGCCTCTGCCCATCGGACCGCACTCGCACGACAGGCTGGCTACGGCCTTGCCGCCAGCGGCAAGGCCAAGGCTGCACGCGATCGTCGCACGCCGGGGCAGGGTGCTCAGCTGGCGTGTTGCGCCGATGAACGTGGACGAACGCAACATGGCCCGCCGGATGCTGCGAGAGCTGGAGCACGCCGGCTGCCTGCTCGCCGACGCGAACGACGACTCCAACAGGCTCTTCGAGCTGGCCGGCGAGCGCGGCGTGCAGATCGTCGCCCCGCGACGCTACGGCCCCGGCCGCAACGTCGGGCGCCGATCGCAGAGCCCCGCACGCCTGCGCAGCAAGGACATGCTCGAGCAGGACGACACGGGCTTCGGCCGGCGCCCGGCACGCCACCGCTGGTCGATCGAGCGATTCTTCGGCACGCTCAGCAACGCCCCGGTCGGCCTGGACCATCTGCCGACCTGGGTCCGAGGATGGCGGCGAGTGCACAACTGGGTCGCCGCCAAGCTCCTCATCAACGCCGCACGAGCAGCACTCAGGAGAGAGGTTGATGCAATAGCCTCGCGAGCTTCGGGCTCGCCTGCGTTGGGAGACCCAAGTTCTTGGTCAGCCCGTTCGCTCCCCGTTCGCACCAACTTCTTACGAAACCGAGAGATTCTTGGCAGCCGCGATCGCTTTCTTGCGCCACTGGCACTGGCACGATCGTGCCGAGATCAAGTACCATCACCTTGACGCTGAGCCCGGCGTCGAAAGGGGGATCCCATGAAACGTGTCGCTCTCGTTCCGCTTGCGCTCCTGCTGGCCGGGTGCTCGGGCTCACAGAAGGAGGCCGTTGAGCCAGGCTCCACCGGGGCCTCGCTCTATGAAGGCTTCGATGGCTACGCCCGCTCGATGGGCACGTCTAACCCCGAGGCTCAGGCGTGGTTCGATCAGGGCATGCAGTTCCTGTATGGGTTCAACCACGCCGAGGCGATCCGCTCGTTCCAGGAAGCCGCGGCCCGCGATCCCGAAAACCCCATGCCCTGGTGGGGCATCGCCCACGCCAGCGGGATCAACATCAACGACCCGATGATGGAGGACGAGGACTGGCGGCGGGCCGATCACGCGGTGACGCAGGCGAAACTGCGGATCAAGAACGCGAGCCCGCTCGAGAAGGGACTGATCCGCGCCGCGCGGGCGCGGTACACCTATCCGCCGCCCGCCGAGCCGCGTGCATACGACCAGGCGTATGCCGACGCGATGGCGGAGGTGCGGGCGGAGTTCCCGAACGACCCGGACGTCGCGGTGATGTACGCCGAGTCGCTGATGAACCTCCAGCCGTGGGACTACTGGACGAACGAGGGCGAGCCGAGGGGCAAGATCGAGACCGTGGTCGCGACGATCGAGCGCGCCATCGAACTCGATCCGGACCATCCCGGCGCGCTGCACCTGTACATCCACGCCGTCGAGGCCTCGAGCAACCCCGATCGCGCAGAGGCCGCGGCGGACCGGCTGCTCAACCAGGTCCCCGGCTCCGGGCACCTCGTGCACATGCCCAGCCACCTGTTCATCCGCGTAGGCCGCTACTCGGACGCAGCGGTTTCGAACGAGATGGCGGTCGCGGCGGACCGCAGGTACTTCGAGAAGGCGCCGCCGCCGGGGTATTACTCGCTGTACTACGGGCACAACCTGCACTTCCTGTCGTACGCGGCGATGATGGAGGGCAACTACGAGACGGCGCTGCGGGCGGCGCGCGATCTGGAGGCGGAGGTGCCCGAGCAGTCGCTCCGGGACCTCGCGTTCCTGATCGAGGGCATCATGCCCTCGACGTTTCATGTGATGGTTCGCTTCGGCAAGTGGGAGGACATCCTCGCCGAGCCCGAGCGGCCCGAGTTCCGTTACATCTCCAACACCGTTCGCCATTACGCGCGCGGCATCGCCTACTCTGCGCTCGGCGACGTCGCCTCTGCCCGCAAGGAGCAGGAGTTGTTCGAGCAAGCCGCGGCGAGGATTCCCGCGCACTGGCAGGTGTTCAACAACCCGATCGGGAACGTCCTACCGATCGCGAGGGGCATGCTCGAGGGCGAGATCGCGTATCGAGAGGGACGCCTCGACGATGCCTTCAGCGAGCTGCGCACCGCGATCGAGTACGAGGACGACCTTGTCTACGACGAGCCGCCGGGTTGGATGCTGCCGGTGCGCCACTCGCTCGGCGCGCTGCTGGTCGAGGCGGGTCGGCACGCCGAGGCCGAGCAAGTCTACCGCGAGGACCTGATTCACAACCGCGGCAACGGCTGGGCGTTGATCGGGCTGCGCCAGTGCCTGCTCGCGCAGGGCAAGCAGACCGAATCAGAGGCGATCAGCGCGAGCCTGTCGCGGGTGTGGCCGAGGGCGGATGTCTCGCCGACGAGTTCGTGCTACTGCGCGCCCAGCGGGCAGACGCTGAGCGTCGGCGGCGAGGGCTGAGGTTCAACAACATGTGGTTCCTGAGAGCCGGCGAAAGCCGGCTCTATTCTTCGTGCGCATCAAACAGCCGCCGGCTCGCTCACCGCGTGGCGACGAACACCAGAAACGCCACAACGCCCAAGCCGACGATCAGCCCGATCGCCCTGAAGACGACCGGGTTGATCGCTTCGGGGCGGCGCAGTTCGATTCCCGCGAGTCCATACCCGCAGGCGGGACAGACCGCGTGCCTGGGGCGAGTTCCGTCGGGGATGCTCGGGGCCGGGTCAGTCAATCGCGTGCGCCGATTCGGACACCTCCGTCCACGCGTCGGCACTCTCGCCGATCCGCGCGTGAAAGTCAAAGTAGCCGGGGATGATGTTGTTGCTCACTCGCTTGAGGTGTCGTGTTGCGAGGTATGACTCCGCGACGCCCTCGAAGGCCTGCCAGTCGCCCGGAGTCTCCTCGCCGAAAGCGCCGCTGGAGAACCTCGCGAACTTATAGTCAACGTACTGTCCTTCCAGTGGCGGGTCGGGCAGCCTTACCCACTGGTGCAGACCTTGGTTGACGATCTTAAACCGGTCGTAACCCTGGACGCTCAGGTGCGCCAAGTACTCGAGATCGTGCGCCTCGACACTCACGAATCGGGGAAGTCGGCGGAGCGCCCCCATGCCCCTCATCACATGAATGTCGCCGCGTTCGATGTCGCACTTAATGTAATAGATATCGTCGCGACCTTCGACGAGATCCTCGAATCGGACCGCGTCGACCTCAATCCGCTCGCTCCGGGTGCCCTTTCTTGATGCGACCTTCTCATCGGTCGCGCTCCAGAGATCCTGATCGAGGTTGATGAAGAACGAGACTGCGCCCGCGCCGTCCTCGGTGATAGCCCCTTCGATGATCTCCAGGCTGCCGTTGTGGATGGCGTCGGCAAATCGTTCCCGTGCAGCGCTCACGAACCTTGGGTTCGCCTCGATCGCCAGGACCTTGAAGCCTTTCTTCAGGTAGAAATCAGTGTCTGAACCGTCGTGCATGCCGACATCGATGATCGTTCGATCGCGCATGGGGTTCTCCATGCGCCCATGGTATCCGCCGAGCCATGCACGCGAGCCTATTGCGTTGGTGCTTTTCCGGAGGCTTGCGTAGAATCCGGGGCGGGTTCGCTCGCCGCGCGTCGGATGCCTCGGAGCATGCCGTAGAAGACGATGCCGTGCAGGGGCAGGACCGTCCACCAGTACAGGAGCCCGAGAAGGCCCTTGGGGTAGAACCGCGCGGTCTGCACGAGGCGGCAGGCGCCCTCGCCCGGCTGGATGTCGAACGAGAGGAACGCCTCTCCGGGCAGTTTCATTTCCGCCTGGAGCCGCAGGTGGTGATTGCGCTGGATACCGACGACGCGCCAGAAGTCAAGCGCCTCGCCGAAGCCGATCGATTCGGGCGTCCGCCTTCCGCGTCGGAGTCCCGGCCCGCCGACGAGTTGATCGAGCCAGCCGCGGATGCGCCAGAGGAAGTTGGCGGCGTACCAGCCCTGCCCGCCGCCGATGCGGCAGACCGCGCGCCACACGGCCTCGGGGTCCTGCTCAATCTCGATGGATCGCTCATCGTGGAAGACGGTGCCGCCGGCCCAGTGCGGATCGCCCGGGATGGTCCCGGCCATGGACCAGTTGGTCTCGACATCGCCCGCGCCCGCCTGCCCGAGCGCCTCGCGGATCGCTTGGCGTGTGGACAGTAACTCTTGGGGCATCAGCCGCCGGGCCTCATCGTCGCGGCAAACCACCCGGTTGCGCAGTCCCTCGGCGAGCGGGCGCGCGATCTGCTGGTTCACCGGCGTGATGAGACCGATCCACAGGCTGCTCAGGCGCGGCGTCAGCACGGGCACCGGAATGATCAGCCGGCGTGAGAGCCCGCGCTCTTCTTGCATGACCCGCATCAGCCCGCGATAGGTCAGCACGTCGGGTCCGCCGATGTCGATCGTCCGCCCGCTCGTCTCCGGGACGCTGAGCGTCCGCACCAGGTACTCCAGCACGTTCTCCACGGCGATGGGTTGGCTCTCGACCCGAACCCACTTCGGCGTGACCATCACCGGCAGACGCTCGACGAGGTAGCGCAGGATCTCGAACGACGCCGAGCCTGAGCCGATGATCATCGCCGCGCGAAGCACCGTGACGGGCACCGAGCCCAAACGCAGGGCGTGCTCGACCACCCGGCGAGATTTCAGGTGCTCGCTGAGGCCATCGCCGAGTTCGCCCAGACCCCCGAGATAGACGATGCGTTCGAGCCCGGCGTCGAACGCCGCGGCCGCGAAGTTGCTCGCGAGCGCCTTGTCGCGATCGGCGTACTCCGTGCCCGCCGCGGCCATGGAGTGGACGAGGTAGTAGCCGAAGTCGCACCCTTGCATTGCACGGGCGGTAGCCGCCGGATCGGAGAGATCGTCCTCGACCACTTCCACGCTTGGATGGTCACGCCAAGAGCGGTCCTCGAGCTTTCGCGCCGAGCGGACGAGGCATCGCACGGCGTAGCCCACTTCGAGCAGGAGCGGCGCGAGGCGTCCACCGATGTAGCCCGTGCCGCCGGTGAGGAGGACTCGCTGCATCTCAGGACGCTCGAAGGATTGTTAGTGGGCGCCGGCGCATCAACGCAGTCCTACCGGGAAGAAGATCATCCGCTGCGGCCTCGTCTCGGTGTGCGTTGCCATGGGTGCGCATTCGGGCAGGCCCCTCATCGGATTCGCCCGATCAACGCCCCGCCCAAAGCACGTTCACGATCATCCACTGCCCGTCGATCCTGGCGAGGTGGAAGTAGTCCACCCAGTTCTCCGCGATGAGCTTGGCGCTGGCGATCTCGCCGTCGATGTCATAGACGATCACGTCCTTGCGCGAGCTGTCGGTCCAGCGTCCATCGGCGTTGACAACAGCGGCGAGAGCGATGAGCTGGGAGCGGGTCATCTCGTTGAGGTATTGCCCGCCGCCCTCGACCGAGCGGATATTGCGCTTCTTGAGATTCGGATGGACCGATTCCTCGAGGAGCTCGGGGCGGGTCTGGTAGTAGCTGTTGATGTAGTTCAGGACCGCGGCTTCGATGAGTTGACGGTCCTCGCCGACATCCTCCTGAGGCAGGGATCCCACGCCCAGGCCCACGAGCGATGCGGATGCGACGAGCGCGACCACGATGGTGATGCCTTTGCGCATGGATGAATCCTCCCGACCGGTAAACCCGCCTCCGACACCGGCGGTTGCATGTATGGGCTTGTCCTGGTTCGTGGGTAGCGTGGCGGACGCGACGATCCCGGCGCAAAGCCTCGCTCGCGCCTCGGGCTCGTCATGGGCGGTCCTCGACCATCAACCACTCTGGAAGCGGCGTCGGCACGCCCTGCCGATCCACGCACGCAAGCATCGTCGACCCGACCGCCAGCAGATCGTCGCCCCGATCGCGGATCACGCCCAACTCCGCCCCCTCGCGCTCGACCAGGCGGATCTCGTACTCGTGCGTGATCTTGATCCGTGTCCCCGACGCCACCCGCGTGGTGATCTCCAGCACGTCGTCGTAGCGGATCGGGCGACGATAACGGATCTCCATCTTTGCGATCACGAGGAACACGCCCGCCGATTCCAGCGCGCGGTAGCTGACGCCGCTGGTCCGCAGGAGCTCGGTCCTGCCGATCTCGAACCAGGCGGCATAGGAGCCGTGATGGGCGACCCCCATCGAGTCGCACTCGCAATACCGCACGCGCAAGGAAATCGTGCCCGCGGACGCAGGTCTTGGAAGAAGATCGATCGAAGGGGTGTCCATCCTCGGATCATTCGCCCGGATGGCTCGCGAGTCCTCCGGGGATCAAGACCCCCCTTTGGGTGCGATACCATCCGCGCACCCCCGCGAGGAGCCCAGATGAAGATCCCCGAAGTCCTGCTGATCGAGGTCGAGCACGCCCCCGGCAACCTCGCAAAGGTGCTCGCCGCCGTCGGCGAGTCCGGGCACACCGTCGAGGGCCTCGTCGCGGTCAGCCGCACCCAGGACCGGACCACTTGGGAGCTGACCATCGAGCTCGACGACCAGGAGGTCTCCGACGTCTTCGAGCGGATCAACGCCGTGCCCATCGCACGGATGCTCGGGCGGTCCGATCGCGTCTTTATCCGCCACCTCGGCGGCAAGATCCGCACGACGCCCACCGCCACGATCACCGATCTCCAGACCCTCCGCGACATCTACACGCCCGGCGTCGCGCGCGTCTGTCTGGCGATCCGCGATGACCCCGACCTGGCCAAACGCTACACGAACATCGGACGGACGGTCGCGATCGTCACCGACGGCACGGCGATCCTGGGGCTGGGCGATATCGGGGCCCGCGCCGGCATGCCCGTGATGGAGGGCAAGGCGGCGCTGTTCAGCCAGCTCGCGGGGATCTCGGGCGTGCCGATCCTGCTGGACACCAAGGATCCCAAACGCATCATCGAGACGGTAAAGGCCATCGCGCCCTCGTTCGGCGCGATCCAGCTCGAGGACATCGCCGCCCCCGCCTGCTTCGAGATCGAGGCGAGCCTCGCCGCCAACCTGGACATCCCCGTGCTCCACGACGACCAGCACGGCACGGCGACGGTCGTCCTCGCCGCCGTCATGACCGCCTGTGCCCGTTCCGGCGTCGACCTCTCGGCAGCCTGTGTCGGCCAGATCGGTCTCGGCGCGGCGGGCCTTGGCATCGCCCGCCTGCTCCATCGGCACGGCGTCGGCAACCTCCTCGGCGCTGACCTGCGCGAGGATGCCCTCGCGCGCCTCGACGCCATCGGCGGCGAACGCTCGGACCTTGAAGAGGTCATGGCACGCGCCGACGTCGTCATCGCGACCACCGGCGTGCGCGGCCTCATCAAGCCCGAACTCGTTCGTGAACGACAGGTCATCCTCGCGCTCACAAACCCCGACCCCGAGATCGAGCCGCACGTCGCTCTCGAACGGGGCGCGGCGTTCGCCGCCGACGGCAAGAACGTCAACAACGTTCTCGCGTTCCCGGGGCTTTTCCGCGGGGCCCTCGACGCGGGAGCGAAGCACTTCACCGACGCGATGCTCATCGCCGCTTCCCAGGCGATCGCCGATGGCACGGACGAGACCCAACTCGTGCCCGCGCCGCTGGACACCGATGTGGCCGATGCGGTCGGCGAGGCGGTCGCGAGAGCGGCCGGCGAGAGCGGCGAGCCGATCATGATGCCCGGGCCCTGACCCAGATCTCAGGACGAGCCCGGGCCGAACCGCCGATCACTCGCCCTTGCTGTCGCCTCGCGCAAAGATGCTCGCGACGTAGTTCAAGACGTCCGTCGCGCTCACCTCGTTGTACCCGAAGTTTTTAATGAGTCTCTGCTTGACCACGTCGATTTTCTGCTGCGTCTCATCGTCCACGACGCTGCTCACCAGATTCTTCAGCTTGATCGTGTCGCGTGAGTCTTCGAAGAGCTTCAGCTCCAGCGCCTTGTACAAGCGTGCGTTGGTGTTGTACTCGAACTTGCGGTTGTCCAGCGCCAGGGCGCCGATGTAGTTCATGATCTCCTGGCGGAAGTCGTCCTTGCGGCTGTCGGGGATGTCGATCTTCTCCTCGATCGAACGCATCAGCCGCTCGTCGGGCTCCTCGTCCTTGCCGGTGTACTTGTTGACCACACGCTCCTTCTGCGTGTACGCCCGGACGTTCTCGATGTAGTTGCTGCACAGGCGCTTGATCGCCTCCTCGTCGGCGCTGATCGCCCGCTGGACCTCGCCCTTGATGATGTCCTCGTACTCGTCCTTCACGACGCTGAGGAGCTCCTTGTGGCTCTTCTTGGTCTCCTCGTCGTTGATCAGCGAGTGGTGGTCGAGCCCGTTCTCCAGCTCGTTCATCACCATGAACGGGTTGACCGTCATCTCCTCGATCGCCTGGCGACCCACCAGCGCGTTGGAGATCTTGTCCTGGATGTAACGCGGGCTGATCCCCTCCATGCCCTCCCTGGGGCTCTCTTCCTTGAGCTCCTTCACCGAGTCCTCGGTGTACCCGGGGATGCTCTTGCCGTTGTAGAGCTTCATCTTCTGCATCAGCGTCAGCCCTGCCTTCTTCGGCTCGCTCAGGCGCGTCAAGACCGCCCACATCGCCGCGACTTCCAGCGTGTGCGGCGCGATGTGGATCCCGCGCGTGCGGTGCGGCCCGAAGTCCTTCTCGTAGATCCGGATCTCGTCGTCCAGGCGGATGTTGTAGGGGATATCGATCTTGATCGTCCGATCGCGGAACGCCTCCATCATCTCGTTGGACTGGAGGCGCTTGTACTCGGGCTCATTGGTGTGCCCGATGATGACCTCGTCGATGTGCGTCTGCGCGAACTTCTTCGGCTTGATCGTGTGCTCCTGAGTCGCGCCCAGCAGGTCGTAGAGGAACGCCACGTCGAGCTTCAAGATCTCGATGAACTCGCACACGCCCCGGTTGGCGACGTTCAGCTCGCCGTCGAAGTTGAACGCCCGCGGATCGGAGTCCGACCCGAACATGGCGATCTTGCGGTAGTTGATGTCCCCGGTCAGCTCGGTCGAGTCCTGGTTCTTCTCGTCCTTGGGCTGGAATGTCCCGATGCCGACGCGGTCCTTCTCGCTCAGGACGATCCGCCGGACCTTCACATGGCTCATCGCCTTGGACCAGTCGCCCTGGTAGAACTCCATCAGGTCCGCGAGCACCTTGCGGCTGAAAGGATCCGCCTCGCCCTCGACCGACAACTGCCCCGTGTGGTGCTTGGGCTTGTACGCCTCGTTGAGCCGATCGAACAGGTCCCGCCTGGCCTCTTTCGGCACCAGCATCAGCGGGTCCTCGTGCATCGGGCTCGGAAACTCGTGGCTCATCGTCGCGACGTTCTGGTCCATCGGCGACGGCGACACGTCGCAGCTCTCTCCCAGCATCCAACTGAACGAGTACAGCGCCCCCTCCGGCGTCAGGCTGTACGCCTCCAGCCCCTTCTTGAGCAGGCGGGCGATCGTGCTCTTGCTCGAGCCCACGGGGCCGTGCAGCAGCAGGATGCGCCGGTCCGTGCCGTAGCCCTCCGCGGCGGAGCGCAGATATCCCACGAGCTGCGCGAGCGCCCGGTCGAGCCCGTAGATCCCGTCGGCCCCGCCGCCAAAGGGATCGCTGAAGAACCGATAGCGCGTGACCTCCTTCTTGAACTGCTTGTAGGACTCGGATCCCTGGTCGAGGATGGCGTCGTAGAGGCGCTGATGAGCGTTGCGGCAGACGCTCGGCGTCTTCTCGCAGATCCCCAGGTACTCCCAGAACGTCCCCGTCCAGTGACGGTCCTGGTACGCCGGGCGATCCAGACGACCCGTGATCAGCTGCGCGAGGTCGGAATGATGCATATCGGACGGCGTATCGGGCTGGGTATCGGGCTGGGTATCGGGCATGGGGCGACCTCCTCTGACGGCACCACTCGCGGAGAACTCGCGAGAGTCCCGTCTCAGAAAGCCCCGAGCGAGGCGGCGAAGCGCTCGCCGGCGGATCGGCGTCCCTGTCGATCCCATGCGTGCTGCTCGCACGCGCGGACACCCAGATTGTCCTATCGGCCCGAAGGCGTGTCAACGCAATCCAAACCGGGCCGCTTGCCAGATCACTGTACGAACAAACCAACCCCGTGGATCGCCCCAGTCTTCCATCTGTATCGGAGTTTGTAAGGCGATCGCCCCGCACCAGCCACCACACCACCGGCTTGCGGGTCGGCAGATGGGTGCCGTGGTATGCGCGAGTCTTCGAGTGAATGCCACGTCGATCGTCGGGGATGTTCGATCAATGCCCGAGCCGCCGCGCCTGCCAGCGTGTTCCGCCCCTCCCATACACTCCGGCGTGAGCAAGCACGCAAAGCTCGATATCGCCCCGGGCGCCGTTGCGATCAGCGACGACGAGTTGCCGGCGCTGCCCGACGACCTGCTCGCCAACCCGCGAGCCGGTTGGCTCGATATCCGCCGGTGGTTCGGCGAGCCCTCGCGCGACCTGGAGATCGAGATCGGCTCTGGCAAGGGCACGTTCCTCGTGCAGCAGGCGGCCCTGAGCCCGACGACCAACTACTTGGGTATTGAATGGTCGGGCGAGTACTTCGCCCTCGCCGCCGATCGAGTCCGTCGGCACGGTCTGGCCAACGTCCGCCTGCTCTGCGCCGACGCGGTCTCTTTCCTGCGCTGGCGCGTGCCCGACGAGATCGCGCGGGTCATCCATCTGTATTTTTCCGATCCCTGGCCCAAGAAGAAGCACCACAAGAACCGGGTCGTGCGCGACGAGTTCTTGCGCGAGGCCTGGCGCGTCCTCAGGCCCGCCGACGAGACCCACCCGCCCGGCGAGCTGCGCATCGTCACCGACCACGACGAGTACTGGTCCTGGATGCAGGACCACTTCGCGCGATGGACCAGCCCACAGGCGTGGAGCCTGCTCGATGGGACGAGATCCATGAGCGAGGCGAAGCCACCGTCGGACCGGGCGCACGGTCCGTTCGAGCGGGTCGCCTTCGACCGCCCCGACTCCGCGGGCGAGGGCGAGATCGTCGGCACCAACTTCGAGCGCAAGTTCCGCGTCGAGGGGCGAACATTCAACGCCTGTACGCTCCGCAAGAAGGATCGCGATGCCCAGGGATCTTGATCTGCGCTCGACCGCGTGGATCCTCACCCACGCCGCGCAACGCTTCCACCGCCACCACGGCCTCACGCTGTCGGCGGCCCTGGCGTTCCACACCGCGCTGGCGCTGGCCCCCCTGCTCCTGCTCGCGGTCTGGATCGCCTCGCTGTTCGACCCCTCCCTGCGCGACCCGATGATCGAGCGGACCGAGGCCTTCCTGGGCGAGCAGGGAGCGACGACCCTGCGCGACATGCTCCAGAACGCCTCCAATCGCCCGAGCCTCACCTCGCTGGTCGGCTGGCTGCTGTTGGGGGCCGTCGTCATCACCGCGAGCGGCGCATTCGTTCAACTCCAGACCATCCTGAACTCGGTCTGGGACGTCCGGACCCGCCCGGGGCGCAGCTTCCGCACGTTCGTTCGCAAGCGGGCGATATCGCTGGCGATGGTCGGGCTGTTCGCCCTGCTCCTGCTCGCGTCGATCCTCGCCGACGCGACCATCCGGTTCATCGCCGACACGCTCATTGAGGCCACCCGCCTCAACATCACGCGCTGGCAGATCATCGAGCCGACCATGTCGATGGCGATGATCATGGTCCTCATCGCCATCGCCTTTCGCGTCCTGCCGGACGTCAAGATCCGCTGGCGGCAGGTCTGGCTCGGAGCCGTGCTCACCGGCGCGGCGTTCGCCGTCGGCAAACGCCTCATCGCGGTGTATCTGGGCACGCGGGTCATCGACTCGGCCTACGGGGCCGCGGGCTCGTTCATCGCCGTGCTCGTCTGGCTGTATTACTCCTCGGTCATCTTCGTCCTGGGCGCGGAGCTCACGCGGGCGTGGACGGATCGGTTCGGCGACCCGATCGAGCCGGACGACCACGCCGAGCGCATTGTCGTCATCGAGCGGGTCAAACGCCCGCGCGACGATCGCCCGAAGAGCGATCCGCCCGCCCGCGGCGGAACTTCCGCGCAGGGACGCCCATAGACTCTCCGCTCATCCAAGTGCAGAGGGAGTTCCAGATGTTCAAAGACGTTCGTGTCGGATCCGCCAAGGCCAAGGTCTTCGTTCTGGGCCAGTTCCAGGACCACCACCTCGACGAGTACTCCCTCGACGCGGACACCGACGGGTCCATCCGGGCCGCCGGCGAGCGCGACGACGCCACCGGCAGCCTCGGGAGCATCTGCGAGGCCTTCCCCGCCAGCGGCTACGAGCGTGTGCTGATCGTCGGCTTGGGCGAGCCGGAGAAGCTCGATCTCGCCGCCCTCCGCCTCGCCGCGGCGGCCATCGGACGCCGACTCGCCGCGATCAAGCAAGACGCCGTCGAACTCAGCCTCGAGGCCCCGATCGAGCAGGGCGGGCTCGACCCCGCCGACGCCGGCGAGGCCCTCGGCGAGGGGCTGGGCCTCATCGCCTGGAACTGCGACGACTATCGCGGCAAGGCGACGAACTCTCAGCCCCGCCTGCGCCTCACCGTCAGCGCCCGCGGCGGCGATATCGAGCGGGGCCTGCGCATCGGCCTCGCCCTCGCCGACAGCGCCAACTACGCCCGCACGCTCAGCCAGCAGCCCCCCAACATCTGCACCCCGGATTACCTCGCCAAGGAGGCCCGCCGGCTTGCTCGGGAGACCGGTATGTCCTGCCGGGTCATCAAGGGCGCGGAGCTAGAAAAAGAAGGCCTCCAGGGCATCATCAACGTCGGTAAGGCCAGCGAGCATGCCCCGTGCCTCATCCGCCTGGAGTACAAGCCCAGCGGACGCCGGGCGAATGAAAAACCCCTCGTCCTCGTCGGCAAGACCATGACGTATGACTCCGGCGGGCTCAGCATCAAGGTCGGCGGAGGCATGCGCGGCATGAAACGCGACAAAGACGGCGGCTGCGCCGTCTTCGGCGCCATGCACGCCATCGCCACCACCCTCAAGCCCCGCAGGCCCGTCGTCGCCCTGCTCTCCTGCGCCGAAAACTCGATCAGCGACGAGGCCTACCGTCCCGACGACGTCATCACCTTCGCCAACGGCGTCACCGTCGAGGTCACCAACACCGACGCCGAGGGCCGACTCGTCCTCGCAGACGCTCTCTGCTGGGCCTGCGCGAAGGAAAAGCCCTCGGCCATCATCGATATCGCCACGCTCACCGGCGGCGTCGTTGTGGCGCTCGGCAAGGTCTACGGCGGGATGTGGTGCGAGGAGGACGAGCTGCGCGGGCGCATCGAGGCCGCCGGCGAGCACACCGGCGAGCGGGTCTGGCGCCTGCCCCACCACAACGACTATCGCGAGATGATGCGCAGCCCCATCGCCGACATCCTCAACTCCGCCCCCGTCCGCGAGGCCCACCCGATCCAGGGTGCCGCGTTCCTGAGCTACTTCGTCGATGCGGGGATTCCCTGGTGCCACCTCGACATCGCGGGCGTCCACGCGACAGATCGGGACCAGGGGCCGTTCATCGCGGGCCCGACGGGCTTTGGGGCGCGTTTGCTGGCGCGGATCGCGGACGGAGCCTGATTTGTCTGCAACATTGCCCCTTGATTTGCGGACCTTGTTCTGCGATACTGTGGAGTACTAGGCGACCGTCGTCGGCAGATCCCCCCGCTTGGATCTCACGAGCCGACGGCGCACGCGCACCTGAGTAATCCTGCTCGATGCACGACGGGAACACCCCGGCAGGTCGCCCAGAAGGAGCCAACCCTGCTCGACCCACAGGGACATGACGTGCGCGCGCGAGGTCCAGGGCGCCCCGAGAGGCACGGACGCCTCTCTCTTTCGCCCCTCGCCCTCCGACACCCCCCACATGGAACGACACCCGCAGGTCCCATACGCTCTCTGCTAAGGTATTCGCACTCTCTCACCCGATTTTGTTCGGGAAATGGTTGGGTTGAAGCAGGAGCATGCATGGCTGCGAGCGATGGCCCCGGTGCGGGCGAGGCGACGTGCGTCCGCAACGGACAGACGTACAACATCTTCTTCTTGCGCGGGCACATGCGTTCGGGCACCAACTGGTGCGCGCGCCTGCTCCAGTTGCACCCCAGGATCGCGGTCAAGGGCGAGTACCACTTCGAGATGGTCGCCAAGGCGATCGAGCGGTACACGAGCGAGCCATGGTCGCTCGGGTCTCAGGAGCCGCTGAAGAGCGCGACACGGGCCTTGCTCAAGACCTTCGTGCGCGACGCGATGGCGACGCTCGCCGATGAGCGACCAGAGGTCATCTGGCTGGGCGATCAGACCCCGGCACCGATCGACCCGCTGCTCGGGGGCGCGCGCCACATCTGCATGGTCCGCGACGGGCGGGATGTGCTGGTGAGTTGGACGTTCCACCAGCTTCGGCTCGGGGGGCTGCCGAGCGAGCCGCACCGCAGTCAACTCGCCGAACTCGTTCGAGCGTTCCAGGAAGATTCTACTCACTTTAAGCGATATCCCGAGCAGTTGCTATCTGTAGAGCCCTGGGTCCGAAGCCAAGCAACGCACTGGAAACTTTATATTCAAGAACACCTGAGGACCATCGCCAACACTCGTACAGATGATCCTAACGCTCGCATCCTTCTCGTCAAATACGAAGACCTGCACGCCGATACGGAGGGGTGGCGTCGAAAGATGTATAACTTACTCGATCTTGACCCAGATTATGCATTACCGATTTCGCCTGCATCGAAAACAACACCTGGATTCGACCATGACGATCCGACCCAGTTCAACCGAAGAGGTCAGCCTGGAGATTGGCGCAACTACTTCACACACAAGTCGCTGTCATGGTTTGAAGAGGAGGCCGGCGCAGAGCTTAGAACACTAGAGTATTCCTGAATTCACAAGTTGATGAGTATCACGACAGCTATCAGTTATAGCTAGAGCGGCAGCACAAACACTCCAACTGTATCTGTCGCTGGATTCCAGTAGTGGATTTGGCCAGACCCGCTTTGGCCGGTAGGCCCGAAGAACTTCACTGGATTGCCTGGGTTAGTTCCGAACTCCTCACTGAACAAGACTCCGGTTATATATACATTTTCGGGACTTCCCTGAATCCAAAAACCATGAGATTTTGGCCCGCTGCTTGGCGGGATGTGACTGCGAATAGCCAGCCCATTCATTGAAATGTTTTGCCCGCCATTAATGACAACATTGTAAGGGTTGATCGCGTGCTGTCCGTTCCAGTCAAATGTCATCGCGGAGATCGATACGGTGTCACAATCGACAATCGTGAGCCCGTTCGCCCCACTGCCGTCCACACTGCACGCGCTCATGGCCAGTCTAATAACCGAGTCCAATCTCGCACCACTGACGCCGGGGATTCCCACGTCGCCGTTGGCTGTAAATGAACTCCCGGAAATATTTACATTCTGCCCGTTTACTAGAAAGAGACCATACTTGCTATTTCGATCTATTTGTGTTCCAACTATATGCAAATCCCGAATCGCTTCATCGTCTGATAGCGCGGAGCCATGAGCAGAAAGCCCATTCTCCGTATTCGACGTAAACGTACAGCTATCGAACATCATTGTGCCTGGACCGCCTTTGGGACGTTCGAGTCGAAAACCAGATCCCGCAATGCCCTCGCCGTTGCTGGTGAATGAGCACTGAGATGCCCGCCCGCCGCCAACCTTGAAATAACAGCCGTGTCGGTAGTTGAACTCTGTTCTAACCGACTGGAGGTGTATGTCAATGGGTACAAGTGCTGTGTTTGTTGCCGGATCATGCGCAACAAAAATTCCGTCATAGTGACGTTCAAGACGGACATTCTCGATTCGGTGATGCCTGCTCCATCGATTCCCACCGGCGAGCGTTTCAAATCGTATTCCGCTCGCACCTAAAGTGGGAGTCAACTGGCCTGAGCGAACAACTTCAAGATCACGGATAATGATTCCGACAGGTACTGGAGTTGAGGTAAATGCAATCATTATTGCGGAAGCCGCCGTGCTGTTCGCAAGCATAACAGAACCCAGCATCGACCCGGCGGCGTCTCCCGCAAGTTTGACCGCGGGCCGATCGATCAGAAGATGTGTTGACGTGATCCCACTGCCAAAGTTATCGTCGTGCGTTGAATCCAACAGGTAGGTGCCTGACGGAAAATAAATGGTGCCACCACCATCGGCCTGCGCTTGATTGATAGCCAATTGAATTGCAAACGAATCGTCTGCGACGCCATCTCCAACAGCACCATAATCGGTTACGACATTGTATGTCTTGGATAGTGCTTGCGTTGTCGTGCTGAGCAATAGAGACAAGAACAACAACACTGATGTTGGTACACGTTGCAATTTTGTGTCCTTTCTCATCTATACAATATGACACCATATAATGTAAGCAAAGATAGAGAGTTTGCAACAAGAGATTGAGATTTTCTCGGACCTGTGAATTTTTTACTCTTGCTGGGCACCAATCTGGCCTAGCCGCCACCCGAGTGAGTTCCCCGTGCCCATACAGAGGGTGCGGCGAGCTCCGCCCACATGACCCAGCCCTGATGTTTGATCTTTGTAAGGCACATTGAACTGCCTGCTCGAATGGGCTATAAATTTTCACGCCGCCGGTCTAAAGCGACATTGAAGTGGATTCCGCCTTCGTACGGCTGTCTGGTAGGCGAACTTCCGGGAGAACTGGGTGAGCAAGGAACTGCTCGACTATGTCGTCGCAACATCAGGCAGGACAGGGAGCAACCTGCTCCAGCGGCTGCTCAAGAACAACGGGCTCAACGACCCGCACGAGTGGTTCCATCCGACGCTCTTCGGCTTCCAGGAAGCCGCGAAGGGCGGCATGACCTGCGAGCAATGGCTCGTGCAGATGCGGCGTGAGAACTCCATCGACGGTGTGTTCGGCACAAAGCTGATGGCCAGCCACCCGAAGCAGATGATGCCGCATATGGCTGGTGGCGTCGGCGATGAATCTAGCCTGGTCGAGTCACTGTTCGGAGAGGCCAGGTTCATCTATCTCTGGCGCGACGATGTCGAGCGCCAGGCCCTGAGCTTCTGGCGGGCGCAGACCTCGGGCAAGTGGGCCAAATGGCGCGATGAGCCGCCCGCAGAGCGAAGCGACCCGCCCGCGCTGGACATGAAGGCGATCGAGTTTCACGTTCGGAGCATCAACACCTATAACGCTTTCTGGCGGGAGTTCTTCGAGCGCACCGCCATCGAGCCCTACCGGATCAGCTACGAGGCGCTCGACGCCGATCGGCGGACAGCGATCCTCGATATCGCCGAGTTCCTCGGGCGTCCGATCGCCGGCGAGCCCAACCTCGAGATCGACATCGTTCGCCAGGCCGACGAGCAGACCGAGCGGTACCTGGAGCAGATCCGCGGCGCGCGCCGGAGCGGCGCGGCCAAGGTCGCTGTCGAGTAGGAAAGGTCCATGACCACGCTGAGCCGACCCATCGTGATCTCCCCGGAGGGCCCATCGCTGCTGGCGTGGCTCAACCCCGTCGCGTTCGCGCGCACCATGGTCGGACATCGCAACCTGATCTGGCAGTTCGTCAAACGCGACCTGCGCAACCGCACCCGCGGCACTCACCTCGGCTTCGCCTGGGACATCCTCAACCCCCTGCTCATGCTCGTGGTCTACACCATCGTGTTCAGCTCCATCCTCGAGGCCCGCCTCAGCGGCAAACAGACCGAGACCGCGATGGAGTACGCCCTGTACCTCTTCGCGGGGCTGACGGCGTTCCAGATGTTCGCAGAGCCCTTCGGCAGGTCCGCCGCGCAGATTACCTCCAAGCGCAACTTCGTCAAGAAGATGGCCTTCCCCCTGGAGATCTTCGCGATCTCCGGCGTGCTGACCTCGACGATCCACGCGGCGATCGGCTTCGCGCTCGTCTTTCTCGCGGCGCTGCTGGTCACCGGCGGGGTCGCGTGGACGGCCGTGCTGCTGCCGCTGTTGTTGCTACCGGCGGTCTTCCTGGCGATCGCGGCGGGCTGGGCGCTGGGGGCGATGGGCGTGTACTTCCGCGATCTGCAGCAGTTCCTGGGCACGTCGATCACCCGCCTGCTTTTTTTCGTCACGCCGATCATCTACTCGGTCGAGATGGTCCCCGAGAAGATCCGCTGGATCCTGTACCTCAACCCGCTGACCGTCGTCGTCTCGGGCGTGCGCAGCGTCGTGCTCGCCGGCGAGCAGCCGAACTGGCTCGCCTGGGGCGTCTGGTCGGCGATCGGCCTCGTCGCGATGCTGCTGTCGTACGCGATCTTCATGCGCGCCCGCAGGGGGTTCGCCGATGTCATCTGACGTCGTCATCGCACATGAACCCACCTCGCCCGGTCAGTCGCCCGTTCCGGTTTCGATGCGCGATCCGCGAAGTGCCGCGCCGGATGATGTCGTGATCGATATCCGCGAGTTGAGCAAGTGCTACCGCGTCTTTCCCAAGCCCTCGGACCGCCTCAAGCAGGCGGTCCTCGGCTGGAAGCGGCGCTACCACCGCGATTTCTGGGCACTGCGCGATATCAACCTCCAGATCCATCGCGGCGAAGCCGTGGGCGTCATCGGACGCAACGGCTCGGGCAAGAGCACGCTCATGCAGATCATCGCCGGCGTGCTCACGCCCACCGAGGGGCAGGTCGGCGTGCGCGGGCGCGTCGACGCCCTTCTGGAACTCGGCAGCGCCTTCAACCCCGAGTTCACCGGACGCGAGAACGTCTTTCTGTACGGCGCGATCCTCGGGCTCAAGCGCAGGGACGTCGAGGCACGCTTTGACGACATCGCGGCGTTCGCCGATATCGGCGATTTTCTCGACCAGCCCGTCAAGACCTATTCGTCCGGCATGAAGGTCCGCCTTGCGTTCAGCGTGCAGATCCAGCTCGACCCCGAGATCCTGGTGATCGACGAGGCGCTTGCCGTCGGGGACAACCTCTTCCAGAAGCGCTGCCACCAGCGACTCCGCCGGCTCCGCGAGAACAGCGGCGTCACGCTGGTCTTCGTCAGCCACCAGCAGGAGGTCATCCGCACCGTGACCACCCGGGCCGTGCTCCTGCACGAGGGCGCGATCCGGGCCGTGGGCCAGCCGGGCGAGGTCGTGCTCGAATACCGGCGGTTGCTCCACGACGAGGAGAAGCGCTCGGCGGTCGGGCATGTCCGCCAACTCGAACGTCAAGCGTCCAAGACACGCGAGACGGCCCGGGCCGACGCGCAGGCCAACGGCACACCCTCCTGCTTCGGCGACTTCGATGCCGTGATCGAGAGCGTCGAGATCCTCGACGAGCTGGGCGATCCCGCCGGGCAGTTCACCGCGGGCGAGCCGATGCGGATCCGCATCCAGGGCGAGGTCCACACGCCGCTGACCCACCTCAACGTCGCCATCCGCATCCGCAACAAGGAGGGCGTGAAGATCTACTCCTGGGGCACGCTCAACCAGGACATCGACGCCTGGGCCACGACCGGACCGAGCGCCGAACCCGAGGCGTTCTGGGACCGCGAGTTCGCCGCAGGCGAGCGGTTCTGCGTGGAGTTCGCGTGCGACTGCCGGTTGGGCGCGGGGTTCTACGAGGTCCAGGCGATGGTCGCCGAGGAGCGCGACCAGTATTACGAGGACGAGCGCGTGCTGCACTGGCAGGACGAGGCCGCGTTCTTTACGGTGCGCGTGCCCAAGGACCAGCACTTCTTCGGCGGCGTGTGCGACCTGAACATGCGCGCCGAGTACGACGATGCCTGAGACGAATCCCACATCCAGGCGCAAGGACGCTCGCCCGGACTACGCGCGGCTGTATCGCGAGTACTGGTCGCGCGATGACCGCTGGGGCACGCACTCGTTCCAGGATCCCGAGGCGATCGTCGAGCAGATCCTTTCGACCTGCGGCGGCGGCCCCATCCTCGATGTCGGCTGCGGTATGGGGCTGCTCGTCCGCACGCTGCTGCGCCGGGGCGTCGATGCGCGCGGCATCGACATCGCCGAGGCGCCGATCGAGGAGGCCAATCGCCTCGCGCCCGGGCGGTTCCAGACCGGCTCGATCCTGAAGATTCCCTCGGGCGATGGCGCCTTCCAGACCGTGCTATGCACGGACCTGCTGGAGCACATCGCCGAGCAGGACGTGCCGGCGGCCCTCGGCGAGCTCTTCGGTGTGAGTTCCCGCTTCTGTTTCGTGCGACTGTCGGTCGAGCCGGATCGCGATAACCGCTGGCACCTGACGGTGCGCGATCGCGACTGGTGGCTCGAACGCTTCTTTGAGGCCGGGTTTCGCAGGCATCCGCTCGCACAGACCGTCGTGCCCTACGACGCGATGCGGGGCGAGGGCTGGCAGATCACGCTGGTGCTCGAGAAGGCCCCGACGCAGGAGCCCTGTCCGGCCGCAAAGAACACAGGCGTGTACGCCCGCGATGTCACCCGCGAGGTCGGCGACGATGCCGAGCGCGCCATCGCGACGGTCATGCTCGCCTCGCGATGCATCGCCACGAGCGATCGCGTGCTCGACGCCGGCGAGGGCGTCGCCTGGTCGGCGTCGATGCTCGCGGCGTGCAGCCCGGCATCCGAAGTCGTCGCGCACGTTCGCGACTCGGCCCAGGCCTGGGCACGCGAGCGGTTCGCCTCGGACAACCTCCGCGTGGATCGCGCCGGCGAGCTTGACGAGCAGAGCCATGGCGTCATCGTCTCGCTGGGCAAGTACAGGCAGACCAGCTCCTTGCAGCGGGATCTCCCGTCGCTCGCGCGGGCGCTGGAGCCCGGCGGACGCCTCGTCGTCGACCTCCCCGGGTCCGTGACGAGTGAACAGATCGACGCCGAGGCGCACGGCTTGCTCGCCGACGCAATCTACGCGATGGAGCCGGTATCCGCCGACGACGCCGATACTCCCGGGCTGTTCCGGCGGGTGCAAGCGGGCGAGCCCAACCAGGCCGCGCAGCGCACGCTCCTGGTCCTCATGCGCGATCCCGTCGGCGCGAGCGCGAAGCGCTACGTCGAACGCGCCTTCCCCGAGCATCTCGAAAAGCCCGGCTTCCACGTCGCCAACTTCGCGAGGGATCTCGACAATCCCTGGCTGCTGCGCGCGATGGTCTCGGTCGGCATGCGCGGCACCAACCCCGATCTCAACGCCCGGATCGCCCAGGGCACACTCGACGCCGCCCGCCTGGGCTCTGCCGACGAGGGCGCGGCCCTCTGCGTGCTCGCCTACCGCGTGCTCGACGCCGACACCATCGACCCCGAGCGGGCCGCGGATCTGGTTGCCCGCATCGACACCTACCACGCCCGCGCCGACGGCACGCCCTACGCATGGCGCTGGCGGATCAGCAACCAGTACGCCTCGGCCCTGCTGCGCCTGGCGCTCGGACAGCTCGAAGACGCCCGCGAGGCGTTTCTCGTTTGCGCCGAGATGGACCCCACGCCGTACAGCCCGCTGCTGGCCAGCAAAACGGTCGACGCCTGGTATCGCGCGGGCCTGATCGACGCCTGCGCCGGGCGAACCGACGAGGCGAGAGCGTCGTGGACCAACAGCCTGCTGGCGCTGGAGCGATCGCTCAAGAGCGACTGGCTCAACGTCTGGGGCTCGCCCGAGCAGCCGCTCAGCTTTGCCATGGCCGACCTGGCTATCCTCGTCGATCTGGGCTCGCGTTCCAGTTCCGCTCTCGGGTCGCTAGCGGAGTGGCACACCCGTCCGGGCCCGACCTGGACGAACGCCCACCGCCAGACCCTCGCCGACGTGCGCAGGAACGTCGATCGCCTCGAACGCTCGCGCGACTGGATGGATCGCCAGCGAGCCTGGCTGCGAGACGTGGTCAAGTCCCGCGACGAGATGATCGAGCGTCTTCGAGCGCGCATCGCCGAGCTGGAAGCGACACGCGACCGCCTCGAACAGTCGCGCGACCACCTGCTCGAACGACAACGGGATGTCGTCGGACGATACCACGACACGCGCGATCGGTTGGACCAGACGCGCGAGCACGTCGAGCAGCTCCGCGAGGCGATCGATCGGCTGACCGAGGCCCGCGAGTTCCTCCGCTCACAGATCGCCTCGAGGGACGCGAGGCTGGAGGCGGCTCGACACGCCGAGCTCTCCCGAAAGGAAAATCAGCTCTGGTACGAGCATCGCCTGCGGACCCAGCAGGAACGGACAGGCCAGATCGAGCAGCAGCTCCAGGATCGCATCGCACGCCTCGAAGCTCAGATCCTTGCCGCCCGCGAGGGATCGGTGTTCTGGAAGGAGCGGTTCGACGAGGCGAAGGGCGAGCATGAGATGGCAAGCGAGGTGATGCAACGCAAGCTCGCCCAGCGCGACGAGATGATCGCCCACCTGCGCGCCAGATTGGATCACACCGGCACCGCAGACCGATCCAAGGGGCCAAAGGACGGCGATCGGCGCGAGCGGGCCCGCAAGGGATCTCGCGCGCCGGGGGCGAAGAACCCCGACGGCGGGGCTACGATCGCGCCTGAAGAGCCCTCAGGGGGGGTCGCCCGCGTGCAGGATCCGGCCAGAAGCCCGGCAACCGGCGGGCCAAGCACCGAAGATCAGGCCGGAGGGACCGATTCATGATCGATCCTGGCAACGCGAACTACGCGAACGAGCCGGGTTCGCCCGATGCCCCCGAGTTCGCTTATGCGCCCACGGATCGTGAGCCGGCGGTCTCCATCGTCACGCCGTACTTCAATGCCCGCCCCGACGAGTTCGACCGCACCGCCCGCTGCGTCATGCGCCAGAGCCTCGCCCACTTCGAGTGGCTGATCGTCAACGACGGCTCGACCGACGAGGCGGCGCTGAAGAACCTCGAGCGCTGGCGCAAGGCCGACCCGCGCGTCCGCGTGATCGACGTGGAGCACAACGCTGGCCCCTCGGCGGCCCGCAACCGCGGCTACCAGGAGGCTCGCTGCGAGCATGTCTTCCAGCTCGACGCCGACGATCTCATCGAGCCCACGACCATCGAGAAGTGCCTCTGGCACGCCAGGACCCATCCCAACGCCCACTTCGTCAACACCTGGGAGGTCGGCTTCGGGGCCAGCGAGTACCTCTGGCGGCGCGGCTTCCACGAGTCGCCCCGGTTCCTCGAACAGTGTCTCGTCGGGGCCCACATGGTTCTGGTCCGCAAGCAGACCCACGCCGAGGTCGGCGGGTACGACGAGACCATCCGCGGCGGCATGGAGGACTGGGAGTTCTGGCTCCGCTGTGCCGACCACGGCTACTGGGGCGCGACCCTGCCGGAGTTCCTGAGCTGGTATCGGAGGCGGGACAACCACGCCGACGCCTGGGAGAACTGGGACGGCGGCGACCGCCAGCGGGCCTTCCGCGAGGGTCTGCGTCGGCGGTACGACCGGCTCTATACCGAGGGCATGCCGCGCCCGCAGCCGCGCATCGCCCCGCGCATGGTCCGTCTGCCCGAGCAGACGCCGATTCGCAACACGCTGGACAAATCCAGGCGACGCCTGCTGATGATCGTGCCGTGGATGCGCATGGGCGGGGCCGACAAGTTCAACCTCGATCTCGTCGAGCAGCTCACCGGTCGCGGCTGGGAGGTCACGATCGCGTCGACCCTCCCCGGCAGCGACGCGTGGCTGCCGGCGTTCGCCCGCTTCACGCCCGACATCTTCCCGCTGCCAAGCTTCTGCCACCCGGCGGACTATCCGCTGGCGATGCGCTACCTGATCGAGTCTCGCCAGCCGGACACGGTGATGGTGACCAACTCCGACGCGGGGTACCAGTTCCTGCCATACCTCCGCTCGGTGTGCCCCGACCCTGCCTATGTGGACTACAACCACATGGAGGAGATCTACTGGCGCGAGGGCGGCCACCCGCGCACGGGCGCCGCGATGAGCAGCCAGCTCGACCTGTGCATCACCGCCTCCAAGCACGTCCGCGAGTGGATGATCGAGCGGGGTGCTCAGCCCGATCGCGTCGAGGTCGCGACGATCAATGTCGAGCCGCGGACCTGGAACCCCGACCCCGAAGCGCGAGCCGCCGCCCGCGAGCGGCTGGAGATCGACGACGATACACCGGTCATCCTGTACGCCGGGCGCATCTGCGACCAGAAGCAGCCGGACGTGTTCGCGCTGTCGATGCGCGAGCTGGCGACCAGGGCGGCGTTCGCGGGGCGCGAGTTCGTGTGCCTGGTCGCCGGCGACGGCGAGCTGCGCCCCGAACTCGAAGAGGATCTGGACCGCTACGAGCTGCGCGGGCACGTCCGCATGCTGGGCGAGGTCTCCAGCGAGCTGATGGTCGAGCTGATGGCCGCCAGCGACATCTTCTTCCTGCCCTCGCGATGGGAAGGAATCGCCCTGGTTTTCTACGAGGCGATGGCCTCGGGGGTGGTCGTTGTAGGGGCCGACGTGGGCGGGCAAAAGGAACTCGTCACGCCCGAGTGCGGCGTGCTGCTGCCCAAGGCTCAGCGCGGGCGTGAGCGCGACGACGAGCCGGGACCGTATGCCGAAGTGCTCCTGCGCCTCATCAGCAACACCGACGAGCGCAGGGCGATGGCCGAGGCCGCACGCCGGCGGATCTGTGAGAGCTTCACGCTCGAGCAGATGGGCGATCGGATGGAATCGCTGCTGGAACATGCGATCGAGTTGCACCGCGACGAGCCGCGGGCGGCGCTCGCGCCCGAGTTCGCGATGGAGACGGCGCTGCGGGCGATCGATCTCATCCGCATGAGCAGCCACAGCGACCGCCTGTGGAAGGAGATCGAACGCCTCCGCGAGGATCGCCCGACCGATCCGAAGCGCCGACAGGGGCAGGCGCGCCAGGAACCGCGGGAAAACATGGCCCGTCGGGCTCATGCCAAGGCCCGTCGCCAGCGCAGGCGGGCGGCGCGGCGCAGGCGCGAGACCCGCGCCCGCCGAGAGCTGCGCGCGATCGAGGCGTCGAGATCGTGGCGCGTCGTGAGCGCCCTGAAGAACAACCCGCTCTACGCGATGTACGCGCGAGTCCGCTGGGGCTCGGCGTGGCGTGAACAACTGGACGACGCCCCGGCGAGCGAGCGCCTCGAGCGCATCGTCCACAGCCGTGCGTTCCGCCTGATCCAGCTTGTCAAGCGCCTGCGCCCGGCGCGTCGCGAACCCGCCCGGAATGAGCCGATCAAGGAGCTCAAGCCGGTGACCCGCCCGCGCATCGCGAGCGAACCGCACGCCAACGGCAGGCTCAACGGGCACGCCAACGGATCGCTCAACGGGCACGCGACCCGCACGGTCAATCCGGATCGCTCGCCGACCGGCGAGCCTGCTCGGCCTGACTGAGCAGCAGCCGCAGCGACACGTCCGGACGCCTCGCCAACCTCGGATGCTTGGCCAGCACATACGCGTGCAGCGCGCCGTGGTGCGGCTTGCCCGCCGAACGCATTAGCGACCCGGGGCTCTGGCGATAGCGAATGAGAAACTCCGGGATCACCTCGCCGGCGTGCCCGCGCTCGCAGAGTGTACAGAACAGATCCCAGTCCTCGTACGCGGGGATCGCCTCGTCATAGCCGCCAAGCTCGATGAGCACGTTTCGCCGGAAGAACGCGCCGGTGCCCGCCGAGGCGACGTTCATGATGCACAGGATGTCCGGGTCCAGGCCGAGCGGGATCCAGCCGCCCGTGGGAACCCGTGGGTCGTCCTCGAAATCGGCGATCAGCGGCGAGACGTACGACGACCCCGGATTCCGCCGCAGCGCCTCGACGCTCTTGGCGACCAGCGTCGGCTCCGCGAGATCGTCCGCGTCGAGCATGAGCACGAACTCGCCCTTGGCCTCGGCGATCGCCCGATTGCGCGCCGCCGACACACCCGCGTGGCGGGCACGCACCACGCGGACGCTCCCCTCCCGCTCGATCCTGGCGAGCGCCTCAAGACTTGCGCTGTCATCCGAGCCGTCGTCCACGACGAGGATCTCGGTGGGCGTGTGCGTCTGCGCCTTGGCGCTCTGGATCGTCTGCCCGATCGTCGCCCCGCTGTTGTAATGCGGGATCAGGATCGAGACGAGCGAGCCGACCGCCTCCACGCGCGTCGGCTTTCGTCTCGGCGTCGCCTCCAGCATCCCGAGCCAAGACCGCGCCGCCCGGGCGGGATCGAGCAGGTCCGCCGCGCGCCTCTTCGCGCCCTCGCCCAATCTCGCGCACAGCTCTGCGTTGCCGATCGCTCGCTTGAGCACACGCGCAAGGCCGTCGCGATCTCCCGGCCGGAACAGCAGCCCCGACTCGTCGTTGACGATCAACTCGGGAGTGCCGCCGGCGTCGCTGGCGACGACGCAGCGTCCCAAGGCCATGGCTTCCGCGATCGCGTACGACTGGTTCTCGTAGCGTGAGGGCGCAACCACAACTGAAGCCGACGCGATGACGCCGAGCAACTCATCGCGCGGCATGGGTCGATCGAACCGGATCCGCTCGCGCCATCGCTTGTCGATCGACCCCCGGAGCAGCCGGCGAACTGACGATCCCGTCGGCGCGTTGGTCGTGTCGCGACCGATCAAACGAAATCTCGCATCGACGCCGTCATCCAGCAACGCCTGAGCCGCGCCGACGAGCAGGTCGACGCCCTTGAGCCACTCCAGCCGCCCGCTGAAGACGATCTCGCTCTCGGCGTCGGCTGCCGCACGCGCCGACTCCAACGCACCCATCGGATTCGCAAACACCGGCGCGTCCCGGCACGATGCCCGCAACTCTCCCCACAGGCCCGCGATCTCATCGAGCACCGCTCGGCTCGGCGCCGAGATCACGTCCGCCTCCTGCAAACAGAACCGCTCCATGTGCTCGAGGATCGCGTCGCTGCGATTCAGCCGAGCGTCCCCCTGGAACTGCCTGCACACCGCGATCGGCGTGTGGCAACGAATGGCGAGGATCGTGTCGTCGAAGCAGCCGAACACCCGGCGAGCGCGCATGGAGAAGTACGGCTCGCCGCCGAAATCGGGAAACTCGATCGCGTCGAAGCGCTCGCGATCGTGCAGCGGGCGCAGGGCCTCGTAGACGCCCATGCTGTGTCGCAGCGGGCGGCAGTTGTACACCGGGTACGCCGCGGCCCCGCGCTTCTGGCCGATCGTGTGGATCCGCACGCCGCGCAACCCCCGCTCGCCCGCGCGCTCCAACCCCTCTCTCGGAAAGGTCAGCAGATGCACCTCCACGCCGGCGTCGCGCAGGGCCCGAGACATCTCGAAGGCGTAGGTCCCCGCCCCGCCGGGGATGAACGGCGCGAGTTCGGCGCTGACGAGACAGACCTTCATGGCAGGGTGATCCTCGTATCCATCGGGCTCCGCTCGCCTCCAGCTCATTGCGTGTCGGTGGATGATCGCGCCGTGCGCAACGCCCATCCCACGACGAACGTGAGCATATCGCCGCTCATCGTCGCGACGCGCAGCGCGATGGCCGCCGCGGCCGACTCGCCCTCGCCCATGATCGGCCCGAGATCCTGCACGATGACCGCCTCGCGGACGCCGGCGCCGGCGGGGACGCCCGGAGCGAGCGTGCCGATCGTCCACGCAAGCGCGTAGGCCCGGATCGCGTGGGCCACGGAGACCCGCCCCGCTTCGGGCCATCCCCAGATCGTGATCAGCCAGAACAGCAGCCCCGTGCCGCACAGGAACGCCGTGTGCATCGCCACGGCCGGGAGCATCAGCCCGGCGAACCGCGCGACCGACATCTTGGGTAACGACGCGATGCGATCACGCAGCCTGGGCGTTCTGCGGGCCAGTCGATCGGCCAGCGGCCACGCCAGGAAGCCGACGAGCACCAGCGCCGCGGCCGCGGGCATGATCGACCGCACCGGCCCGCTCAGAAGCGATAGATCGAGCAGTGGGAACGCGGCCATGACCAGGACCGCCGACGCGACGATACTGATGAGTTCCAGCAGGCTCGCGCCGATCAGTTCGTGATGGCCCACGCCGACGCGTCGGCCCAGGACCTGCCGCCCGAGATAGTGCGCGACGTTACCGGGGAGATATCGCCCGACCTGCGTTCTGGCCCAGACCTCGATTCCCGCGAGCAGCGCGGGCCGGTTACGAAAGACGCCGAGCAGCCACCACCAGGGCGTCGCGAGAAAGGCGCATGTGAGCACGCTGTACCCGACTGCGCCCACGAGCAAGGCCATCGCGAGCGGGCCCGGCGCGGTGGCGTCGCGGAGCGTGCCGATCTGGCCGACGACGAGGGAGATGACCCACGCGCCGGTTCCCACCCACACGACGCCCATCACGACGCGGAGCAGGAGCCTCACGGGCGAACCCCGCGTGCGCTCGCGCGCCGACTCTGTCACGAATCGGCACGCAGGATGATGAGCTGGTTGGCGCCCATGAGAAACCGGCTGTACCGCTCGACCTTCATGCCGGCTTCGGCCGCGACGCGGCGGGCCAACGACCGATTGAACAGCACGTTGTGCTCCTCGGCGCCGGACCTGCTGAACAGCCCCACGCGAGCGCCGAGCGAGTGCGCCCACTCCAGGCTCGCGTGCGGCGTCGTGACCAGCACGCGACCGCCCGGCGCGAGCCGATCGCGCATCTGCACGAGCCAAGTCGTGGGATCGGGCACATGCTCGATCACCGCCAGCGCGACGATGAGATCGAACCGCTCGCTCGGATCGTAGCGCTCGAACTCCTCGAGCGTGAGGAATCGGTGCTGGGGATGCTCGCGCCGCGCCTGCTCCACGCTGTCGTGGTCGAGATCGAACCCCAGGTACCTCTCCGGGCCGACGTACTCGGCCAGTCGGCCGATGCCGCACCCGACGTCGAGCACACGCCCCTGCTCGAGGTACGGCTCGGCGGCCTCGAACCGCCGCTCGCGGAGGTAGGGACTGAGCAGTCCGTTGATCTGATCACCCATCGCTGCTCCCTAGGCGCCCGACGGCTTTCTCGCCGCGACGATAATGTTCCAGCTCAGCGGCCGCAAGACCTGTCCGAGCGACTTCTCGAGGATCGCGTCCGCGAAGCACGCCGCGCGGGAGAGCGGCGCCGTGAGCCACGCCGGTCCCACGGGCACCTCGGCGAACGGCGTGGAGAACACGCCCTGAGCCCTGACATGGATGTCCGTGAGCCCCGCCGCGCGGTACAGCTCCGAAATCTCGCGGGCCGAGAGCTCGTCCTGCTCCTCCGAGTAGGTTCCGTCGAGTCGCGCCCGGACGCGCCGTGCGAGGCTGCAAACGGGATTCCCCGGATGCGGCTCGTTGACGACGACCCACCCCCCGGGCTTGAGCAGCTCCACCATTCGCGCCACGGCCGCCTCGCGCTGAGGAATGTGATGCAGCACGCCCACCATCAACACCGCGTCAAAGCGGGTTTCGGGCTCGAAGGTCATGAGATCCGCGACCTCGAACCGCGCCCGCTCGTCGGCGTTGTGCTCGCGGGCGAACTCGATCAGCTTGCTGGAGTAGTCGATGCCGACCAGCGATCGGCAGCGCCCGCGGAGCTGGCGGGCGGAGAATCCTCCGCCGCACCCGACGTCCAGCAGGTCGCCCCGGGCGGCCTCGGGAATAGCGAGTATGGTCCGGCGGGTGCGATGGGTCCGCGCGATCCCGGAACTCGCCGTGAGATCCTTCTTGCAGTAATCTTCCGCGATGCGATCGAACAGCGCCTGGTCACGCGCCTCGCGCGACGAGTCGGGACTGGTCGCCGCGACGCTCTGGCTCATTGCCCGCCCGCTCCGCTCGACACCAACTCGGGCTTGGTCTCGACGATCCGCCGGGCGGACGAGGCCTTCGTACCGTTCTCGGCGCGCCGAGAACGCTCCAGATACCGCAGCTCTTCGAGGAGCCGCCGATTGATCGCGAGCAGATGGGCGACCACGCCGATCATGGCTGTGAACACGCCGCAGAGGAACAGCGCCGCGCCCACCACGACCGACTGCACATGACCGGTGCTGCCGA
>JAJDDM010000093.1 GCA_029260315.1 Phycisphaerales bacterium | reverse complement strand
ATGGCGGTGCGCGCCATCGAGCCGGCGATGTAGCTGACCTTTTTGCCGGCGGGCATCATCCGCAGATCCGCCGCGCCCCCCGAGGTCACGACCTTGCGGTTCTGCCCGCGATGATCCACCGACCACAGCCCGCGCGTGCCGTCGATGTTCGCCGAGTACAGAATCCGATCGCCACCAGGCGTCATCTCCAGCGAACCCTCGCTGCCCGGGAACGAACTCAGCCGCCGAACCCGCAGATACGCGTCGTCGAGATCCAGCTCCCAATCCGGCGCTTCCTCGGGCTTGCTGGCCAGCGCGACCGGATCGATCGGCTTGCGCTTGCCGACCTCGCTCGCCCGATCCTTGAACAGCTCCTCCATCTCGTACGAGTTCAGATCCTCGATGGACGCATCGAGAAACACCTGCCACACGTCAAACTCGCCGTTCTCCCCGCCACGATCGCTCAGAAACGCCAGCACCTTGCCGTCGTGCGAGATCCGAGGGCTGTGGTCGAGATCAGGATGCCGCGTGATATTCACCGGCTCGCCGTCCGGTTTCGCCGTATCCAACAGCCAGATATCCGAGTTGAAATCCAGATCCGACCGCGCAAAGACGATGTACCGCGCGTTTCCGCCCCAGCGGATCTCAGGCTCGTCCCAGCCCTCCAGGATCACGCGGCTCTCGCCACGACCCAGATCCAGCAGCATCAGATCCCCGCGCCCGCGAATAAACGCGATCGACCGCCCGTCTGGCGCCGGATGCGCCGAGTGGTCGTTGTGCTCGCCGCCAACAACCGGCTCGATCTCGAACCGCAGCCCCGTCGCCCAGCGCTTCCCAAAGTCGACCTTCGGCTTCTTCGGCTCCTTCTCCTCGTCCTCGCCTTCTTCGCCGTCCTCCGCGCCCTCGTCAGGCTGCTCGCTCGGCTCCGGCTGCTCAACAACCTCGCGCGTGCCGTTGATCGTCAGCGTGCCCCCGCCGAACTCCACCGTGCCGCTCAGCGTGTTGTCCGAGACCAGGATCTCCAGCATGATCGAGCTGCCGTCGGTCAGGCTCAACGTCGCCTTGCCCGAATCCTTGTCGTATGTGCCCGAGAGGCCCGATTCCAGCACCCCCGCGATCGTGATGCTGCCGCTGAGACTCGACCCGCTCAGCGTCAGATCCAGCACGAACTGCCCCGCGCCCGGCGGCAGCGTGCGGCCCGAAGCCTGACAGATCCACTCGCCCGAAACGCCGTCGTCCTCCGCCGGGCTCGCATCATCCTCCGATCCGCTCTGCTCTTCCTCCGCGTCCGCCTTCTTCTCCTCTTCCGGCCGGATATCCCCCCGCGTCAGCGTCACGCTCGCGCGCATGATGTCCCATGTGCCGGATTCGTCGCTCGAAAAGTACAGCCACTGCCCATCGGGCGACCACACCAGGTCCCGCTCACGCCCCGCGGTCTCGGTCACCCGCCGCGTCGGACGATCATCCTCGACGCTGCGCACGAAGACCTCGCCGCGCGCGATCACGGCCATCGCCTTGCCGTCAGGGCTCAGCGCCGCCTCACTCACGAACGCCGACAGATTCAGCCGCTGAGAGTCCCGCTCGGGCGAGTCCTCCGAGACCGTCACCTCGATCGCCCGCGCCGCCGCGTCCGCTCGCGAAAGATCCAGCGTGTACATCGTGTCCCACACGCAGAACACCGCGACATCGCCGCCCACCGCGACGTGCGGATCGCGAACTCCGTGCGCGATCGACGCACGATCCCCCGGCGCAAAGCTCGTCAACTGGCGGAGCCCATCGCTCGCCTCCCGCCCGCCGTCGCTCGCCCCCGGCGCGAGCCGATACAGATTGTTCTGCCCGTCCCGGCTCGACACGAACACCACCGAACCGTCTTCCAGGCTGAACGCGTCCCCGTCATTGGACGCAAAGCTCGTCAACTGCTCGAACGACCCGTCGTCGGTGTTCAGCCGATAGACATCCATCGTCCCCGGCCCGCGATAGTTCGGGCGATTCCAGATCGACCCGTACCCGCGCGTGAACAGCACGTCCTCCCCCGCCGCCCGCGGCAAAAGCCCGAACGACCCGCCCAGCTCCTCCACCGGCCCGCCATCCATCGGTGCCGCGTACATCTTCGCTTGCCGATAGATCGCGGGATCCCGCGATGCCGAGTAGTACACCGTCCGCCCATCGGCGCTCAGCCCGCCGAGCGTCTGCAACCGATCCGAGATCGTCACCCGCTCGATGTCCGTGCCCAGAACCGCGCCCCCGACGCGCTGCACGCGCATCGAGTAGAAGTTCTGCGCCCCGTCTCGATCGGACTCGAACACGATCGCCGCGCCATCCGGCGAGAACGCGCTGCGCCCCTCGTGCGCCGGGTGCGATGTCAGCCGCGACGCGATCCCGCCGTCGCTATCCACCGCCCACAGATCCCCCGCCCAACCGAACACGACCAGCGACCCGTCGGGCGAGATCGAGGGATACTGAGGAAACCCCGCGGGCCCGCCGAGCGCCGCGCTAACCAGAGCAACCCCGCTCACGAATCCGATCGCACACAAACGCATCAATACCTCTCCTCCGCGCTCTTGCGGCGCGATGACATGCCGGGATTGCCCCACCGAGAGCCACGCCCGCCGGGTCCGCAGTGGAGTCTATTTCCCGCCCCCGATCAAGATGCGAGACCCCACGCCCCGCCCTTATCGGGTCATCCCACGCGCCCGTTGAGCCCTCTCCGACTCCCCGTGCCACCAACCGCTGCTCTGAGCGGTTGGTGCTTCACACCTCGTGTCCCCGGTGCCACTGCTCGCCCACCAGTGCCGCGAGTCACGCTGCACAACACCCCTGCCGATGCGTGAGCCGACCCAAATTGCACCGCGTCCCTTCGGCCCCTCCCCCTCCGACCCCCTGATTACCATCCCCCATGCCCACCAGCCCCCCCACCCGCATCGCCATGTGGTCCGGCCCGCGCAACATCTCAACCGCCATGATGCGCAGCTGGGACGCCCGCCCCGACACCGTCGTCTGCGACGAACCCCTCTACGCCCGCTACCTCAAGCTCACCGGCGCCGACCACCCCGCCCGCGACGAGATCATCGCCAACTGCCAGACCGACCTCGACGCCCTCATCGCCACCCTCACCGGCCCCATCCCCGGTGCCACTGGTGGCTTGCCCACCAGTGGTTCGTCAGACGATGCTCCAAACCCATCGAACCGGCCTGAGACCACTGCCACACACACCATCTTCTACCAAAAACACATGGCCCACCACCTCCTCGAGAACGACGACCTCGACTGGATCCTCCAACTCACCAACTGCCTGCTCATCCGCAACCCCGCCGAGATGATCACCTCCTACATCAAGGTCATCGAAGACCCCACGCCCCACACCCTCGCCCTCCCCCAACAACAACGCCTCTTCCACCGCATCACCAACCACACCGGCTCCCCTCCTCCGATCATCGACGCCCGCGACGCCCTCGAAAACCCCCGCGCCATGCTCACCAGACTCTGCGACGCCCTCCACGTCCCCTTCACCGATCGCATGCTCTCCTGGCCCCCCGGCCCCCGCCCCACCGACGGCCCCTGGGCCCGATACTGGTACGCCAACGTCGAACGCTCGACCACCTTCACCCCCTACAAGCCGAAGAACGAGCCCGTCCCCGACCACCTTCAATCAACCCTCGCCGCCTGCAACGAGATCTATCACCAACTCCACGCCCAACGCCTGACCTAGCTATCGACAGTCCACACCAGGCATCGCTTCCCTACCATCCTCCGTGGTCTCGCCCTACACGGAGTTCGTCATGACCATGGAACGCGTCGCTCGGCGAATGCGATTGGTCGCTGGCGCCCTCAACGATGCTTCCATCCCCTATGCGCTCGTCGGCGGCAACGCCATCGCCTATTGGATCGCGACAAAAGACCCCAGCGCCACCCGCACGACCAGAGGCGTCGACGTGCTCGTCCACCGAGTAGACCTCGACCGCATCACGACCACCCTCGAAGCAAGGGGTCTCAAGCGAGAGGACCTGCGAAGCCTGACACGCCTTCTCGATCCGACCGAACCAAGCCGAAGGAGTGCGGTCCACCTCGTGTGGGCCAACGAGAAACTCCGGCCTTCATACGAAGCGCCGTCCCCCGAGCCCGAGGATTCCATGGTCGACCCTGACGGTTTGCGAGTGCTCAAACTCGCCCCGCTCGTCACGATGAAACTGACATCGTTCCGTCCGATCGACCAGGTCCACATCGCCGACCTTCTCGCCGTCGGCCTCATCGACAACACAATCCGCGATGCCCTCCCACCGC
Source organism: Phycisphaerales bacterium (assembly GCA_029260315.1). GTDB lineage: Bacteria > Planctomycetota > Phycisphaerae > Phycisphaerales > UBA1924 > S146-42. The sequence goes on along the minus strand of JAJDDM010000093.1, from coordinate 13,243 downwards.
CGCTCCGCGAGCGCCTCGCCACCCTCGAGCAGTCCGAAGACTGAGCCGCATCGAACATCCCCCGCCCCCCCTCATTCGCCGGGTGCCATGGCCGCTGCTCTGAGCGGCTATGCCAAGCCACCACAGCCACGCGCAGTGCCATGACCGCGCACGGGCGCCTTGTCTGCCCTCCACCACTTCGCCCCTCTGCCACTTGGCCCCTTCCCCTACCCTCCCCCATGCTCCAGACCTTCAACGAAAAGAACGCCAACCTCCTCATCAACATCAACGGCGAACTCTTCCACCGCGACAAGGCCGCCATCAGCCCCTTCGACTCCGCCGTCCAGGGCGGCGACGCCGTCTGGGAGGGCCTGCGCCTCTACGACAACAAGATCTTCCGCCTCAAACAGCACCTCGAACGCCTCCGCCACAGCGCCAAGGCCCTCGCCTTTGACACCATCCCCACCAACGAACACCTCTGCGCCGAAACAAGAAAAACCCTCGACGCCAACAAGATGACAGACAACGCCCACATCCGCCTCACCCTCACCCGAGGCGTCAAGCTCACCTCCGGCATGGACCCCCGCCTCAACACCCAAGGCCCCACCCTCATCGTCCTCGCAGAGCACAAGCCCCCCGTCTACGACACCGCCGGCATCACCCTCATCACCTCCGCCATCCGCCGATGGCGCTCCGACACCCTCGACCCCAAGATCCACCACTGCAACCTGCTGCAATCGATCCTCGCCAAGATCCAGGCCAACGCCGCCGGCGTCGACGACGCCCTCATGCTCGACGACGCCGGCTTCCTCGCAGAGACCAACGCGACCCACGTCTTCAGCGACACCGAGGGCGTCGTCGAGACCTCCCGCAGCGTCGCCTGCCCCGAGGGCGTCACCCGCAGCGTCGTCCTCGAACTCTGCCGAACCCACGACATCCCCTGCGCCGAACGCGACATCTCCCTCGCCGAGGTCTACCGCGCCGACGAGATCTTCTGCACCGGCACCATGGGCGAACTCGCCCCCGTGCTCACCCTCGACGGCCGCACCATCGCCGACGCCAACCCCGGCCCCATGACCACCCGCCTCACCAAACTCTTCCGCGAACAAGTCGCCGCCGAACCCGCCTGGTGGGGCGAATAACGACAGGCATTGACCCAGTTTCCGAATACCCCCAGACCCCAGACCCCAGACCCAAAAAAGACACAACGCGCCTCCCGGCGCGCTGCGCTCAATCTATCGCAAACGCCGCCCTCAGGCCGCCTGGTTGTTCAGATTCAGACCACCCTTGCTCGTGTCGCACTGGGTGTTGGCCTGATTCGTGTTGAAGGGCCCATGGAAGGGCGAGTTGAAGGGCGTGTTGAATGGCACGCCGAAAGGCTGGAATCCGAAGTTCCCGCCGATCGGCGTAAACCCCGGGATCCCGCCGAACCCGGGAATCACATTCCCGAACGGACTGCCGCCCGCGTTCCACGCGCCAAAGCTCGGCGTGTTGAACAAGCCGAACGGCACGCCAGACCCGAACGGCGACGGATGGAAACCGTTGATCGGCGTGTTGATTCCGAACGGCGACGGATTCAAGCCGTTGATCGGCGTCTGGAACCCGAACGGCGTCGGACTCAGGCCATTGACCGGCGTGTTGAACCCGAACGGCGTCGGGTTGAAACCATGGATCGGCGGGATCTGCCCAAAGCTCGCCGTGTTCAGCCCAATCGGCACACCAAAGCCCGAGTTGTTGCCCGCAAACTGGTTGCCCGGAAGAAAGTTCGGCTGCCCGAACCCGCGAGCGATCGGATTGTTCCAGATCGACCCGCCCGCCACCGTGTTCGGGAACAGCCCGTTCTGCACGCCCCCCACGCCCCACGCCGTGCCATTCCAGGGCGTGCTGTTGACGTTGCCGATCGGGACGTGATTGCTCAGGGGCGTGCCGTTCCAAGGCGTGACGTTCGAGAACGGGCTGTTCCAGCTCGTACTGTTCCAAGGCGAGATCGGCGTGTTGAACCCGAACTGATTGAACGGCGTCCCCTGGTTGAACGGAACACCCTGATTGAACGGAATACCGAGCGGGCTCACGCCGCCGGAGAAACCCGTGTCACCGCAGCACGCCCCGAACGCCGAGTTGGTCGCCGAGTTCCACGGATTGATCCCGCCGAACCCCGTCGGCCCCACCGGAGAGAGTCCCTGGAAGCTCCCGAACCCGTTCGCAAAGAACGGATGCGCACCGATCGGCGACCCACCGAACACCGACACCGGCTGACCGCTCACTTGCGTCACGTTCGTCCCCGGCACGAAGCCCATCCCGTACGGCCCGAACGGATTGAACGGCACATTGGCGACCTGCTCGCCGATCGTCGAGCCCTTCGTGCTCGTCTGGTTCCCATTCTGTTGCCCCGGGATTCCGCCCGGATACCCCCCCTGATACCCAAAGTTCCAGGGCGTCCCCTGCCAGCCGTTCGGCGCAAACCCCTGCGGCGGCGTCACGTTCTGCTGCGGCATCGTCGTCGTCATCGAGATCTCCTCGGTCGTGGGCGCCATCCGCGCCCGGCCCATTCGCCGACCCCGCCACGCACTCCGCAGCCGCCTAGGCCGACACTCCGCCCCGAATCGAGAAACGCACCTCCCACCGACACCGCGGCAGAAGCTCCCTTCCGGGCACCCCCCGCTATCGACCCACCACACCCCCATATTCAATTTCCACCAACACCCAACGCACTCCACGCCACCCTCGGCACTTTCCGCGCCCCCGCCCCCTGTGCCACCGAGATGGCCGGCGCTGCTGCCTTCTCGGTGCCGTTCTACCCCCGCTCCCGGTGCCACTCGCGACTGCCCACCAGTGCCAAATCTGCAACAACCCCCATCTCCGCCGCCCGGTCCCACATACTCGGTGCTTCCAGCTCTCCCACCACCAACATCACGGAACATCAACCCGCTTCCCGCGTCTATATCCACAGGGCCCGACCACAGAAAAACCCAATCCCAAGGGCCCGCTGGATCTCAGGCCGAAAAGAGCAGACAATACTGGCGTCCCACCGCACGCCCTGTACAATGGGCCCCCGGGACGACCCGACAAGGAGCCGAACATGAAAATGCGTCACACAGCCCTGATCGCCGGCCTCGCCGCCACCTCCATCGTCGGTGTCGCTCAGGCACAGCTCGTCACCCAGGCAGGCACCCCCGTCCGCGCCACCAGGGTTATCCCCCAACGCGAGACCGCCCAGAAGCTCCTCCGTCCTGTCACCGTCAGCTTCCAGGACCAGCGCCTCGAGGACGTCTTCAACTTCGTCAAAGACTTCACCGGCGCCAACATCAAACCCCTCTACGCCGACGACAAGTTCCCCGACGGCCTCGACCCCGACGCCACCGTCACCCTCGATGTCCAGGGCGTCAGCGCCCTCCAGCTCATCGAGATGGTCCTCGAGCAAGCCGAGTCCGAGTTCTCCACCGACGGCAACTCCTGGCAGTTCAACAGCACCGGCACCTTCGAGGCTGGCCCCAAGGAACGCCTCAACAAGCGCCGCCGCGTCGAGGTCTACAACATCGCAGACATGCTCATCGCCATCCCCGCCTACACCGACGCACCCACCTTCGATCTCAACAGCATCCTCCAATCCTCCCGCGGCGGCGGCGGCGGCCAGTCCCCCTTCCAGGGCGGCAACCAGGACGATGACTGGGACATCCTCCCCCTCGCCGATCGCGCCGAGGAAATCCGCCTCATCCTCACCGAACTCGTCGAGCCCAACCAGTGGATCGATAACGGCGGCGACGCCGCCTCCATCCGCTACTGGCAGGGCAACTTCATCGTCAACGCACCCGACTACGTCCACCGCGAGCTCAACGGCTACCCCTGGTGGCCCGCCTCGGCGACCCGCGTCAGCATCGTCCAGGGCCGACGCTATGTCACCCTCAACGCCGACACCTCCTTCGCCGAACTCGAAGACCTCGTCGACCAGCCCATCAGCGCCGTCGTCGGCGGCCGCATCGTCCGCTCCGACGACCCCGGCGGAGGCTAAACCCCGCTAAACCCCGTTGAGATCTCAAATCTCAAATCGCATCTCCCAAAACCCCAAGAGCCCGGCGACCCAGTCGCCGGGCTCTTTCCTTTGCCACTTCTTCACTTCCCCACCACCATCACCTCCATCGTCATGTGCTCCGCCCGCCGACGCACGCTCACCTCCACCCGCTCCCCCGACCGATACGCGCTCAGCACCCGCACGAAGTCGTTCATGTCCCGCGTCGGCCGACCGTTGATCGCCGTGACCACATCCCGCGGCCGCAGCCCGCTCACCCGCGCCAGCCGGCTCACCCGCGTCACGATCGGCCCCTCGCCCTTCCCCGGGTCCACCTCGACCCCCAACCCAACGTCCAGATACCGCACCAGCCCATCACTGCTCGCCTCGGCGACATACGCCAGCCCCGCCACCCAATCCTCAAAGTCCTCCTGCACCTCCCCGATCGCCTTCCCCGCCACCGCCTCGATCGCCGCCACCCCCGTCAGATCCTCCTCGAAGTGCGCCGTGTAGTGCGCATACCACTCCGTCAACAACCCGCGCTGATACAAGTACAAGAACACCGCCCGCGCCATCGCGTAGTTCGCCAGCGGCCGCCGATTGTTGAACGCGTGCCGATCCAACCCCGCCAGGTCCGTGATCTCCATCACCCGACCCGTCCGCCCCAGGTTCTTCACCGTGTTCGTCCGCCAACTCGGAACCGGCACGAGCCGCCCCGAACGCATCTCGTAATCCTCGACGAGGCTGCACAGCCCCTCCTGGATCCACACCGGATGCCCCTGCGCTCGGCGCATATTGCTCCGCCAGTGCAAGACGTGCAGAAACTCGTGCCGCAGCGTCCCCCCCAGGTCCATCGCCACAAGCTCCTTGCGCCCGTGGTTGTACGCCCCGCCGATCCGGCTGAACTCACCCGTGACCGACGCCGGCCCGTACATCGCGATCGCCCACGCCCGAAAGTCCCGCTCGCTCGGCAGCACCACCACCACCCAGGGATCCACCTCGCGCATCGCCGGCTCGTTCAGCCCCGTGAACAGCTCCTCCAGCGCCCACTCACTGATCCGGCGCAGCTCCACCTTCGCAGCATCCAATGTCGTCTGGTCGTAGGCGCTCGCGAAGTTCACCCTCAGCGAATCGTCCTTGTCGTACGCATACGCCTTGCCGTATTTCCCCCGCACCACCTCGAACTGCATCTCGCCCGCCGCGTCCAGAATCGGCCGCCGCTGGGCCAATATCTGCCGGAACAACTCCGTCTCGTGCAGATCCATCAGGTTCGGATCGCGGCGCATCTGCTCGAAATCCACGAACCCATGCTCGATCGCGCGCTTGAGCATCTCCATCGCCGCGTCCTTGTCGCCGCCGACACACCGCACGCACGCGAGGTTGTACATCGCCAGCGCGTTCGCGGGCTCCAGCTCCAGCTGCTCTTCCAGCAGCGCGATCGCCGCCTCGATATCCCCGCTCTCGAACGCCGCGACCGCCCGCTCCTGCAACCGCGCCGATTGCTCCCGCCGCTCCAGCGCCTCCTTCAACTCGCTCGTCGGCCCATCGTCCTGCGCCACCGCCGGCACGCCGAGCATCACAGCTCCCGCGATGAGTCCCACCGCCGTAGCGCGGCGGTGCCGTGGCCCCCGAGGCGGACGCGTCTGCACTCGCCCGGCGGGCGCGCGCTCGTTGCCAGGGACTTCAGTCCCTGGAACAGGCGCCTCGATGAAACCTCGCCCGGAGGGCGCACGCACGTTGCCAGGGACTTCAGTCCCTGGAACAGGCGCCTCGATGAAACCCCGCCCGGAGGGCGGACGGGTTGTGCCAAGTGCCGGATCATCGGCTGCACGAGTTCGAGCAAGCACCGCGCCGTTCATGCACGCGTCTGCCCTCCGGGCGGAGGGCGGTGATTGCCTCGATCCAGGGGCCGAGGCCCCTGGCAACATGCGCGCGCCCTCCGGGCGGGTGGTTCCCCACGCCACTCGCCTGTGGACCGCGAAATCCGACGGAGCGGACGAATCCACGCCCTGCCCTACGCACTCAATCTTTGTCTCAGACATCCCCAATCCCATACGCCCCGCACCAACCCAAGTTGCCCTCTTTCCCGTGCCACCGAGATCGGCTTTGCGATCTCGGTGCGATGTGCATCCAAACGTCATCCCACCAACAACTTCAACGCCGCCCCATACGCCTCTCTCTCCAACCAAAACACTCGTGCTCCAAGCGACTCCACCGTGTCCCCCGCAAGCACCCGACACGTCCGCTGCAAAACCATCGCCCCCCTGTCATACTCCCCATCGCACAGATGCACCGTACACCCGCTCACCTTCGCCCCGCTCGCCAAGACCGCCGCGTGGACCCGATCCCCATACATCCCCACCCCGCCAAACCGCGGCAGCAGCGCCGGGTGCATATTCACCACCCGCCCCTCGAACCCCTCTGGGATCTCCAGCAACTGCAAGTACCCCGCCAGCACCACCCAATCGATCCCGTGCTTCGCCAGCAGCTCCCCCAGTCGCGCCCGCGGGATCCGCCCCCCCATCGTCACCGGCGCATACCCCAGCCCCCGCGCCCGCTCGATCCCCGTGCACGCGCGCGACGCGATCACCAGCTCGATCTTCGCATCAATCTCCGCATCCTCGATCAACGCATGGATGTGCGCAAGCGTCCGCCCCCCACCCGAGATCATCACGCACAGCCGCGCCGGCCGCGCCAAGCCTTCTCGCAATGCCCGCGAATCAAACCCCATCAGAACGCACCACAGAGGGCACAGAGAACACAGAGAGGAAGAGCCTGCTTGAAACTATCACCGATCCTCACTCTCATTCCCATCAATCCTCAAACGCCTCTTATCGCTGTATCATGGTGAAGGAACCATCACCCAATCCCTGAGGTGGCCCACGAACGGCGGACTCAACGGCCGTGTTTCATGCCGCCTCCGAGGAAGCGTGGAGCTTCTCGTAGCGGCAGGGGCTGATGTACCCGAGCGCCTGGTGTCGGCGCTCACGATTGTAGAACATCTCGATGTACCGGAAGATCCCGGTGCGGGCCTCTTCGATCGTCGCGTACGACTCGTGGTGGACCCACTCGTTCTTCAGTGAGTTCATGAACCGCTCCATCGGGGCGTTGTCCCAGCAGTCGCCGCGCCGGCTCATGCTGCACTCGATCTCGTGCCTGGCCAGCAGGCGGCGGTGCCGCTCGCTCGCGTGCTGCACGCCGCGGTCGGAGTGGTGCAGCAGCCCGAGCCCCGGTGTCCGCAGGCGGATCGCGTTCTCCAACGCTTCGAGCACCAGCGTGCTCTCCGGGCTGTCGCTCAGAGACCAGCCCACGATCCGGCGAGAGTACAGGTCCATCACCGCCGCCAGGTAGACATACCCCTCCGCGGTCTCGATGTAGGTGATGTCGGCCGCCCGCTTCTGGTCCGGCGCCGTCGCGGCGAAGTCACGCCCCAGCGTGTTGGGCGCCGTCGGCTCGGGGTGCGACGAGTCCGTCGTCGTCACATGCCGACGCTTCTGCGCCCGGGATCGCAGGCCCTGATCGCGCATCAACTCGGCGACGGTGTTGCGGCACACGTCGATCTTCCGTTCGACGAGCTCCCGCGTCAACTTCCGGCTGCCGTAGATCCCCGACGCGTCGTGGAACGCTTCACGGACCTGTTCGGCGAGTCCATCGCGGCGACGCTCGCGGGCCGAGGGCTCGCGGCCGATCCAGTCGTAGAAGCCGCTGGTCGAGACGCCGTACACCTCGGCCATCGCGGCCACCGGGTAGTGCTCACGCCATTGGGCCATGATCCGGTAGGAGGTCACCGCTGATCCTCCGCCGCGAAGTAGGCCGCCGCTTTTTTGAGAAGGTCGCGCTCCATGCGCAGCCGCGCGTTCTCCGCACGCAGCTGGCGGAGCTCATCCTCGGGCGAGGCGTAGGCCGTCGGCGTGGGCCGCTCCGGCGCGTATCGGGCGACCCAGGACCGGACGGTGGTGTGGCACACGCCCACCGCCTTGCCCGCCTGGTTGTTCGAGTATCCCTGCTGGGTTACCAGCCGGACCGCCTCCCGCTTGAACTCCTCGGAATACTGCTTCCTCTGGGCCTTGGTTCGGACTCCTTCCGCCGGCAGTATGCCGGCTCGCCGCTGAGTCCGCCGTTCGTGGGCCACCTCAGAGTTCACCACGGAGTGACACGGAGTTTCACGGAGTCAAGAAAGAACAAACCAAGTCACACCGCTCAGCGTCCAAAGAACTCTCCCTCCGTGTCACTCCGTGCAACTCCGTGGTGAGTTTTCTCTCTTCCTCTGTGCCCTCTGTGGTGATTCCCCCTCCGCATCTCCGCGGTGATTCACTCCTCAATCGTCGGCACCGACCGAAACGCAATCGGCCGACCCTCCTCATCCACGCTCACCAGCGTCATCACCGCCTCGGTCACCGCCACACTCTCCTGCGACGTGTACCGCTCGGCCTCCACCTCCACACGCACCGTCACGCTCTTGGTCCCCAGCCGCTCGGCGGTCGTATAGAAACTCACGATGTCCCCCAACTGCACCGGCGCGCGAAAGTCCACCCGGTCCATCGACGCCGTCACCCACCGGTGCCGCCCGTGCCGCCGAGACTCCACGAACCCCGCCTGGTCGATATAGCTCAGGATCACCCCGCCGAAGATCGTCCCATACTGATTCGTGTCCCGCGGCATCGTCACGATCCGCAGGGCCAGCCGCCGCTCGCTCATGGCCCAAGCGTAGTCCCACCGCCCCTACCCTTGGGCCTCCCAGACCTATGGCAGAGCCCATCCACAACGAACGCCTCCACGCCATGGACGCCCTGCGCGCCATCGCCATGCTCCTCGGCATCGCCCTGCACGCCATGATGGCCTACATGGTGGGTGTCTGGGACTTCTGGCCCGCGGCGGACGTGTCTTCCAGCCCGCTCTTCGACGCCGCCTTCTGGACCATCCACCTCTTCCGCATGGAGGTCTTCTTCCTCATGGCCGGCTTCTTCGCCTGCCTCCTGCTGATCCGCTACGGCCTCACCGGCTACGCCAAGAACCGCGCCGGCCGCATCGGAGCGCCCCTCGCCGTCGCCATGGTCACCATCGTGCCCATCACCGCCTTCGTCTGGGTCTGGGGCCTCAACCTCCGCCAGCCGAAGGACGCGCGGCTCGGATTCTGGCCCGCCGTCGAGGACTTCTTCGCCCACCGCACCGTCGATCAGTACATGGTCCCCATCCACCTCTGGTTCCTCGAGCACCTGCTCATCCTCTGCCTGATCGCCGGCCTCCTGCACGTCGCGGCCAACCGCCTGTCCCCGCTCGCCGCGCTCTTCGCAAAGTTCGCCGACGCCTGGGCCTGGCTCGTCCGCCATGCCCTCGCCGCGCCTGTCCTCGCCCTGCTCATCTTCCCCATCCTCTTCCTCCAGCGATCCCAAACCCCCGACGGCACATGGGCTCCCGAGCCCGGCGTCGCCACCCAGACCGCCGCCATCCCCCCCTGGCACATCGTCCTGTACTACGCCGTCTTCTTCACCGCCGGCTGGCTCCTCTGCCGACGCCGCGACGCCCTCGCCAGCCTCGGGCGATTCTGGTATCTCGCGCTGCCCGCCGGCGTCGCCCTCGCGCTGGTCTATCTCCGCCTGCTCCCCCGCTTCTTGGCAGGCGAAGACGTCATCCTCCAGGTTCGCCTCGCCGCCGTCGCCGCGACGCCCCTGCTCGTCGTCGGCTTCAGCGGCCTGTTCCTGTGCCTGTTCGATCGCCCCAGCCGGGTGATGCGGTACGTCTCGGACGCCTCGTATTGGATGTACCTCATCCACCTGCCGCTGGTGGTCCTTCTGAACATCGCGCTGCTGCCGCTGGAGGCCCCGGCGATCGTCAAGTTCCTGCTGGTCTGCGTCCTCGCCGGCGCGATCATGCTCGGCTCCTACGCGCTGTTCGTGCGGTACACCTGGATCGGGTTCTTCCTGAACGGGCCGCGGATCCGCCGGGAGCGCGAACGCCGGCGGGGCGAGCGACCGATCGGGCAGGTCGTATGATCTACAATGACGCCATGAAGCAGGGTCTCAGAATCCGGCTGCTCTTCGGCGTCGCCCTCGCGGCGCTTGTCGCCTGCCAGGGCCCCGCGCCGCGCTCGCAGGTCGTTGACGCCGCCTGCGGCGAGTGCCTGTTCGCGATGGAGGGCCAGAGCTGCGACCTTGCGGTCCGCATCGACGGCGTTGGGTACTTTGTCGATGGCACGGGGATCGACGATCACGGCGATGCGCACGGCGAGGACGGATTCTGCAACGCCGTCCGCCCCGCGCGCGTCACCGGCGAGATCGTGGACGGGCGGTTCGTCGCCAGCGAGTTCGAGCTCGTATCGGACGAGTGATCCGTGTTGCAGCCCGGCCCACTCTGAGAAGCCAAGAAACTCAGGTCAGATCGTCCACCGCCGCGCCCGGCCCGTTGGTCTTGACCGACTCGATGCCGTTGTCGCGAGCCGACGCCGAGGAGTACATCTCGCTCTTGCCGATGACCTCCCCGTTGGTGGCCTTAAGCACGAAGTAAGGCTGGCTCGCGGCGGACTCGAGGCGGTCGTAACGTTCGTCGCTCGGCGAGTTTTCCCTGACTGATGCGATGCCGTTCACCGCCGATGCCTTTGTGGTGTACCGCTGTGAGGTGAGGATGACCTCGCCGTTGGCAGCCTTGAGATTGAACATGAACTGATCGTCGGCGGTGCCCTTGAGGTCGTACTTCGCGGCCATTGTCGGTCTCCTGCTCGCTCGTCTCGGGTTCATATCCAGTGTAGGAGCGTTCGCCGACAACATCATCCCATCGCCCATGGATCGGCATGAACTCTGCGCATGGTGGGATGAGGCGCACTCGGAGGGCGGGTGGTGGGCGCCGCCGAGGGCGGGGTCGGGGCCGGAGAAGTTTGCGCCGATCGCCGCGGCGTAGGCGGCGCAGACTGCGTCGACGTCGCTGGTGACGATTTCGAGGTATTGGATGTGCATGGGATCCCCGACGTTGGCGGTGCGATAGGCGAGGTTAGGTGGCCGGGCGGGGTGGTGCTCGCAAGATGCACCGAGGAGCGGCTCAGAGCAGCCGCACCTCGGTGGCACGGGTTGGTCGGATGTGTGGGCGTCGGTGGGGACGAGTGGCGGGGTTGTGTTTGGATGGTTGTTGGTGGGAGGGGAGCCCGGGCTTGCGCCGGGGCCTCTTTTGGAAGGTGAGTTGGGGACGGAGGGCGGGGTTGGGCCGGGAGCGTTCGACCGACTGGAAGCCGGTGCTACCGGGATCGCCTTCGGCGATGCGGGCGGGACGCCTGGCGCCCCTGCATGTCTTGCGGCGCGCGAGACTTCCGGCGCGTGTTGATCTTGAGGGTTGGAAGGAGGGGGAGGAGGGGTAGACGCCCTTTCTGACAGGCGGGCCTGTGATGGGCGGGATTGGGTCGTCACGCCGTGGAGTTTGGCGGCGGCTTTGCGGGCGGTTTCGGGGGTGTGGTGGGATTGGGCCGCGGCTTGGAGTGCGCCGATGGCGGTCGGAAGGGCGAGGTCGGCGAGGTCTTCTGCGCGGGTGCGCTGGGCGTCTCGCATGTCTTCGATGAGGGCGCGGATGGTCGGGTGTTTGAGGTGTTTCAAGAGTTCGCGGACGGAGATATCGAGCGCGGCGGCGATGCCGGGGAGGGGCATGTCCGGGGAGAGGTAGAGGTCGATGAGGCGGTTGAGGGATTCGGCAGGAAGGGCAGTAGGCAGTGGGCAGGAGGCAGGAGGGGCGGCATTCGGCAGGCGGGCTTCGGCATTCGGGGGGATGGGCGCAGTGTGGGAATCGGTGTTCGGACTGGGTGCGGCGATGGTGTGTTCTGCGATCATGGGGGAATTGTAAATCAACGGCGGCGCGGCACAAGGGGAAGTTGGGGGAGGGTCAACATGTAGCGGATGATGGACGGATGTGGTCGCACGATTTGTTGTCATGGGAGCGTGCCACCCGCCAGGGGTGAGGGATCGGCACGCTCGTGCCGAAGAGACATGATGTCTAGTCGATTGGTCGTGTGGCGCAGCATTGGGGGTAGGCGGGACATCCCCAGAAGCTGGAGCCTGCGCTGGGTCCTCGGCGCGCGGTGCGCTGGACCATGGGCGCGTTGCACCGTGGGCACAGAGGGACCTTGTCTGCGCGGGTGGGAACGAGTGTCGGCGCGCGATCGGCGATTGCGGGCGAGATGGGCTCGGTCTGCGTTCTCGCGGGCGCGGATTCTCGGCGGAGTGGGGTGAGCATGGCTTGGAGCGCGGGGCCGTTGATGAGGCGGACGCCGCTGTCGACGGCGAATCGACGGGCGTCGCGCGTGAACGAGCCGCTCGAGACGACGATCGCTTCGTTCGCGTTTCGTGCGGCGCGGACGCCGTGAAGTTCGCGGACGACCTTGACGCCCACGCTTCTGGCTTTCCAGTGCTTGGCCTGGACGATCGTTTCGGCGCCGTCCTTGCTCAAGATGTAGTCGATGCCTCCATCGGCGCCCGAAGGCGTGGCCCGCACGGCATACCCATGGCGTCGGAACGCCTCTGCAAGGAGGGCTTCGAAGTCGAGCCAGGACATGGTGCGAATCGATTCCGGATCGGACTGGTTGTCGAGGCGGTTGCGGTCGATCAGTTTCTGATAGAGAGCCACGATCCAGACTGCGCCAGCAGCGAGGGCGAAGATCGGCGCAAGGTTGCGCGAGAGTCTGCTGAGGTTGTCAGAGGTGACGAGCCCGGCGTCCGGGACGAGCTTCGACGCACCGGGGACCAAGACGTAGAACGCAAGCCAGATGAGGGCGATGACCGGTGGGCCTGTCCACCAGGGGACCTCTCTGAAGAGCTGCTTGAGGCCGTCGAGCAGTGACTCGAGTTCTGATTGCCTGCGCGCCATGGGGTTATGGTAGATTGGGGGGGGCAGTAGGGTCGGGAGAGGAAGACGCCCTTCCTAACGGTCGGGCCTGTGATGTGCCTTCGGCTAGGATGGCGGCAAAGGAGTTCGGCATGAGCGAGCGGTTGGAGCGGGCGCGGGTGTTCTTCGATGCGATCGAGACGGGCAAGGGTTGGCAGGGGTGCCGGGAGTACTGCCATCCGGACGCGACGTTCAGCGCGCAGGCGGGGATTCTGTCGGATGTGAAGACGCTGGAGGCGTACTCGGAGTGGATGAAGGGGATGTTCACGCCGGCGCCGGATGGGCGGTATGAGCTGAAGTTCTTCGGGGAGGACGCCGAGCGCGGGTGCGTGGCGGGTGTCGGGGTGTTTCACGCGACGCACACGGGGCCGGGCGGGCCGGTGGAGCCGGGCGCGTTCG
>JAJDDM010000092.1 GCA_029260315.1 Phycisphaerales bacterium | reverse complement strand
CGCGCGAGCAATCGGGTTATCGCGCGGCGGTCACCTGAGACCAGCCGTCGCTCTTGCGGCGTGCCAAATTGCCCCCACGGTCGCGTAGCAATGGCAAACGCCGCCGAGGTCTCTCGGCGGCGCTCAGCGTTTACCCAAGGGTCGGTCGCCTTCGCAACCGACTGGACAATAGAGCGGGCGCAACGGTTCTCGAATACACAAAATCAATAGGCAGAGACACTACGTCCATGTAGGCCGGTGACAGGTTTCAAATCGCCCGCCATTCCACTGGCCGCTCTTCGATCAAGTTCGTTTGAGATTTGATTGGATCGCGGGCCGATCGTGAGGCAGTATAGGAGTGAGGGGCTTGCCCCTGCGACGCGATCACTTTTCCGGGGGACATCATGAACTACCTCGCTTTGCTCGTGGGGGCCGTGGCGGCTGGGAGCGTGAGTCCGGCCTTCGGACACGTCCGCCTGAACAGCCCGAACGGGGGCGAACAGCTCACGGTTGGCGAGAGCTTCACGATCGAGTGGCGGGTCGTCATCGCCCACAACACCTTGAACTGGGACGTGTTCTACTCCACCGAGACCAACGGTGGACCCTGGACCACCATTTCCCTGGATCTGCCTCCTGGCGACACCTCGATCAACAGCATCCACACTTACGAGTGGACCGTCCCGAATGATCTGGCCGAGGACGCCTGGGTGCGGGTCGTCATGGACAACTCGGGCGCGGATTACCAGGATGTCAGCGATGCGAGCTTCGCGATCGTTCCCGCTCCGGGCGTTCTCGCGATGTTCGGGTGCGGAGCGCTGATCGGGGCGGGGCGGAGGCGCCGGCGCTGACGGCGATCAAGCTCGCCGAACCCCAGTGACAGCCCTCGGAGGCTCGTTCCAGCCCGCCCGCGAGCGATTTGACGCACTTCCCGTCAAGGGAATAGAGTTGTCCGGCCGATTGTCCGTTGAGACGGTCCGAGGGCTCTCTTTGGCGATACAAAGCGCGACACTGCGATTGCTCTTGGCCGCGTACGCGGCCTTTGGGCTGCCGCTCTGTTGCTGCAATCTGTCATTCGCCGCTTCGTGCTGCACACCTGGCGGGCCCGGTGAAGGGGAGGCGCAAACTGAGACTCACTCCCACGCCGGACACCAGCACGCTCATGCGGCTGAGCCGAGTGACGCGGATCGGCTTGGCGACCGCCAGCCCGTGGGTCCCGGCGATCACGATGACACCTGTGCGTGCGGATGCGACGATGCTCGCTCGCCGGTAATCGAGAAGGTGTCGCCGACAAAGGCGCCGGTCTTCGCGAGCGGCTGGAGCGGATGGTCAACGCCTCGAGTCGAAATCGATCGAGCGAGCGGGCGATTCCTGGCCCGCAGCGTGCATAGCCCGCCGAGGTCGCTCTTGCGGTTGCACTGCGCGCTGATCGTCTAGACCGATCTCTGATTCTTTGCGCCCCGCACGTCGAACTCTCACGCCCTTGCGATGAGCGATTCGGTGCGTTGCCCACTCGCAACTCGGTAGGGCAGGCGCGCAAACGCAACACCCTCCGAACTTGTCGGTGCCTTCAACTGCTTGGCGTGTGCGAGAGATCTTGGTCTGATCGCTCCGAGGGGCCCCGCGCGTCGACCAAACGAGTGAAAAGGACCCGGCATCCACGATTGAGATCCCACGCACCGTCCGGGCGCGGCATCGCAGGACGGTCACCGAACTGGAGTCCACGCAATGACCCGATCACGCCTCGTCATCCCGAGCTCACTCGTCCTTCTCGCGATCATGGTCACGGCTATCCCGCTGCTCGCGCACGAGGGGCACGGCGATGGCGAGATCGCGCCGTTTGACCTTGACACCCCGCGCAAGGTCTCGCCGGAGACCGCCGCGCACATTGGGCTTCGCACCGCGGAGGTTGGTTTCGGGCGCATCGAGGATGTCGTCCGCCTGAGCGGCGTCGTCCGACCTGCGCCTGAGAAGGTACATTCTATTTCCTCGCGGGTAGAGGGAACGGTGCTCGCGGTCGCCGCGCAGGTGGGCGACATGGTGCGCGAGGGAGACCTTCTGGTCGAGTTGGAGTCGCCGCAACTGACCCAGTCGATCTACGAGCTTCGGAAGCTGGAGACCGAGGCGTACGCCCTCCAGACCCAGATCGCCGGCGCACGATCCAGGATCAGCGAGTTCGAGGTCGAGCTCGAGGTCGCCAAGGAGCACGCGACGATCGCTCAGGAAGAGTTCGATCGCGTTCGCGACAGCGACGGTGCGGTCGCGGTGTCGGTGCTCAGCGAGAAGCGGGCGGAGGCTGTCCGGTCGCGCGGCAAGTCGCAGCTCACGGAGATTGAACTCTCCCTGGCCCGAGAGCAGGTCGAGTCGATGGATCGCCAGGCGGCGTCGATGGACCGCTCGCACGAGGCATTGGAGCAGGTCATCACGACGATGGCGAACACCCACGGCGCGTCCGGCGAATGCGATATCGCCGCAATCGGGAACGCCAGCCTCGGGTCCTCGGCCTCGGGCGCGCATCGCGGCGAGAGCCTCGGCACCGTTCGGTTCTACTCGCCGATCAGTGGCGTCGTTGTCAGGCGAGAGGTCGTCTCGGGCCAAGGCGTCGGGGTTGGCCAGACGCTGCTCACGGTCGCCGAGTACTCCACTGTGCAGATCGCCGGCGAGCTTCCGGAGTCGCTGGTGAGC
Organism: Phycisphaerales bacterium; assembly: GCA_029260315.1. GTDB lineage: Bacteria > Planctomycetota > Phycisphaerae > Phycisphaerales > UBA1924 > S146-42. The sequence goes on along the minus strand of JAJDDM010000092.1, from coordinate 9,488 downwards.
GGAGCGGGCGACCTGGAGGGCAAGGAGGTCCGGGTACGGCGTGTCTCTGATCCGCGGAGCAACGCGATCGCGACGGGGACAGTCCGATTCGTGAGCCCGGTGATCGATCCGATCAAGCGCACGACGCACGTCATTGTCGAGGCGGAGAACCCCGACGGGAACCTTCGTGACGGGTTGTACGTCGATCTCGTCGTCGTGCTCCGCGAGGAAGAGGACGCGGTCGTCGTGCCGGCCTCGGCGGTCGTCAGCGACGGCCCGATGCACTTCGTGTTCGTCTACGACGGCGAGTTCTACACGAAGCAGGATATTGATCTCGGCACGCGCGACGACCAGTTCGTCGAGGTCAAGGCGGGCCTCGTTCCGGGCGACGCGGTGGTCATCCGCGGCGCGTACAGCCTGACGCAGCTTCGCCCCAAGGCCGGGGTCAACACCGATGGATAACCGGCGAAAGGACGCGACGTGCTGAAGGCTATCGTCAGGGTTTCTCTCAACAACCGCCTGCTCGTGGTGCTCGCGACGCTGGCGCTGACCGTGTACGGTCTGGTCACGGCGGTGCGTCTGCCGATCGACGTGCTGCCCGATCTGAACAAGCCGACCGTGACCATCCTCACCGAGGCACCCGGCCTCGCGCCCGAGGAGGTCGAGGTGCTGGTCACCTACCCGATCGAGACGGTGATGAATGGGGCGGCGGGCGTGGAACGCGTGCGCAGCGTCTCGGGCATCGGCCTCTCGGTCGTGTACGTCGAGTTCGAGTGGGGCACGGACATCCGCTTTAATCGCCAGATGGTGCAGGAGCGTCTGAACCAGACGGCCGAGCGCCTGCCCGACGGCATCACGCCGTTCATGGCGCCGATCAGCTCGATCATGGGCGAGATCATGCTCGTGGGGGTGACGTCCGAGACGCTGACGCCGATGGAGGTGCGCACGCTCGCGGACTGGACGATCCGCCCGACACTGCAGGCGATCCCCGGGATCGCGCAGGTGACGGTGATGGGCGGCGAACTCAAGCAGTTCCAAGTGCGCGCGGATCCCGAGAAGCTGCGGATCTACGAGCTCACGCTCGGGGATCTGCGCGAGGCGGTGCAGGAGAGCAACGAGAACTCCGGCGGCGGGTTCATCGTGGGCGAGAACGAGGAATCGGTGGTCCGCAATCTGGGGCGAGTTCGAACCGTGGACGACCTCGCGAATGCGCTGGTCGCCACGCGCCAGAGCGAGAACGCGACCGTGCCGGTGCGCGTCCGAGATGTCGCGAGCGTGGTGGAGGCGGGCTCGCCGATCAAACGCGGCGAGGGCTCGATGAACGCCCGCCCGGCGGTGATCATGGCGATCTCCAAGCAGCCCGACGCCGACACACGAGTGCTGACCGCCCAGATCGATGAGACGATCGAGCGGCTGCGCGAGTCGCTGCCCGAGGGTGTGGTGGTGAACTCCGAGCTGTTCCGCCAGAGCCACTTCATCGGCAACGCGATCGAGAACGTCATCGAGGCCCTGCGCGACGGTGCGATCCTGGTGGTCATCATCCTCGCGCTGTTCTTGCTGAACGTGCGGACCACGGTCATCACGCTCACCGCGATCCCCCTCTCGCTGCTGACCACGTTCATCGTCTTTCTCATGCTGGGCGAATCGATCAACACCATGACGCTGGGCGGCATCGCGGTCGCCATCGGCGAGCTGGTGGACGACGCGATCGTCGGCGTCGAGAACGTCTACCGACGCCTGCGGGAGAATCGGCACGCGCCGGAGCCCGAGCCGGTCCTCAGGGTGATCTACGAGGCCACGGCGGAGGTCCGGGGGCCGATCGTGATCGGCACGACCATCGTCTTGCTGGTCTTCCTCCCGCTGTTCGCGTTGCCGGGGCTCGCGGGGCGGCTGTTCCAGCCGCTGGCGATCGCGTACATCATCTCGATCCTCGCGTCGATGGTGGTCTCGCTCACGGTGACGCCGGTGATGGCGTTCTACCTGTTGCCGCGGATGAAGCGGATGGAGCACGCCAAGGACAGCTTCGTGCTGCGATGGTGCAAGGGGCTGGCGCTGTGGTGCTACAGGATCGCGCTGCCCCGCCCGGGGATCATTATCGCGATCTGCGCCGTGCTGGTCGTCGGCGCGGGCGTGCGCGTGGCGACGATGGGATCGGAGTTCCTGCCGAGCTTCAACGAGGGCACGGCGACCATCAATATCTTCGCGAATCCCGGGGTGTCGCTGGTCGAGTCCGATCGCCTGGGCTCGCGGGGCGAGGAGTTGATCCTGTCGATCCCCGAGGTCAAGAGCACCGGGCGACGGACCGGCAGGGCCGAGCAGGACGAGCACGCCGAGGGCGTCCACTACTCGGAGATCGATGTTGATTTCTGGACCCGCGAGGAGAGCAAGCGACCGGATGAGCACGTCACCTACGCGGGGCGCCAGCCGCCCACATCGCTGCGGCCTCGAAAGGTCGTGCTCGCCGAGATCCGTGAGAGGCTCGATGAGCTGCCAGGCGTGACCAGCAACGTGGGCCAGCCGATCAGCCACCGGATCGACCACCTGGAGTCCGGCGTCCGCGCGGCGATCGTGGTGAAGGTCTTCGGCTCGGACCTGCGCGAGCTGCGCCGGCTTGCCGAGGAGGTTCGCTCCGCGATGGACGGCTTGCCCGGGGTGGTCGATCTCCAGATCGAGCAGCAGGTCCTGATCCCGCAGGTGCGGATTCGTGTAAATGCCGACAACGCCGCTCGATACGGATTCCGCGTCGGCGATCTAATCGAGACGCTGGAGACCGCGATGAACGGGACGGTCGTTTCCCAGGTCATCGACGGGATCAAGCAGTTCGGGTTGGTCGTCATGCTCGACGAGCGATGGCGCGGGCAGCTCGACACCGTGGGGTCGATGCGTCTCATCTCGCCGAGCGGCGCGGTCGTGCTGCTCTCGGACGTCGCATCGATCTCCGAGATTCCCGGGCCGAATCAGGTCGCGCGCGAGAACACGCAGCGTCGGATCGTGATCTCGTGCAACGTGCAGGGCAGCGATCTGGGCACCACCGTCGGCGCCATCCGCGAGTCGATCGATATGGATGTGGTATTTCCCGAGGGCTACTCGATGCGCCTGGAGGGGCAGTTCGAGTCTCAGCAGCAGGCGACCAGGATCATCGTGGCCCTAGGAGCGCTCTCGCTGCTGGTCATGTTCGGGATCCTTTACAGCCACTTCTCCAGCAGCGTCATGGCCTTCCAGGTCATGCTCAACATCCCGTTCGCGTTCATCGGCAGCGTCTTGGCGCTCTGGATGTCCGGCGAGCCGTTCAGCGTCGCCAGCCTCGTAGGATTCATCAGCCTCTGCGGCATATCGAGTCGCAACGGAGTGCTCATGATCAGCCACTACCTCCATCTCATGCGCCACGAGGGCATGTCCTTCGGCAAGGAGATGGTGATCCGGGGCAGCCAGGAACGTGTCGCACCGGTGCTGATGACGGCCCTGACAACGGGGCTGGGGCTGATTCCGCTCACGCTGGCCGCGGGTCAGCCAGGGAAGGAGATCCTGTACCCGGTCGCCGTCGTTGTCATCGGCGGGCTTATCACGAGCACGATCCTGGACTTCTTCGTGACTCCAACCGTGTTCCTGCGGTTCGCGGGGCGCGCCTCCGAACGCCTTCTTGCCCGCGACCGGGCGCAGGGGGACCGTATTTCGGACACGCCAGCCGCGTTGCATCCTCATGCAGGATCGACATCGTCCATTTCACCCCAGGCGGCCAAGGTTGAAGGTCGACCGCAGACGCCGCCGCAAGAAGGAGATCGCACATGAGAAGGAAGAAGACGATATTGAGCCCGCGTTGGCTCGCCGGGCCGGCTCTTGTCGGAATCGGGCTCTGGGCCTTGGGCGGATGCGGCGGCGACGAGGGCGCGCACGATGAGGGCGACACCGCCGACGCCGGTGGTGCGGACGACCATGCGCATGATGACGGCGCGGACGATGGGCACGCGCACGATGACGGTGCGGACCACGCTCACGGCGGCGAGTTCGTCGCGCCCACGTCATTCGGCGGCGCGGTTCATCTGATCGAGGACGCCATGGGCGAGATCGAGAAGGCGCTGGCCGCGAATCGCCTCGCCGACATCCACGCTCCCACCGAGACGATCTCACAGGCCGCGCGCCTGATCGGGCAACTCGCGCTCGCGGAGGGCAGCGGGGTCGCGCGCGACGCGGTCCGCGACGCCAACGTCGCCGGGCGCGAGCTCGCCAGTGCCAGCGACGCGCTGCACGAGGCGTCGGACGCCGGCGACGAGGCCACGAGCCGGGCCGAGTTCGTGAAGATGAAGACCCACGTCGAGATTCTCGCCCAGCTTGCCGGTGACGATCACGGGCACGACGACGGCGAGGACCATCACGGCGGCGGTTGATACCGCCACGCTGTCCAGTTGGCAACAGACTAAGGAGCATCCAATGCAGAGAAAGATTGATCGGATGGCCACCGTGCTCGCGCTCGGCGCGATGATCGCTGTTGTTCCGGTCGCGATCGCGCAGCACGGGCACGACCATGACGACGGACACGGGCACGCCGCGCCCGAGCCAGAGACATTCGCCGAGGCTGTCAAAGCGCTCGGGCAGAGCCTGGAGGGCATCGGATCCGCCCTGGAATCCAAGCGGCTCGACGGCGTCCATGACGACGCGGAGGTTGTCGCGGCGATCGCCCGCCGAATCGGTCGGCTTGCGCTTGACAAGGACAGCGGTGTCGCCCGCGACGCGATCCGCGACGCAAACGTCGCCGGGCGCGAGCTTGCGGCGGCAGCCGATCGCCTGCACGAGGCGTCTGATGCCGGGGATCTGAGCGCGAGCCTCGCGGAGTTCGAGCGCATGACCTCGCTCATGGAGACCCTGCGCCAGAGCCTGCCGGCCCAGTACGTCTGCCCGATGCACTGCGAGCCGGGCAAGACCTACAGCGAGCCGGGTGCGTGCCCTGTCTGCAACATGCAGCTCAAGAAGATCACCGACGCGCGCTACACGGTCGAGATCGACACGCTCAGCGGGACGCTTCGCCCACGGGTCGAATCTCGCCTGCGGTTCAGCCTCAAAGATCCCGCCGGGGCCCCCGTCAGTGATCTTCAGATCGTGCATGAGAAGCCGCTGCACCTGCTGATTGTCTCGAAGGACCTGTCGTGGTACGCCCACGAGCATCCTGCACTCCAGCCGGACGGCACATTCGACCTTGCCTTCACATTTCCGAGTGCCGGCGAGTTCGTGCTCTTCCACGATTTCACGCCCGCGGGCGTCGGCATGCAGGTGGTTCCGGTCAGCCTCGTCGTCGAGGGGACGCCCCCACCACCGGTCAAGCTCGTCGCATCGGACGCGGGCAAGGCCATCACAGATGGGTACAAGGTGGATCTGGAGACCAACGGCAAGCTGGTCGCAGGCACCGAAACGCAGCTCACCTACACCATCACACGCGACGGGCGTCCGGTCGATAATCTGCAGCCCTACCTCGGCGCGATGGGCCACCTGGTGATCATCAGCGAGGATCTTCAACAGTTCGTGCATAGCCATCCCGTGGGCGGCGACCACTCCGATGACTCGCATGGCGACGCGGGCCACGGGCACGGCGGACACGGCGCTTCGCCCAGCGCCAGCGCCAAGAACCAAGTCGGCTTTCACGCTCGGTTCCCGACCGCCGGGCTCTACAAGGCCTGGGCGCAGTTCCAGCATGATGGGCGCATCCTGACCGTGCCATTCGTCCTGCGGGTCGGAGAAGGTCAGACGCACGACAAGGGCCATCACGATCACTGAGCTTGGATCCGCCCCCGCCGGGCAAGGAGAACCCGCATCATGCCCACCCCCACCCGTCCCACGGCGAGCATCGCTCTTGGCTCCATTCTCGCGTTCTCCGGCTGCGCATCGCTCGATACCTCGGGCGACTACGAACAGGCCATGTCGCTCGTCGAGGCGCGTAGCGGGTGGCGTCCGGCGTGGAACACGCCGTGGAGCGAGAGCGTGCCCGCGTGGGACGGGACATCCGATCTCTCGGTCGATCTGGCGGTGACGATCTCGCTGCAAAACAGCCGCGAGATGCGGGCCACGCTCGAGGCCATCGCATTGGCGCGTGCCGACCTCGTCCAGTCGGGACTCCTTCCGAATCCGGTTCTGAGCCTGGCCTTCGGCGTGTCGATCGATGGCTCCGGCGGCGCGACGACAATCTCGGCGAGCCTGGTCCAACAGTTCGCCGACCTCTGGCTGCGCGGCCCGCGCCAGGACGCCGCGAGCGCGACGCTGCGCCAACAGATCCTCGCGGTCAGCGATGCCGCCTTGCGGCTGGTCGCCGATGTCCGCGTCGCGCACGCCCGGATCGTCTATTCCCAACGGGGGATCGCGCTGATCGAGTCTAATATCGAGCTCATCGATCGCTCGATCGAGGTGGCCGAACGGCGTATCCGGGCCGGGGTGGCGACCGACCTGGACGCCAACCGGCTGCGCCAGCTCCGTTTGGGACTCCTGGCAGAGCGGACGCAGCGCCGGCTGGAACTGGGTGTCTTCAAGCGAGATCTGCTCGCTCGCATGGGCACCGCCGATTTTCCCAGTAGCTGGTCGGCCGCGACCGACCAGAGCGATCGCCCCTCCTCAGTGACGGGGCCGAGCGAAGACGATATCGCGGAGCTTGTGCGAGCCCAGCGTCTCGACGTAGCCGCGGCGAAGAGCTCGTTCGAGTCACTCGCGCACGAGCTTCGTGTCGCCCAACGCGGCGTCATCCCCAATCTGGACGCAGGCCCCGCGTTTGACCGGGACGAGGATGCCCGCGACGAGCTCGGCGCGGAGATTGATCTGGAGATCCCGATCTTTGATACCAATCAGGCCCGCATCGCCCGGGCCGCCTCGGAAGTCCGGCGGGCGCGCGCGGAATACGAGCAGGCGGCACAAGAGGCGATCGGCGCTGCACGCAGCGCCTGGCTTCAGGCGGGAGCCGCCCGGGAACTGGTTGACTTCTACGAGCAGAGCGTCCTCGTCCTGGCTCGCCAGAACCTGGACCTGGCCGACCGAACGTTTGAGGCCGGCCAGGTCGACATGACCGTGGTCCTGGAGACCCAGCGACAGTTGATCGAGGCCGAGATTCTCCTCAATGAGTTCCGGGCGACCGCCCAAGTGAGTGCAATCGAGTTGGAATACGCCGTTGGCGGGCGGATCGTGCCGTCCGTGGAAACACCCGAACACGTCGGGTCAGAAGAGAATGCACCCAGCGTGCAAGGAGAAGGATGATGCATCGAAGAGCAGCCGTGGTGCTGTGCGCAGCAACACTCGCCGTCGCGACGGCGTTCGCGGTCAACCAGCCGGTGGAGCATGCGCCCGTGGGCAAGGCCATCGCCCGCGCGTACATCGCGGGCATGGAGGCGGGCGATCTCGAGAAGTTGAACGCCCTGTTCCTGGATGAGAACCGCAGCTCGATCCTGGAAAACGCGTCGGACGAGGGAAGCTGGGAGCACTATCGCGACCATCACCTCAAGCCGGAGATGCAGGCGGCGCAGAACTTCCGCTTCAAGATCGCCAAGGAGTCCGAGGAGCGATTCGACACGACGACGCTCGTCCGCCAGACCGGCTCGTTCACGGTTGAAGTCCGAGGCGAGCAGCGTCGCTACCGCGTCGCGGTCAGCTACGTCATCATCGCCGAAAACGGCGAGCATCGCATCGCCCACCTGCACTGGTCGTCTCGCCCGGATCAACGCCCACAGGGCGGAGGATAAGCCGCGGCTCACTCGGATCACCAGAAGACGAGGGACAGGACGATGACACCGAGCCGACCAGACCCGCAGAGCGCACCGGCGGGGCCAACCCGACCGCGCTGGCTTCGGTCGCTTCGCGCTCGTCTCTTGGTGTCGGTGAATCTCGTTGTTGCCCTGATGGTGATCGGTGGGCTCACGCTCGATTACCGTCACCAGCTCGCCGGGGAGCTCCGCGCATACCGCGCCGCGCTCAGCGACGAGGCCCGGGCGCTGCTACCGGGTGCGGCAGAGCTTCGCCACCACGGCCTGAGCACCGTGCAGCGGTACGTCGACGCGGTGTGCGCCGCGATGCAGGACCGTTCGTCGCCCGGGCACCACATCGTCGTGGATATCGGCGACGACACGATCCAGGCACAGAGCCACAACCGTGATTCGGACGTGATTCTGACGCAGATCAGGATGGGCGCGACCAGGCCCGGCGGGCGCCTCGACGCCGATGGCGTGCCGCTCGTCGTCGGCGACGCTCGCAGCGGTGATCTGCGCGCATTCGTGGCAGAGCGTTCAGAGCCGGTCATCGCCCGCATCCGGGCCCAGGCCCTGGCTCGCCTGCTGACGCTCACCGGCATCGGCGTGATCGGCGCGCTGCTTGTCAACATCGTGCTGATGCATCAGGTGACCCGCCCGGTGAGCGAGCTGGCCCGCGTGGTCCGCCGGATCGGCGCGGGAGAGCTCGGCGCTCGACCCGGGCGGTTCGCCACCGACGAACTCGACCTGCTGGCCGGCGAGATCGGTCGCATGAGTACGGACCTCGAGCACCGAGAGCGCGACCGCGCAGCGCACCTGAGCAAGGCCCAGCGGATCCAGCGACGCCTGTTGCCCGCCGTGGAGCCCGACGACGCGGTCGCCGTGGTGTACCGCCCGGCGGACACCGTCGCCGGCGACTACTACGACCTGCTGACGCTCCCGGACGGGTCGCTGCTGGTCTGCATCGCCGATGTCTGCGGTCATGGCGTACCCGCCGCGATGGGCGCGGCGATCCTCAAGACGCTCCTGCTCTCCGCGACCGAGCGATATACGTCGCTAAGCGAGATCCCTCGCCACATCAACGAGCGGTTCCTGCGGGTCTCACTGACCGAGGATTTCGCGTCGATGGTGCTCGTTCGACTCGATCCCACGCTGGAGCACCTGGAGTTCGTAAACGCGGGCCACGAACCCTGCTATCTGCTGCGTGCCACGGGCGACATCCAGCGACTCGAATCGACCGGCATGCTCCTGGGCGTCTCGCCGGACGCCTGCTGGAAGACCGAACGCATCGCACGAACGCCCCTCGATCGACTCGTACTGCTGACAGACGGTGTGGCCGAGGCGGCCGATCGATCCGGCAGACACTTCGGTCGCGCAGCCCTCGTCGCCGAACTGGAGAACCGTGGGCGCCAGTCCGCCGCTGAGATAGCGAACGCGATCATCTCATCCCTTGACAATCACTGCGGCGACGCAGACGTCAACGACGATCAGACGATCCTCGTGCTGGGAGTTCAGGAACTTCTGGCGCGCCAAGTGCGGTCATAACGGAAGTCGTGTGCAAGCCGCAGAAACGGATGCGCGGCGAATCGAGCTTTCTATAGGGGCAGACGAGCCACACAAACGCCGCCCAAGTCTCTCGGCGGCGTTCGGAGTGAACTAGCTGCTACGGACATTCACTTTGAGTGGCGCCGTTGTCCGATGGTGTTGATTTGGCCATGGAGGGCCAACCATGCGACGCCGACACGAACTCGCCGATGAGCAACGGGAACGTCTGCGCGACCTTCTGCCCGGCAAGGC
>JAJDDM010000091.1 GCA_029260315.1 Phycisphaerales bacterium | reverse complement strand
CACCACCATGTTCCAAGGCTTCCTCCACCTCGGCTGCACCCTTCTCCTGCTCAGGCAGGTTCTGGGATAGCCTCTAGTGTATCTCAACGACGGCGCGGGCACGCCGCGCGGCGTGCGCAACGTCGAGGTCGGCGAGCCGCTCGACGCCCATTACGAGGCAACCGAGGCCGCGGACCTGGACGGCGACGGCGATCTCGATCTCGTCCTCAGCATCTCGGGCAACTTCCCCGAGGCGTCCGTCCGGGTCATGGAGAACCAGGGCTCGGGCACGTTCGTCGAGTCCTGGCAGACGCTCCTGGGCATCTTCGGCTTCTCCGATACCCCGGATCTCAGGCTCGCGCACATGAACGACGACATGTGGCTCGATCTGGTGTTCTCCTTCGACGAGGAGCTCACGGTCTTAGACGACCCCGGATCAATCTGGGTCGCGTTCGGTCTGCCCGGTCCTGAGTTCGAGCCGCCGATTCGGTACCGCTTCAAGGATTCCAGCCCCCGCCGCATCGAGATCGCCGACATCGACGACGACGGCGACAACGACGTGATCGCCCATGTGCATGGCCTCTTCGATCGCGACGACCCGCAACTCGTCGATCGGCGCATCGCCGTCCTGCTCAACGACGGCAAGGGCTCGCTCACCATTGCTCAGGAGGTTATTCACGACCACCGCCGCATCAGTTCCCCCTTCGGCAACCCCGTGGTCGCCGACTTCGATGGCGACGGCGACCTCGACGTCCTGGGCGTCTCCGGCTCGCGCGACGATCCTTCCCTGCTCGCGGTGCTGCTCAACGACGGGACGGGCACGCTGGTGCTCGACCACACCATGGAGACCACGCCGCACGGCTACACGATCACCGCGGGCGACTTCGACGGCGACGGCGACCCCGACGCCGCGCTTATGCACTGGAGCGTCCTGGAGGAGATCCCGTACCTGACGATCTACGACAACGCCGGCGACGCCACGTTCACGATCCGCCAGACCATCACCGCCAAGGAAGAACGCGTCCACGGCGCCCTGCACGCGGTGGACATCGACGGGGACGACGACCTTGATCTCATTTGCGCCGCCGAGCTCGGCGGCGTCATCGTGCATCTGAACGACGGCGCCGGCGACTTCTCGAACAAGGCGTGGTACGCCTCCCACGCGCCCCCCGCCGACCTCGCCTTCGGCGACTTCGACCACGACGGCGACACCGACATTATCAGCCCCCGCATCGGCAGCGCCGGCGCCGACGTCGCGCCGATCGTGATGCTGGAGAACGTGATGTGCCGCTGCGCCGCGGACCTCGACCGCGACGGCACCCTCTCCGCCGAGGACTTCTTCCTCTTCCTCGACCGCTACAGCGCCGGGAGTCTCTCTTTCTGCGACATCGACCACGACGGGGATTGCGACGCCGAGGACTTCTTCACATACCTCGATCTCTTCGCGCAGGGCTGCAACTAGCCCGAGCCGCCGAACAAAGAAGGGGTGACCGCATATCTCGCGATCACCCCCTCGAACCGCGCCGCCACGGGCGTCCTCTCCCCGGCCCGTGCCGCGCGCTCTTAGCAACCCATCGCGAACTGATCGAGAAACCCGAAGAAGTCCTCGGCGTCGCAGTCCTCATCCCCATCCACGTCGCACACCTCGCCATCCCCCGACGCGAACGCGTCCAGGTACAGGAAGAAATCCTCGGCGTCGGTGTCGCCATCCCCATCCAGATCCGCCGGGCAGTCCACGCTCTCGGTCAACTGCACCTCCAGATCGTTGGCCACGACAACCGCCCACCCGGTGTAGAACGACCAGACAAAGCCGTCATCGAAGTCAAACTCGCGACCCACCTCCATCCCTGCCACGTCGTTGCTCTGCCCCCTGTTGAAGAACACCCGCGTTCCGACCGGCAGACTCAGCGTCGCGCCCACGTCGTCGGTCGCGTACCCATGCAACGGAAAGTCATTGTCCGGATCCTGGTCCTGCTCGAAGAACGTCGCGTTCATGACCTCCGCCCCGTATGTGTTGTCAACCACCCACTCGATATCCCGTGACTCGCCGCCGATCGTGTCCGGGTACGACACCGCGATCGTCGCGATGTCGCTCGGATCCAGATCCGTATTGAACCGATCCTCACTGCTCGGCGGGAAGATCACGTCATCGCTCGGGTCGTTCGCCCGCAGGATCTCGTGCGCGTTCCCGTCCCAGTCGTACACGATCAGATCCGCCAGCGTGATGAACCCGTCCGAGCTGTTCTTTACGAGAATCTCCGTCCCCGCCTCGCACAGCCCCGCAACACCCACCATCGCCATCGCGCCCATCATCGTTCCGTATCGCATCGCACCTGCCCCTGTTCTCGCGGCGGCTCGCGTCCGCCCGGCTCGCTCGTGAACGGGCACGACGCCCGTCTCCACCCCCATGCGAGCCCGCCGACCCGATGCGACATCGATCTGTTCGGATATCTTGCCAACCGCTTCCCGGGCGTCTGAGCCCCGCCCCTCCCCCGCAAGAATCCGCGGTCGGCCCGACATGCGATCAGCACACGCCCCGGGGCGGATCTATCGCCCTCACCACCCCTTCCCAGGAGCTCTCATGCGACGCCACACCGCCCCCGCCATCCTCGCGCTGCTCACCGGCGCAGCCCTCGCCCAGCCGTTCGATCTGCGCATCGTCATCGCCGAGGGCGACTCGCTCCCCGACGGCACGCGCTTCCAGGCCGCCCAGCCGATCTCCACCCGCCTCGCCAGCGACGGCAGCGTCACGCTCCTGGCCAACCTCTTCGGCGGCCTCGAGGCGATCCTCTCCGACCGCGACGGCGCAATGACCACCATCGCGCGCCAGAACCAGCCCGCCGAGGGCACCGACGGCGTCTTCGGCGACTTCTTCACCCTCCGCTACGCCGGCGACCGGTCCATCCTCTTCCGCGCGGGCCTCGTGGGCGACCTCATCGACTGCAACAACAACGGCTTCGCCGAGAACGACCACGGCCTGTTCATCGACGACGGCGACGGGCCCAGACTCCTGCTCCGCGAGGACGACGACCTCCCCGGCGCGCCGCCCTTCCGGGCCGCCCTCATCGGCAACCTCCACTCCAGCCCCTTCTCCGGCGCGTTCGGCAGCTTCGTCGTCACCCGCACCGGCGAGTGCCCGAACTTCTCCGAGAGCAGCGCTATCTACCTCATCGATCGAGGCCGGGGCCTCGGCCCGCTGGTCATCCCCGGTGAGCCCGCGCCCATCGACGGCGCAGTCTTCGCCAACACCGCCGGGCGCGTGCGGTTCAACCCCAACGATCCCACCGAGGTCCTCTTCACCGCCGAGCTCGAGGGCGACGGCTTCTTCGAGGCAAACGACCTGGCCTTCGTCACCGACCGCGACGGCGAGCGCACCATCCGCATGCGCGAGTCCGACCCCGTCCCCGGGCGCGACGAGTTCACCATCGGCCCCATCTTCACGAGCCCCAGCCTCCGCACCGACATCTTCACCTGGGTCGCCGATCTCCGCCGGCCCGACGGCTCCAGACCGTTCATGGAGGCCGTCATGCGCATCGACCAGGACGACAATCTCGAGACATTGCTGGTCAGCGAGGACCCCGCGCCGCTCATCGAGAACGCGGATCTCCTGTTCCTCGGCATCAACACGCCCCCCGGCGGCGACTTCCCACACACCATCGGCGGCGCAGACGACGGCGCGACCGCCATCCGCGCCATCATCCTCGGCGACGACACCGACGGCGAGAACAACGAGGTCATGTACCACATCGACGCCGACAACAACTTCACCATCATCGCCAGAGAGGGCGACCAGGCCCCCGAGTACCCCGACGGCGTCACGCTCAACGTCGCCAACTTCTTCGACTTCCAGCCCCTCGGCAAGCCCTGGATGACAACCGCCGGCGATGTCTTCTTCACCGCCACACTCCGCGGCGGCGGCTTCCTCGACCAGCGCGCCCTCTACTTCTTCAACGCCGCCACGGGCAGCGTCTCCAAGATCATCGGCCCCGCCGACACCGTCGACCTCGGCGGCGGCGACCTCCGCGAGGTCATCAGCCTCGACACCGTCGGCCCCAACAGCACCGCGCCGATCGAGTCTCCGGTCAACCTGTCCGGCTCGCTGATCTTCAGCCTCGAGCTCGAGGGCGGCCTCGATGTCATCATGGTCGCCGACCCCGCGGGGTGCGCCTCGGACCTCGATGGCGACGGCGACGCCGACGCCGACGACTTCTTCGTCTATCTTGATCTCTTCGCCGCCGACGACCCCGCCGCGGATCTCGACAACGACGGCGACACCGACGCCGACGACTTCTTCACCTACCTCGACCTCTTCGCCCAAGGCTGCCAATGACACCCCAACCTAGTGTACCGGACGCCGCGCACCGCGGACGCCAGTCATAGCCCCCCGGGGGCAATGCCCTATCAACAAGCACATTTTCGATACTCGCATCGCAAGAACACAGAGCAAACTGGACATTCACACAGGATCAGGCCCGGGTATCTCTACCCGTGCCGCGATCTGAAAGGATGATCCATGCGCGCCACACATATCGCCCCCATTCTGCCGCTCATCGCTGGCTCGGCCCTCGCCCAGCCCTTCGAGCTGCGCACACTCATCGTCGAGGGCGACAGTCTCCCCGATGGCGCCCGCTTCGAAGCCGCTGCGGCCTCCACCCTCCAACTCGCAGACGACGGCTCGGTCGCGATGATCGCCAATCTTGTCGGCGGCACCCAGGTCATCCTCAGCGATCGCTCCGGCGTCATGCAGACAACCGCCCGCGTCGGACAGCCCGTCGAAGGGACTGATGGGGTCTTCGATGCGTTCTTTACCCTCCTCTACGCCGGCGACCGCTCCATCCTCTTTCGTGCGGGCCTCGCCGGCGACCTCATAGATTGCAACAACAACGGCTTTGCCGAGAACGACCACGCCCTGTTCATCGACGACGGCGACGGCCCCCGCCTCCTGCTCCGCGAGGACGACGACCTCCCCGGCGCAGAACCCTTCCGCGCCGCGCTCATCGGCAATCTCACCACCAGCCCGTTCACCGGAGTCTTTGGAACCCACGTCACCACACGCACCGGCGAGTGCCCCAACTTCTCCGAGAACAACACCATCTACATGATCGATCGCGGCTCCGGGCTCGGACCCTTCGTTATCCCAGGCGATCCCGCACCGCTCGACGACACCACCTTCGGCTCCACCGCCCAGAGCCTCCGATTCAACGCCGTAGACACCGAAGAAATCCTCTTTGCCGCAGAACTCGCCGGCGACGGCTTCTTCGAGGGCAACGACCTGACGCTGATCCGCGATATCGCGGGCGACCGCACGGTCGTGCTCCGCGAGAACGAGCCCGTCCCCGGCCGGCCCGATCTGACCATCGGCCCGCTCTTCCGAAGCGCCAGCCTGCGCTCGGACATCTTCACCTGGACCGCCGACACCCGCCGCCCGGACGGCTCATTCGCCTCGGTCGATGCGCTCATGCGGCTGGACCGCGAGGAGAACCTGGCCACGCTCGCGCTCGAGGGCGATCCCGCCCCGGGCATCGCCGGCGCGACCATCGACTTCATCGGCCTCCAGAACTTCTCCTTCTTCCCCTCAACCCACACCATCGGCGGCGCAGACGACGGCGCGACCGCCGTTCGTATCGTCATCTCCGGACAGGGCGTGACGCCAGAGAACAACGAGGTCCTCTACCATGTGGACGCCAACAACAACTTCGCCATCGTAGCCAGAGAGGGCGACCATGCCCCAGGCTATCCCCAAGGCGTCACCTTCAGCATCGTCGAGACCTTCTCCCACCGCGCGCTCGAGAAGCCCTGGATGGACCGCGCCGGCGACGTGCTCTTCGTCGCCTCGCTCCGCGGCGACGGCCTCGGCGGCGACTTCGACCAGCCCCGCGCACTCTACTTCTACGACGCCGGACCCGAGAGCCTCTCCAAGATCATCGGCCCACGCGACACGCTCGATCTCGGCGGCGGTGACGTCCGCGAAATCGAGTCCGTCGAGATCCTCGGCTCGACCGCCCGCCAGAGCCCCAACTTTGCACCGCTGAACGACGCCGGCTCGCTCATCTTCGCCGTCACGCTCGAAGGCGGCGCACAGGCGGTCTTGCTCGCCCAGCGCACCGACGCCTGCCCCGCAGATCTCGACGGCGATTCCGATGCCGACGCCGACGACTTCTTCGCATACCTCGACCTCTTCGCCGCCGACGACCCCGTCGCCGATCTCGACAGCGACGGCGACACCGACGCCGACGATTTCTTCACCTACCTCGACCTCTTCGCCCAGGGCTGCGACTAACCAGAGTGGCACGAGTGGCACGGGCGTCCCGCCCTTGCGCACAAGCCATCCGCGTGCCACCAACCGCTGCTCTGAGCGGTTGGTGCTTCGTTACGCTTCGCGTGCCATGGCCGCTGCCCTGCGCGGCTCTGCGCTTGTCATCCACCCCCGCGTTCCACGGCCGCTGCTCCGAGCGGCCATGCGTTCGCCATCCATCCCGACTGCGTTCCGTCAATCGAACCCTCGTCTACGCACCACCAACTCCCGCAACCAACCATCCCCCAGCGGGTACCCGCCCGCGGAGGCCTCCCATGCACGCACGAACCCTCGCAATCCCGCTCGCCGTTCTCGCCACCACACTCACCCTCGCCCAGCCCGGCACGACCTCACCCGAAATCCCACGCCAAGCACCGATCGAGCTCATCCCCCCCGACGCAAACCAAGACATCGCCGCCATCCAATCCCGGATCGACGCCCTCTACGCCGTCATCTCCGGCCCCGCCGGCGACCGCGACTGGGACCGCTTCAAGTCCCTGTTCGCCGACAACGCACGCCTCAGCCAGATCTTCCACCGCCCCGCCGCCGCCGGGCTCATGACCATGACCCCCGACGAGTTCGCCCAACGCTCCGCCGAATACCTGAAGACCAACGCCTTCTACGAGACCGAACTCGCCTCCCGCATCGACCACTACGCTGGCATCACCCACGCATGGTCCACCTACGAATCCCGGCGCGACCCCGCCGCCGAGCCCTTCACCCGCGGCATCAACAGCATCCAACTCGTCAAACCCCCGGGCCAAACCCAATGGAAGATCCTCGCAGTCACCTGGGACTCCGAAGCCTCCGGCATCCCCATCCCCGTCCGCTACACCCAGCAGTAGATTCCAAGCGAGCCTTGCATTCTTGCCGCATGGACCGGATAATTCAGCCATGTCACAGATCGTCATCTCGGACATCTCTGCCGATCTGCGCGAGCGCTTCGAGACCGAGGCCCAGCGCCTCAACCTCACGCGTGCGGCGTACCTGCGCTATCTCATGGAGCGCCAGCACCCGGACGCCGACAGCGACCGCCTCGACAGGCATGTTGGCGAGGTCTTCGGGCGCTACGGCAAGGCCATGCGAAAGCTCGCCGAGTGATTCGCTTTCTCACGATCGACGACATCCTCCGAATCCACGCGATAGCCATCGAAGACCAGGGCGGCGATCCGATGCTCCGCGATCGCGGCGCGCTCGACTCCGCGGTGGCACAACCAAAGCAGCAGTTCGCCGGCGAGCACACGCACGCGACGATTCCGGAAATGGCAGGCGCCTACGCGTTCCACATCTGCAAGAACCACCCGTTCGTCGACGGCAACAAGCGAGCCGCGCTCGCCGCGATGCTCATGTTTCTCTCCGACAACCATTGGACTCTGGACGCCACCGAGGACCAAGCCGCGGGCGTCATCCTCCGGCTCGCGGCTGGCGAACTCGACAAGGCTCAGCTCACAGAATGGGTCGAGCAGATGTCTCGCCAATCGGGCTGATCAGCGATCAAGAGGTCACGCCGAGCATCGGGCCGGACACACGCCCCAAGGGCAGATCACATGCCATAGCCAACGACGATGAGCACGCCCGCCAGGCAATCTGTCCGAGATCGCTCCAGACGCTCGTCGATGGAACCTCACCGCGTGCAACTCCCCACACCCACGCCCAATACCGTCCAGAAAGCCGCCCGAAAGTTCGAGCAGGATTCCACGACGAACACCCCCTTCAAGGCCGTCCGCCTGGTCTTCGACCAATCGCCGCTCAACACCGATGAAGCACACGTTCTCGCGAAGGTCGTCGTTCTCAACCGCCTCTACAGCACCAACGTCTACGACGTGTACGCGGCCGCCAAGCAGATCCTTGCGTGCGACACGGATCGTCGCCTCGACGCAGCAGACCTCACTCTCGTCGGTGACATCGCGCAGGTCGCAACAAGGGTCAAACCCCGTCGCTTCTACTCCTTCGCGACCAAGTACTGCGCATTCCATCGACCGCAGATCTATCAGATATACGACAGCCAGGTCGACGAGTCGCTCTGGAAGTATAAGAAGGCACACGCCTTCGCAGACTTCAAGCGCCAGGACCTGTGGAACTACGCCGAGTTCATGCGCATGATCGACGCCTTCCGCGCCCACTTCGAGCTCGAATCCTGCTCACGCCTCGAACTCGACCGGTTCCTCTGGAATCTGTCGAACTCCAAGTGATGCTCCCCGGTTGCGCCTGCATCCCTGCCGGCCATCGCCAGCGAAACTTCGACCCCGATCCAAGAAACCCGCGCACACATCCTGTCATCGTCCGCCAACTCGTGACACTACCACCCCCCGCGCTCGACCAACCCACGCCCCCATCCTTCTAGTCCCCGGCCCTCCCCCAAGGAGACGCCGATGCTCGACACCGCAACCACCCGACCCGCCAACGACTCCCATCCCAAAGACCCCATCTCTTCGTCTCTCCGTCTCTCGGTCTCTTCCCTCAACGCCCTCCTCGACGACTACCTCGCCGGCGACCTCTCCCTCCCCCGCATCGCAGAACTGAACGACCTCAAGGTCCCCGAACTCCTCGACATCCTCGAATCGCCCGAGATCGTCGCCATCCTCGACCGACTCGAACGCGCCGCGATCGCCCACGCCGAGCGACTCACCACCCTCGCCCGCCCCTGCGCCATCGCCTCGCTCACCCAAACGGTCCAGCGCTCCTGCACCGACCTCTCCCCCATCCACGAAACCCGCGCCCGCGAATCCGCCCGCAAGGCCGCCGCCACACTCCTCCGCGGATCCAAACCCCGTGCCACGGGTGGCTCGCCCACCAATGCCAACCGTGCAACGACGCCCGGCCCCACTCGTGCCACTGACCGCTGCTCTGAGCGGTCAGTGCCGAGCGCACTGCGGTCCTCCCTCGGTCCGACACCCACACACCGTCCTTCCACGACCTTCCGAGCGTTCCCCACCCGACCGACTATTCTGACTCCATGCACGACCCCTCCCCCATCACCACCACCCCCCTCGCCTCCTTCCCGCCCCCCGACCAATGGGACGACTGGACCGAGTACGAAGCCAAGGACTGGCCCAAAAAGACCGAGAAGCGCTACCGCCTCATCCCCACCACCTGCTTCAACTGCGAAGCGGCCTGCGGCCTGGTCGCCTACGTCGACAAGGATTCCGGCGACATCCGCAAGCTCGAGGGCAACCCCCACCACCCCGGCTCACGAGGCCGCAACTGCGCAAAGGGCCCCGCCACACTCAACCAGATCCAAGACCCCCAGCGCATCCTCTACCCCCTCAAGCGCGTCGGCCCGCGAGGCGGCGGCAACTTCCAGCGCACCACCTGGGACGAGGTCCTCGACACCTTCGCTGCCAAGATCCGTGCCGCTATCACCGAAGACCGGCGCAACGAGATCATGTACCACGTCGGCCGCCCCGGCGCCGACGGCTACATGTCGCGCGTCCTCCAGAGCTGGGGCGTCGATGCGCACAACTCCCACACCAACGTCTGCTCCAGCTCTGCCCGCGTCGGCTACGCCTTCTGGACCGGCGCCGATCGCCCCAGCCCCGACCACGCCAACGCCAAGTTCATCCTCCTGCTCAGCGCCCACCTCGAAACCGGCCACTACTTCAACCCCCACGCCCAGCGCATCATCGAGGCCAAGGAAAACGGCGCAAAGCTCTGCGCCATCGACATCCGCCTCTCCAACACCGCGAGCATGGCCGACTACTGGCTCGCCCCCTGGCCCGGCACCGAGGCCACCCTCCTGCTCGCCATGGCCCGTGTCCTGCTCGACGAGGACAAGATCGACCGCGACTTCGTCCATACCTGGGTCAACTGGCGCGAGACCCTCAAGCACCTCAACCCCGACGCCCCGATCGACTTCGACACCTTCCTCAGGGAGTTCAAGGCCCACCTCGATCCATACACCCTCGACAAGGCCGAAATCGAAACCGGCGTCGCGCAAGACAGGATCGTCGCCGTCGCCCGCGAGATCGGCGCCGCCGGCAGCGCCTTCGCAAGCCATATCTGGCGCAACGCCGCGGCGGGCAACCTCGGCGGCTGGCAGGTCGCACGCTCGCTCCAGCTCCTCACAACTCTCGTCGGCGCCGTCGGCACCCCCGGCGGCACCAACCTCAACAGCCGCGACAAGTTCGTCCCCGCCCCCTTCCTCAAGCCCCCGCCGCAGGACACCTGGAACGAACTGCTCTATCCGCGCGAGTATCCGCTGTGTTATCACGAGATGTCGATCCTGCTGCCGCACTTCCTCATGGAGGGTCGCGGCAAGATCGCCGCCTACTTCACCCGCGTCTACAACCCCGTCTGGACCAACCCCGACGGCATGATGTGGGAACGCGTCCTTCGTGATGAGTCCAAGATCGAGCTGCACGCGGCGATGACGCCCGTCTGGTCCGAAACGGCGCAGTACGCCGACTATGTCCTGCCGTTCGGGCTCGGGGCCGAGCGGCATGATCTGATGAGCCAGGAGACGCACGCCGCGCGATGGATCAGCTTTCGCCAGCCGGTGCTGCGTGTGGCGCGCGAGGCCGAGGGTGAGACGTTCAGCGCGACGCACGAGGCGAATCCGGGGGAGGTCTGGGAGGAGGACGAGTTCTGGATCGAGCTGAGCTGGCGGATCGATCCGGACGGGTCGCTGGGCATCCGAAAGTTTTACGAGTCGCCATACCGACCCGGCGAGAAGATCACGGTCGAGGAGTATTACCGCTGGATGTTCGAGAACTCGGTGCCGGGGTTGCCGGAGGAGGCGAAGAAGCTCGGCATGACGCCTTTGGAGTACATGCGCAAGCACGGGGCGTACCTGGTGGATGAGCAGACGTATCTCGGGCACATGGAAGAGGTGGACGGCGCGGGCGCGAGCGTGGATGCATCAGGCACGGCGGTGAAAGACGGCAAGGCGACCGGGGTGGAGGTGGATGGGAAGGTGCGGTCTGGGTTTAAGACGCCGAGTCGGAAGCTGGAGCTGTTCAGCAAGACGCTGGCGGAGTGGGGCTGGCCCGAGCACGCGATTCCCGGGGCGATCGAGAGCCATATCCATCGGCGGTACCTGGATCGCGATGGCGGCGAGATGTGCCTGGTGCCGACGTTCCGGCTGCCGACGCTGATTCACACGAGGAGCGCCAACGCGAAGTGGCTGTATGAGCTGAGCAACACGAACCCGGTGTGGATGCACCCCGAGGACGCGCGGCGCATGGGTGTCGAGACGACCGACCTGATCCGGGTGAGCACGCGGATCGGGTACTTCGTGAACAAGGTGTGGGTGACCGAGGGATTGCGCCCAGGCATCGTTGCGTGCAGCCACCATCTCGGGCGATGGCGGTTGTTCGATGATGTCGGCACCGACAAGTGGGGCAGCGCCAAAGTCGTGCGCGAGGAGACGAGGCCCGGGGTGTTCAGATTCCGGCGCGTGCAAGACATCTCGGCGTTCCGCTCTCGCGACAAGGACTCGAGCAGGGTGTGGTGGACCGACGGCGGCGTGCATCAGAATCTGACGTTCTGCGTGCAGCCGGATCCGGTGAGCGGGATGCAGTGCTGGCACCAGGTGGTGAAGGTGGAGCCGGCGCGCGAGAGTGATCTCTACGGCGACGTGTTCGTGGATACGAATAAGAGTGGCGAGGCGTATCGGGAGTGGCTGTCCAAGACGCGCGGGGCGGATGCGCTGGGGCACGGGCTGCGCCGCCCGCTGTGGATCGCGCGGGCGTATCGCCCGACGGATGGGGCGTATCGGATTAGTTGAGTTCCTGGCGGCGGATGAAGTTGCCGAGCAGGGGCACGGCGAAGGAGTACTTGCCGTGGCGGTTCTTGTAGACCAGGCCGGCGTCGGCGAGCGAGGCGAGCATCTGGTTGGTGTGGCTAGCGCTGAATCCCTTGATGCTACTCATGCTCTTGGACAACTCGACGATCTCGCGCACGCTGAACTCGTCGTCGCATGTGGGGAGATGCGCGATTACCGTGAGAAGGTCGCGTTGACGGTCGGTCGCCCGGCTCCATCGACCCGCGAAGAAGTCGGAGTCGAGCTTTTTGATGATCGCGCCGACTGGGACGCTTGTGACTGGCCGGGACTCCAGCGCCTGGAGGTAGGCATCGTAGAACTCGCGACAGATGAACTGGATGAAATAGGGGTATCCGCCGGAGAGCTCGCAGATGCGAACGATCGACTCATCGGCGAAGCGAACGGGGCACCCGGCATCAGCGATCGGCGTTGTGATGGCCTTGACACTGTCGTCCTTCGAGAGCCTTCTGAGGAAGAGCACGCGGAACATCCGCTCGGCGTAGGTGCGCGCCTCGACGAGTTTGGGAAAGAGCGTGGGCAGGCCGGTCAGCAAGAGCATGAACGGTACGCCCTTGCGCTGGATGGACTGGAAGACTTCGAGAAGCACCGAGAGCGGGTATTCCTCTTTGGCGGCGTGGTCGCTCAGGAGTTGGGCCTCGTCGTAGGCGAAGATGATCCCTCTGAACTCGGGGGGCATGTACTCGTGTACAAGCTCCAGCACCGCCTTGAGCTTGTCGGGGATCAGGCCAGGCGTCCGGTTGCACACATCGAGGAGGAAGTCGGCGTCCAGGGGCTGCTCGCGCGTCTCGGTCTCCGATTCTTGCGGCATGATGAACTGACTCGAGACAATCGCGATATCCGTGATCAGGCGGGTCGCGATGTTGACCTCCGAGACGGCCGCGGACTCGGACAGATCAGTGCCAACCCAGAGCCACGCGTGGCGGCGCGCGATAGGCTTGAGCGTCTCCAACAGCACCGTCTTGCCAACGCCCCTGAGGCCCGTCAGGATCGGGTTTTCCAAGATCGTAGATTGCTCCAGGATGCGCACGAACTCCTTCTTCTCTGGCTCACGTCCGGCAAGGTGCGGCGGCATGTGCCCGGCACCAGGACGGAACGGGTTGCGAAAGTCAGGGCTTCGTTGGGCCATGCGCTGATGGTAGGCTCATTTTTAGACCTTTCAAGTCGAGTGACTAAATTTACTACAATAGATTGATGCGTCTCAACTCGAGCTCGCTGTGCAGCGGATTCGCACTGGCCAAATGATGCCCAAGGAAGCATGGGATATAGATCGTCACGGGGAAGTTCTGGAAGTTTGGGATCTGGTGGGGAAGATGGGTGGTACAGTTGGTGAGCACGTTGGGGGGTTCGGGGAGTCCTTTTGGAGACGATGATCATGCGCGCACGAACTCTTGGGATATGGGGGGGCGTGGCGGCCGGCTGTGGGGCTTTTTTGGTGGGGCTCGCGGGCTGCTCGAATGAGAAGGATGAGAGCACGGAGATGGGGCTCGCGGCGGGGCTCGCGGCGGGGCTCGCGGCGGGGGTCTCGTCGAGGGTCGCGCGGTGGGACGGGCCGCCGCCGGCGGTTTTGGTGGGTGAATATGGGATGGACCACGAGGAGTTCGGTCCGCCTCCGCCGGGGTATGTGAAGATCGTGGGCGAGGCGATGCCGAACTGGCAGTGGGGATCGCTGGGGCCTGCGAATGCGGGGACGCGGTGGGTGCCGCTGGGGCCGGAGCCGATCGTGGACGAGTTCTGGTCGGGGCCGGACGAGGCGAGCGGGCGGGTTGTTTCGATCGCGCCGCACCCGGTGGACGAGAACGTGGTGTATATCGCGAGCGCGTCGGGGGGCGTGTGGAAGACGGTGGACCAGGGGCTGAACTGGACGCCGCTGACTGATGAGCTGTCGATCCTGAATCATGGGTTCGTGGCGGTGGACGCGAACAACCCGACGACGGTGTACGCGGGGACGGGGGAGTACACGACCGGGAGCAACGGGGACGGGATTTTTCGATCGCTTGACGAGGGCGCGAGCTGGGAGCGGATCGCGACGGTGGAGCAGGTGGGGATCAACTGCTCGGGGCTGGGGATCGGGGCGGGGAGCTCGGATCTGCTCCATCACACGGGCGCGGGGGGGTATTCGCGGAGCGTCGATGGCGGGTTGAGCTGGGAGACGACGCTGGACGGGAGCGCGTCGAGCCTGGCGCTGCATCCGACGAATCCGAGCGTGTTGTATGTCGCGATCAATGGGGACGGGATTTATCGGTCGGATGACGGCGGGGCGACGTTCGTGCGTCAGGGCAACGGGCTGCCGTCGGCGAACGACGGGTTCGGGCGGATCGTGCTGGCGATCGCCAGGAGCAACCCGAGCCGGTTGTACGCGGCGTACACGATCGGCGGCAACATCTTCGGGACGTTCGCGACGAACAACGGCGGGGATACATGGACGGAGCTGTCGAACGCGCCGAACTTCGCGCGCCCGCAGGCGTGGTACGACACGTTCCTGGCGGTGGATCCGACGAACGAGAACGTGGTGTACGCGGGCGGGGTGTTCCCGACCTACGGCGAGGCGGGAGTGACGCGGACGCTCAACGGCGGGGCGACCTGGAATGACGTGACGTATGGGACCAGTGGTAGCTCGCAGGTGCATCCGGACCAGCACTATCTGACGTTCGGGCCGACGGGGATCGTGTGGCTGGGCAACGACGGGGGCGTGTGGAAGAGCACGGACAACGTGGTGACGTGGATCGACACGAACGCGACGCTGACGGTGACGCAGAACTACAACATCTCTTTGCATCCGACGGATCCGAACCGGGTGATCGGCGGGACGCAGGACAACGGGACGGTGGAGCGGCAGATCGATGATCCGGATTGGCCGCAGATCCTGGCGGGGGACGGGGGGTTCAGCGCGTACGACTTTGACGAGCCGGACCTGCGGCAGTATGTGACGTATGTGTTCCTGGCGGTGTTCCGGCTGGATGGGGGCGGGGCAACGCGGATTACCGGACCCTGGAGTGGGGATCCGAAGAACTTCATCGCGCCGCTGGTGATGGATCCGAACGATGCGAGGACGCTCTTGGGCGGGACGAACCGGATCTGGCGGACGCGCGACGCGGACACGGGGGCGAACTGGACGGCGATCAGCGGCAGCGAGGTCGGCGGCGGGGGGACGATCAACGCGATCGCGGTGGCTCTGGGCAACTCCGACATCGTGTACACGGGCAACAGCCGGGGCGGGATCTGGCGGACGGTGAACGCGGCGGACTGGGAGAATCTGACCGATGAGGATCTGTTCGGGGCGTCGGTGAGCGATGTGTTCAGCCATCCGACGGATCCGAACATCGCGTTCGCGACGTTTTATAACACCAGCGGGGCGAGGGTCGTCGGGACGGTCAACGGCGGGCAGACGTGGAGCGATCACACGGGCGACCTGGCGGTGGGCGTGAGCGCCCGGGCGCTGGAGGTCGACTGGACGCGCGATCCGGCGACGTTGTTCGTGGGCTCGGGGCACGGGGTGTATGTGTCGTATGACTCGGGCGAGACGTGGCTGAAGGACGGGGCGGATCTGCCGAACGTGAACATCGGGGATCTGGCGATCGACTTTGCGAACGGGACGATCACGGCGGGGACGTACGGGCGTGGGGGGTGGCGTTCGCCCTTGCCGAATGGGCCGGGGTGTGCGGGCGATATCGACGGAGACGGGGACACGGACGCGGAGGACTTCTTCGGGTATCTGGACCTGTTCGCGAGCGGCGATGAGCGGGCGGACATCGACGAGGACGGAGATATCGACGCGGATGATTTCTTCGGGTATCTGGACCTGTTTGCGCAGGGTTGCGGTTGAGAGATCGACGCCTTTGATCGCGAGCGCCCGGCGAGTGCCGGGCGTTTTTTTGTGATGTGCGTTCGAGGTTTGGCTGTGGAGGCGGGCTGGGCGTGAGAGCTTTGCGGGCGCGTTCGGCGGGGATGGGCGCAGGGTGAACGCGGATCCGGACCTTCGCAGAGCCTCAGGTCCGGCGTCCGGGTGCGTTTGCGAACCGGGCTCGGTGCGGAATGGGTTCGAGTCGCTTTCTTTAGTGCGGATTGAGCGCGTTCGCAGCGTGTGGTCGGCGGGCGGATCATCGCGGGCCCGGCCGGGACGGCGTTCATTCGTCCTTCATGTTTCTTCCATTGCTCGAATCCGTGCGCGGTGTTGGCTCGTCATCTGTTCGTAAGGAGGATGTGGACGCGCGAACATACGAGGCGTGGTAGAGGAGAAAGGGGCCGGTAGACGCCCTCCCTGATGAGCCTTTTGCGTCGCTTGTCACGAGTGCTTCGCGGCGGGATGCTTGTGCGCGTGTCTTGCGTCGTGCCACCAACCGCTGCTTTGAGCGGTTGGTGTTTCATGGCGCGACCGCAGAAGCACCAGCCGTGCAAAGCCACGGCTGATGGCACGTCACGCGGCCATCCGCATTTGTTCAAGTTCTCCGCCAGTTGACGCAAAGCGCTCTGACGGTCGGGCCTGTGATGCCGCCCGCTTCGATTGAGCTCACGTCGTTCTAGAGCTGGTCCCAGGCCCAGATTGCCATCTGGGTGTTTCTGTCGAGGGTGTGGCCGGAGACCTTGAGCGTGAGCAGGATGCGGCCTCGGTGGTGGGCCTCGTGGGCGATGAAGTAGCTGAGGGTGGTGAAGATGCCCTTGCGGAAGCCGCGGTGCTTGGGCTTGGCGTCGGCGACGGCGAGGAGGAGTTCTGCGATCGCGGGATCGGAGGCGTCGAGGGCGGAGATGAGTTCTTGCTTCGGCGGGTGGTCGCTGGGGGAGAGCTTGGGGACGCCGACGGCGAGGTGTTTGGCGCGTTTTTCGAGGTGGGCGAGTCGGATGTTGTGGACGTGTGCGAACTCGCCGGCGACGCCTCGGCCGCCGCGTTTGGAGAGGGTGCAGTCCATGCCCTCGTCGGTGATTGTGTCGAGGAGCAGGCGGTTGATGCGGCAGTTGGTGGCCCAGGCCTCGGCGAGCTGATCGGCGTCGCTGGTCATGGCGGTGGTCTCCGGGCGCTTTGGGGCGGTGAGGCGGCGACGAGGGGGCTGTTCGGTCGAGGATAGACTCTGCCCGTGACAGGGCGTGTGCATATCGGGGCGGCGTTGCGGTCTGCGCCACGGGCGGCGCAGGTCGCCGGGGCGTTGACGCGGTTCGGATTCGGGACCGTGCTGCGCGAGATCGGTCTCGATCGGTTCGTGGACAAGACGGTGGCGGAGGAGACGGCCCAGCGCCCGACGGCGGTGCGTGTGCGGCTGCTGCTGGAGGAGCTGGGCTCGACGTTCATCAAGCTGGGGCAGATCGCCAGCACGCGGCGGGACCTGTTGCCGGCGGATTGGATCGAGGAGCTGAAGCGGTTGCAGGGCAAGGTGCCGGCGGTGGCGTGGGAGGGCGATGGTGGGATCGGGGCGTTCCTGGAGCGCGACCTGGGCGAGCGTCTGGAGCGGGACTTCGCGTCGATCGAGCACGAGGCGCTGGCGGGGGCGTCGATCGCGCAGGTGCACCGGGCGACGCTGCGCAGCGGCGAGGGCGTCGTGCTCAAGGTTCTGCGGCCGGGGATCCGCGAGCGGCTGGAGGCGGACATCGAGCTGATGCGGCTGCTGAGCCGGCTGGTGAGCCCGCACATCGAATCGATGGGGTTTGATTCCGAAGCGGTGATCGACGAGTTCAGTCGGCAGCTCCATCGGGAGACGGACTTGCTGGTCGAGGCGAGCTCGATGGAGCGGATGCACGAGGACTTCGGCGAGATCGACGGGGTGACGTTTCCGCGGGTCTACCGGGATCTGGGGACGCCGTCGGTGCTGGTGATGGAGGAGATCAAGGGGACGCTGCTGTCGGACCTGGACGTCTCGGAGCTGGAGGCGCCGGAGCGCGAGGCGATCGTGCGCAACGGGGCGGACGCGGTGTTCCGCCAGTGCCTGAAGATCGGGTTCTTCCACGCCGACCCGCACCCGGGGAACATCTTCGTGCTGGAGGAGGGGCGACTGTGCTTCGTGGATTGCGGGATGACCGGGCTGATCGAGCCGCGGACGCTGGACCAGATCGCGGGGATCACCTACGGGGCGATCAGCGGGGATCTGGATCGGGTGGTGCGGCTGGCGGTGGAGCTGTCGGGCGCGGACCCATCCATGCTGGACGATCGGGCGTTCCGGTCGGCGGTCTGGCGGTTCATCGACGAGTTCCACGAGGGGACGCTGAAGTCGATCCGGATGGGGCGACTGCTGGACGAGTTCTTCTCGGTGCTGCGGAGGTTTCATCTGCGCTGCCCGGCGGACGTGGTGTATCTGATTAAAGCGCTGACGACGATCGAGTCGGTGGCGTCGTCGATCGCGCCGGAGTTCGATCTGGTGCAGTATGTGCATCCGCATGTGGAGCGGCTGGTGCGTCAGCGGCACGGGTGGCGGGCGTTCAAGGAGCGGGCGGAGGGCGCGCTGGTGAGCTACGCGGATCTGATCGAGGATCTGCCCGAGGAGATCGGGGGGCTGCTGCGATCGATCCGGCGGAACAGCCTGTCGATGCAGCTGGACCACAAGGGGCTGAACGAGCTGACCGATGAGGTCGAGCGGGCGAGCATGAACATCTCGTGGTCGCTGGGGATCGCGTCGGTGGTCGTCGGGTCGGCGGTGCTGGTGCTGGCCGACAGCGTGGATCGCGAGAGTTCGGCGCTGACCGTCGTGGCGACGATCGGGTTTATTCTGGCGATCCTGTCGGCGGCGGCGCGGCTGATCTTTCTTTGGCTGGCCCGGCGATCATGAGGGCGTCTGGTCCGAGGGGGCGGGCGGATCGCCGGCGGCTTTGTCCTTGGGGCTGATGCGGTCGCCTGTTGATTGGAGGAGCTTGCCGACGGCGGAGAAGAGCCCGCCGGCGGCCTCGCGGGTGAGCTTGGCGGTGGCGGCGACGGACTCGCCGGCGAGGGAGATCGGGTGTGTCGCGGCGGCTTTGGCGGCGTCCTCGATGGAGGGGCGGGCGGCGTTGAAGGTGCGTTCGGCGTGGTCGCGCAGGGCGTGGACGTGCTTGGAGGTCTGGTCGCGCGCACCCGTCGCGGCCCGTTCGACGGTCTCGACGAACATGTCGGCGACGGTGCGGAAGTCGGCGGCGACGCTGTGGAGCTCGTCCTCGGCGTAGGCCCTGCCATCGCCGGCGGCTTCTTCGACCGCGAGGCGGGTGGCCTGGGCGGTGCGCTGGAGGGCGTCGGTGACGCCGTCGACGACCTGGCGGAGGGTGCTCTCGGGGTTGTCGGGCGCCGAACGGTCGGCGGCGTTGACGGCGCCGTCGATGGCGGCCTGGGTGAGCTCTGAGAGCCTGGAGGGCGTGGCCTTGGCGCGGCCGGCGGCGTCTTCGACGGCGTCGCGGACGCGCTCGGAGACGCGCTCGCCTTCTTCAACGATCTTCTCGACATCGGACTTGAGCTGCTCGTGCATGATTCACCTCGCGTTTCTTGCTGTTTGATGGTAGTCGCGGGATGGGTGTTTCGTGGGATCGGCGTTTCGGTGGCCGCTCGCGGGAGGAGCCATTTGGGTCATTTGTCACAAGTGCTTCGCGGCGGGATGCTTGCGCGCGTGTCCAGCGTCGTGCCACCAACCGCTGCTTTGAGCGGTTGGTGTTTCATGGCGCTCTCCCAGAAGCACCAGCCGTGCAGAGCCACGGCTGGTGGCACGTCGCTCGGTCATCCGCATCTGTTCGAGTTCTCCGCCAGTTGACGCAGAACGTTCGGGAGGCCGGCGGAGAGCGAGTTTGCGGCGCCGCTAGTATGTCCGGGCGCGCCGACCCGCGAGGGGTCTGGTGCCGTGCGTTGTTGCATCGCGAGATGGGGGGCGGGGCGATGGACCATGACGGCGACGCGGGCTCGGGCGGCTCGCACGAGCACGGCGATGAGTATCGCAAGGACAGCCTGAGCCTGTTCGGGTCGGTGGCGATGGGGACGGGGGTGATGATCGGCGCGGGGATCTTCGCGCTGACCGGGCAGGTCGCCGAACTGGTGGGCGGGCTGTTCCCGATCGCGTTCCTGGGCGGTGCGCTGGTGGTTGCGTTCAGCGCGTACTCGTATGTCAAGGTGTGCAACGAGTACCCGTCGGCGGGCGGGATCGCGATGATCCTGAAGAAGGCGTACGGGAAGGGGGTGATGACGGCCGCGGGCTCGCTGTTGATGTACCTCTCGATGGTGATCAACGAGAGCCTGGTGGCGCGGACCTTTGGGACGTACACGCTGCGGATCTTCGGGGAGGGGTCGGGTTCGTGGCTGGTGCCGGTGCTCGCGGTGGGGCTGATCGCGGGGGCGTTCGTCGTCAACCTGATGGGAAACGAGGTGATCGGCGCGCTGAGCAAGGTGACCGCGATCATCAAGATCGCGGGGATCGCGATCTTCGCGGGGCTCGGCGTCTGGATCTCGGGGCTGACGTTCGAGGCGGTCTCGACCAGCGGCGAGATGGGCGGAGGGATCGGGGGGTTCCTGGCGGGGGTGGCGCTGTCGATCCTGGCGTACAAGGGCTTCACGACGATCACCAACAGCGGCGATGAGATCACCGAGCCCAAGAAGAACGTGGGGCGGTCGATCATCATCTCGCTGGTGATCTGCACGGTGCTCTATCTCCTTGTGGCGCTTGCGGTGGCCGGAAATCTGTCGATCGAGGAGGTCGTGGCGGCGCGGGATTCGTCGCTGGCCGAGGCGGCCAAGCCGGCGGTGGGGCGGTGGGGCGAGTGGCTGACGATCGGGTTGGCGATCGTGGCGACGATCTCGGGGATCATCGCGAGCATGTTCGCGGCGTCGCGGATGTTCGCGATGCTGACGAAGATGGAGCTGGTGCCGCACAGCCACTTCGGGATGCCCGGGCGGATCCAGAAGCACACGCTGGTGTACACGGCGGTGCTGGCGATGGGGCTGGCGGTGTTCTTCGATCTCGGGCGGATCGCGTCGCTGGGGGCGGTGTTCTACATCGTGATGGATATGGCGATCCACTGGGGCGTGTTTCGATATCTGCGCGAGGATGTGGGGGCCAGGGGGTGGGTGGTGCTGGCGGCGCTGGTGCTGGACGCGATCGTGCTGGGGGCGTTCCTGTGGGCCAAGTGGGTGTCGGACCCGCTGGTGGTCTGGGTGTCGCTGGGGGGGATGGGTGTGATCTTCGGGGCGGAGTGGTGGTTCGTCCGGCGCATGGGGTTGGGCGGGGAGCGATCCGGCGATCAAGCGGATTGAAAACCCGGGGAAGGAGTCGGGTTGACATCGGTCCGCCCGCATAATACCATAGGGGGGTATGGGTACTAAGCGAACGACATCGAAGGTATGCGCCGAGGATCGGGCGGCGAACCTGGCGCGGCTCAAGCGGATCGAGGGGCAGATCCGGGGGATCGCGCAGATGGTCGAGAGCGACCGGTATTGCGTGGACGTGCTGACACAGATCGCGGCGGCGCAGTCGGCGCTGCGCTCGGTGGGGCGGGAGCTGCTGCGGCATCATCTGCGGCATTGTGTCGTGGACGCGGCGAAGCGCGGCGGGGCGGAACTCGACGCCGCGAGCGATGAGCTGATCGAGCTGTTGTACAAGAACGCGAGGTAGGGCGATGTCGGATCAAGCGATTCGTCAGTCCGTTGGGCCGACAGATGACGGCGGGTCGAAGCGCGACCCGGTCTGCGGCATGGCAGTCGAGGCGGGCAAGGAGGCGGCGCGCGAGGAGCATGAAGGCCGGGAGTATCTGTTCTGTAGCGAGGGATGCGCAGAGAAGTTCCGGGCCGATCCGGCGCGGTACGTCGCGGCGAAGAACGGCGAGGAGGGCGAGCATTCGTGCTGCTCGCATGGCGGGGGACACGGTGGGCACAAGGACCATGGGGGGCATGGCGGTGCGAGAGGGGAGGGGGCGAAGGACGCGATCTACACCTGCCCGATGCATCCGGAGGTGCGGCAGGTAGGGCCGGGCGATTGTCCGAAGTGCGGGATGGCGCTGGAGCCTCTGGACGCGAGCGTAGAGCAGGACGACAGCGAGCTGCGGGACATGACCAGACGGTTCTGGGTGGCGACGGTGCTGACCCTGCCGCTGCTTGTGTCGGTGATGGGCGAGATGTTCTTCGGCGATCCGATCGGGGCGTGGATCGGTTCGGGGGCGAGGCAGTGGATCGAGCTGGCGCTTGCGACGCCGGTGGTGTTGTGGTGCGCGTGTCCGTTTTTCGTCCGGGGCGTTCGGTCGATCCGCACGCTGAGCCCGAACATGTGGACGCTGATCTCGATCGGGGTGTCGATCGCGTATGTGTTCAGCGTGGTGGCGACGGCGGCGCCGGGGCTGTTTCCCGAGTCGCTGCGGGATGAGTCGGGGCGGGTGGGGGTGTATTTCGAGGCCGCGGCGGTGATCGTGGCGCTCGTGCTGCTGGGGCAGGTGATGGAGCTGCGCGCGCGGCGTCAAACCGGCGGGGCGATCCGCGAGCAGCTCGAGCTTGCGCCGCCGACGGCGCGGCGGATCGCCGCCGACGGGTCGGACGAGGAGGTTGCGGTCGCTGCGCTCTCGGTGGGCGACCGGGTGCGGGTGCGGCCGGGCGACAAGATCCCGATCGACGGCGAGGTGGTGGAGGGGCGGAGCACGGTGGATGAGTCGATGCTGACCGGCGAGCCGGTGCCGGTGGAGAAGAGCGCGGGGGACGAGGTGACCGGGGGGACGGTGAACAAGGCCGGCTCGTTCGTGATGGAGGTTCGGCGGGTTGGCGCGGAGACCACACTTGCGCAGATCGTGCAGATGGTCGCCGAGGCGCAGCGGTCGCGTGCGCCGATCCAGCGGCTTGCCGACGCGGTGGCGGCGTGGTTCGTGCCGGCGGTGGTTCTGGTCGCGATCATCTCGTTCGTTGTGTGGCTGCTCGTGGGGCCGTCTCCGGCGTTCAGTTACGCGCTGGTGGCGGCGGTGTCGGTGCTGATCATCGCGTGTCCGTGCGCGTTGGGGCTGGCGACGCCGATGTCGATCATGGTCGCGGCGGGGCGGGGGGCCAAGCAGGGGGTGCTGATCAAGAACGCGGCGGCGCTGGAGGCGTTCGAGTCGATTGATACGGTGGTGGTCGATAAGACGGGGACGCTGACCGAGGGCAGGCCGAAGCTCGTCGTCGCGGAGGTGCGCGGGGAGCTGGAAGAGAAGCGTGTGTTCGCGTTGCTGGGCGGGGCGGAGCGCGGCAGCGAGCATCCGCTCGCCGAGGCGATCGTGGATGGTCTGGACGAGCGCGCCGATGAGCGGCTGGAGGCTTCGGCGTTCGAGAGCATCACGGGCAAGGGGATCGTGGCGACGGTGGACGGCGCTCGGGTGGTGATCGGATCGCCGGCGCTGATGGAGGATGAGGGGGTTGATATCGCCCCGCTTGCCGGGGCTGCCGAGGAGCATCGCAAGCAGGGCGGCACCGCGATGTTCGGGGCGATCGACGGGCGGCTGAGCGCACTGCTGGGCGTTGCGGATCCGATCAAGGAGACGACGCGGAACGCGATCGCGGCGCTGCACGAGATGGGGCTTGCGATCGTGATGCTGACCGGGGACAACCGGACGACCGCTCAGGCGATCGCGGAGCAACTCGGGATCGATCGGGTGGAGGCGGAGGTGCTGCCCGATCAGAAGGCCCAGATCGTGCGCACGTTGCAGGGCGAGGGGCACAAGGTCGCGATGGCCGGCGACGGCGTGAACGACGCGCCGGCGCTGGCGCAGGCGGATATCGGGGTGGCGATGGGGACCGGGGCGGGGGTGGCGATCGAGAGCGCGGCGATCACGCTGGTGGGCGGGGATCTGAACGGGCTGGTGCGGGCGCGCGAGCTCAGCCGGGCGACGATGCGGAACATCCGCCAGAATCTGTTCTTCGCGTTCGCGTACAACACCCTGGGGGTGCCGATCGCGGCGGGCGTGTTGTATCCGTTCTTTGGGGTGCTGCTGAGCCCGATGATCGCGGCGGCGGCGATGAGCTTCAGTTCGGTGTCGGTGATCGCCAACGCGCTGCGGTTGCGGTGGTCAGCGCCGGGGCGATCGAGCTGATCGGTTCGGCACACGGCCAACAAGGTCGCGAGGTTTGTCAGGATGGCATTCGGGTTGATACCTGATTTGTCGGCACATATTGCATGATTCGGCCGGGAGCCGACTCAGAACTGTGCTTGCGTTGACACGGTTCGTGTCGAGTTCGTTGCTCTGCGGCGGCGGTCCGCGGCGACACATAAGAGGGCGGCGAGGTTCATGCGAATTGACTGGGTGTGCCGGGCGTGCCGGGCAACGGGGCACGGTCATCCCGATGAAATCCTGTGGGCCACTTGTCTGTGCAACGCGTCCGGTGCCTGGGCCTAACATCATGCTCAGCGTTCACGCTTGAACCAATGATGTCTGCAAGGGCGGAGGTGGCGGTATGGCACAGGCAGTGCGGGAACCTCGATCCAAGTCGGCGGATTTCAAGTTTGTTACGGTCAAGGTGGTGTCTCCACAAGATGCCGATGAGGGCCTGGGTCAACTCGCTCGATCCAGGATCGAGCAGAGATTGCGGGCGTGGAGTCCCGTGCGCAAGATGCCCGGGCTGTTCGACGTGCGGTTCGCTCCGGGGCCGTCGCGCGATGGCGATGGCGTGCCGACGGCGCATGACATGGGAGAGATCACGCTCACGCTGAGTGTGAGTGCTCTCGGGGACGGCTCTCAGACGGAGAGCGAGCCTCTGTGCGAGGCGTGCTTTGACATTCGAGTCAAGGAGCTGCGGGCGGTTGAGCCGAGTGCGACACGCCGGCTGGAGCCGAAGCCGTTGAAGCGGAAGGCCGAGCTTTGTGAGGAGTGTGCGCAGGAGACTCTGGATCTGGTGCAGAAGCTCGAGCAGGTGATGGAGGCTCACGAGCACCGGATGACCAGGAAGTTTCGGAAGTGGGGATTCATCATCGCGTCTCTGACGCTCGTGGCGACCGCCGTGCCCGTTTCGGGATGGCTGCGTGATTTTTCGAAGCGCGGCAAGCCGACGTCCGTGGCGTTCGATGAGCCGGCGGAGGTTGTGATCACCCGGCCGGCGCTGGTGCCGACGAAGCTTAGGCTCTACCAGCCGTACGGGACGTTCGAGGGAATCCCGCCTCAACCGATGACGTCTAATAGCTTTGCCCCGGAGCCGGAGTCCCGAATCACGATGGCTGTGGGCGGCTCTGCGCCGGGGATGTCGGTATTCCTCGTCGCGATCGAGGGGGGCAAGGCGAGCGTCTGGGACAAACGGACGATCAACGAGGCGAGTGACAGCTGGAAGCTCGATCGGAGCGGTGTGACGACGTTGATGACGGTTACCATACCGGAGGAAGTCGTGCGGGAGCAGTTCGCCGGCGCCCTGAGTCAGTCTGAGGATGACATGAATGCGGGCGATCTGAACGAGAGCTACGGGGAACTTCTTGCGTCGAAGATCAACGCCGCGCTGAGTGACGGGCGGTTGCTGGCGGCGACGCCGGAGCTGCCTCAGCACTTCCACGCGGTGTGGGAGGATCAGACCTTTGACTTTGATCTCGGCAGCGCCGCGAGGTCGTCCGACGCCTTCACCGGCAGGCCGAACTTTCGCGCGTGGGCGGACCAGCTCATCGAGGTGATCGGCGGCGCGATCGAGTCTCCACAGTGGGCGCTCTCGGGCAGGTCGTTCCCAGTGAAGATTGATTAGCACGGGCCGGAACCGGCGAGAGGGCCGACACATGAGATTAACGCAATCGTTTGTTGTGCTTGTTGTTATCGCCCAGGCCTGTGTTTCGTATGGCCAGCAGAGGCTGCCGTCGCCGTACGAGGAGGTTCATGCGCTGGTCGTGGGGGTCGAGGACTACTCCAGCAGCCGGTTGAACACGCTGAGCTACGCGATCGATGATGCCGAGGAGCTGGGGCGTGTTCTCAGGGAGCGGTACGGCTATCGGGTGCGCGTTCTCCGAGACGCGACGAAGGGTGAGATTCTGTCGGCGTTGGAGGAGTACCGCGGGGCGTTGGGATCCAAGGACGGGTTTATATTCTTCTTCGCCGGGCATGGCAACAGCGTGGCGGGTTCTGATCCTCTGGGTCCGCAGCGCGTGGGCTACTTTGTGCCGAAGATCGGTCAGGATCTGACGGCGTTGTCGATCGATGACGTGCGCGAGTCGTTCACGGAGAAGACGCCGTTCGAGCCGCCGTTGAGGCGGGAGGCAACGGAGGACGAGCCCGGTCAGACGGACGAGGAGTTTGCCGAGGCGGTGCGGCTCGCAAAGGAGTTATGGGAGCGGGAGCGCGTTACGCAGGAGCATGACGCGAGGGTGATCGAGGGTTCGATCCGCATGGACGGGCTCAGCGAGTCTCTCATGAGGCTCCCTTGCAAGCATGTGGTGGGTATCTTTGACGCGTGTTTCTCGGGGCTGGCCACTCGCGGCGGTGGCGGCGCGAGCGCCGAGTTTGATGCGCAGATCGCGTTCTTTCGTCATTATCG
This sequence comes from Phycisphaerales bacterium, assembly GCA_029260315.1. Taxonomy (GTDB): domain Bacteria; phylum Planctomycetota; class Phycisphaerae; order Phycisphaerales; family UBA1924; genus S146-42. The sequence goes on along the minus strand of JAJDDM010000091.1, from coordinate 12,045 downwards.
CCTGCTCACGAACCGTTCACGATTGCTCTTCACCGCCGGCACCGGCGGCCAGGAGACGATCGAGCACGGCGAGAAGTCGCGCGGTTATGAGCACATCAGGTCGAACTTGGCTCCCAGCGCGATCAAGCACGGCGTGTTTACCTACGAGTTGCTCGGTGTGCTGAGCAATGCTCCAGAGGTGGGACAGTCGCTCTCGGCGATGCATCAGGAGGTGACCAAGCGGGTCGACGCGGTGATGTCGTACATGGAGGGCGAGCGTCACATGACGCCGCAGCTTCGTCCGTATGGCGGCAGCAGTGGCGACGGGGAGTTCGTGTTCGTTCCCAAGCCCCGAGAGATGTGGTTGGCCAAGGCGGAGAAGGCGATCCTCACGGTTCTTGCAGATCAGCAGGGCGGCGGTCAGGGGCGCGGCGCGATCGAGATCGAGGAGTTATTGGAGCACGACGCGGAGGACGAGCGGTTTCAGCGGCAACTGGACCGGCTGCAGTCCAAGGCGTTGAACGTGTTGTGCTTCCGTGCCGAGCTGGACACCTCTGTCGGCGAGCTCTCGGATGATCCGGTGTGGGAGGATCGGTTCGCGTTCGCGCGGTCGCAGGCCTCGACGGGGGATCCGGACGCGATGGCGGCGTTGTTCTATATGTATCGTCACGGGTTGGGCGTTGCGCCGAGCCCGCAGCAGGCGGGGCATTGGGCGGCGGAGGCGGCGGCGAGCGGATCCCCGGACGCGCAGGCGGCGTGGGCCGTGGCACTGCGAGAGGGCACGGGGATCGACGGGACGGCGGCGCTGGAGGGGGACCGTGCCGCCGCGCTTGCGGCCGCGGAGAAGCAGGCGACTCAGCAGAAGACCGCGGCGATCGCGGCGGCGGGCGGGGTGGCGGCGTTGAATGGCAACAACGAGGCGGTGGCGGGGGTTTTGCTGGCGACCGCCGCGGCGTCATTCGTCAGCAGTTTGCGGGAGCGTCCCGAGGAGTCGATCGAGCTGTCGATCGCGAAGATCGAGCGTGACATCGACGATCTGGGTGATCTGATCGGCGAGCTCGAGCTCAAGGGGCAGGCCGACATGAGTGTGTTTGATGGGGCACAAGCGTCGATCCGTGCTCGCCAGCGGGGTATTGTGGATCAGATTCGCAGAGCACGCCAGGGCGCGGTTGAGAGGGATCTGCTCTTGGATCTCATCAACTTGTCGACTCGCGAGTTGGTCCAATCCATGATCGATCTCCGCAAGCCGCTGGTTCGCAAGCGTGCCGGTCCGGCGAGGGCCGAGTTCGCCGAGGTGGAGATGGCATACGCGAAGCTGGTCGCGCTCATGCCGTACCAGCTCTATCGGGTATCATGGGACTAAAGTTTTCGCGTGGGCGAGGCGGTCGTCTCGTGCTCAGGTTCGCATCGAAAGGAGATTCTGTTATGACAAAGCGTACCGCATCGGCGCTGGGTATCGCGCTGGTCTCGCTCACCGTGGCCGTCGGCGGCTGCGAGAGCATGCCCTTTACGTCGGAGGGGGATGGCGAACCTGATCCGGCGCTGCAAGCGGTCGTTTCGGTAGAGGATCCGGAGTACGGCGGTGAGTTCCCCGTGACCGTGACGATGTCGAGTTCTTCCGCTCGTGATGCGGTCGGCAAGCTCCGGACGGAGAAGTGGGACGAGGCGGTGGCGCACTTTCAAGAGCTTGTTGACGGAACGAGCAACCGGGATCGGCGTGCCGAGGCGTACTTCGGGCTAGCAGTCGCGCACGAGGCGCAGGGCCAATACGCCGAGGCTCTCGCTGCGTACGAGTCGGCGTTTGAGCTGGCCAATCGGTCGGAGTACGCCGATGGAATAGCGCGGGCACGGACCGCCCTGGACGGCTGAGTCGCGCGGGCTTTGAGGTCATCGACCTTCCGGCCCCCCGAGTCTCTCGGCGTGTGCGAGCTTGTCCTGCTTTTCCGGGTCTTCTGTCTGAGACGGCGGGAGTGTCGGGCGCAGGATTTGATTGGCGTGCGGCACACGCCGAGTGGGCGTCGGCATGTTGTACCAATGCGCCCGCGAGGAAGCGCTGCGTGGCGAGATGCAACGCGAAGCTCAGACGGCCATCGCCGATTCCTTGGCGGCAGATGGCATGGACCCGCTCTTGCGCGGGGGGATGCGTCAGTTGCGCTCTTCGAACGCTTCCTCCGTTCATAGATGGCGGATCACACCAAGGGGCATCGGCACCTCATGGCAGCAGCTTGGCACGGCGCTGGATCAGCGATTCACGAGATGTGATTCGTTGGAAGCCGCTGATTGTGGCGCACTTTGCGGGCAAAGCGGAGAGGGGGATTCGATCGAGCCCTTCGCGTGTGCCGGCTCAGAATCCGCGATCCGACGCAAAGTTGGGTCGCGGCGACAGAAACCCCCCTACGGGCAGCCGGCGGCGAAGAAATCCAGAAACGTAAAGAAGTCTGCGGCGTCGATGTCTGCCATGCACGCGATCAGCACTCCGAGCCGAGCCTCTTCGCTGAGCACCTCCCCGTGATCGCCGCGCACGCGGGCAGAGTACCGCCCGGTGTCCTCGCCTCGAACCGGGTTGATACGGAGCATCGGCGTTGTCGCGCCGCTGACGTTGCCTCCATCGGTCACCTCCACGCCGTCGCGTAGCCACTGATATGTGAGGTTTTCTCCCTCCGCTCCAACAACGAACGTGGCCGGCCCATCTCCGTTCTCGACAATCACATCATTCGGCTGGTCCGTGATTCGCGTTGGCGGCGGGGCGCACACGTTCAACAAGGGGGTGATATCTCGATATATGCGATTGGCGACGGCATAATCCAGATCGCCGTCGTCGTCGGCATCAAATACCTCTCCGCCTTGCGGTGCGGTTCCGACCGGGAACAGTATTCCTGGATCGAAAGACCCATCTCCGTGCCCAATGAGCAAGGACATATCGCTGCTCGTACCATTGAGGTCACAAGATCTGGCAGCCCGTCGCCATTGAAGTCCCCACACCGAACATCGTGAGGTTCTTCTCCTCCGTCCGAATACCTCTCTTCAGCCGCGAAGCTGTTGCCCCCCAAGGCCAGCACCACGGAGATGTCATCATCAATCGCATTGGCCACGAGGAGGTCGGAAAGCCCGTCCCCGTTCACATCACAGGCCGCAGGTCGACTTGGCGACCTTTCCACTGGAATCAGAATCTGCGGGAAGAACTGTCCGGATCCATTATCTCGAATGTAAGAGATGCTTGCCGAACCCTGATTGCCCGTGAGGATGGCCGCGCGGTGCTCTGAGTAGTTCACAGCTTGATTCCGTAATCGCACGGGAAAATCAGGAGCCTCAGCACCGCACGGCCTGCTCGGCGAGCGTCGCACGGAGGGTCTGGTCATTGGCACAGACGTGTCTCCTTCGCGCACGGTCGCGTGTCGACAGTCCACGAGGACGCTGTGGATCAACCTGGGACAGCAGCCCCTCCCGATCATGGACCAGTCAAGCGAGTGATCTCCATGAGATCCAAGTAGTCCTGTGCGAGGCCGGTGCCCCAGCCCGCGTCGATCTCCGCGCCATGAAGCAGCACGATTTCATCGATATCGAGCGTAATTGCTACTTGTGTCGGGTCGGGGGGGGTGCCGGTTCCCGGCGACAGAACTGCGCTCGCTAGGACAACGTGTATCCCATCAAGCCCAAGATTGTCGAAATCCGCACAATCGCCGCCATAGATCCGGTAAAGGAGGCACAGCAGATCTTCCAGGGCGTCTATCCAGTCTTCTGTTGCGAGTGCGCCAGCGGCAGTACCCGGGGGTGGGTTGGCGAGACCAGGCGCGGGCGTACTCAGACCAACGGTAGCTCCGATAAGCCCCAGCGCAATGCCAACCCTCCCTCCCCGTGCGATAGGAAATCGTCCCATGCACCCGAATCGTGTTCCCGCCGCGCGGAGCCGCCCGGCGCGGGAACTCCGCGCATATCCTTGTCCAGCCAGGTTCTTCGGCATCGTCTGCTCCCTATTTTGGGGCCCGATCACATGCGGGGCCCGATCACGCGCGAGGACGACGATGCACAGGAGTGTGTGACAACGGTTGCCGAATTTTTCGGGATCCGAAGTATGGGTGGCGCTGCGGGAGAGAGAAAGCTGATCGGACTACCTGTGACGGGGGAGCCCGGTCAAGGTGCTGGTGCTGATGGTGTAGCTGTCCGGGCCAGCGACCTGCTCGCGCGAATGCAGGCGGGCGATCGCGAGGCGGCCGCTCTTTTCATGGATCGGTTTGAGCCAAGGGTCCGCCGGCGTATTCGGCGACGGCTCAACAGGGTCGTCCGTCGTCTGTTCGACTCGCAGGATCTCCTCTCAACCGTGTGCAGAAGACTCGACCGCTACGTCCGGTCGGGTCGGCTGACAGCGACCACCGAGGCCGAGCTGTGGTCGTTTGTCAACCGCGTGGTGGAGAACGCGTTCATCGATAAGAGCCGGGCATACGATCGGATGCGGAGGAGTGAGGGCGCGGAGGGCGCGGCGGACCGACCGCACACATGCGCATCCGACAGCACGCCAGCGGAGAATGCCCAGAACCAGGACGATCATGCGATGATCCGAGACCGCATTAGTCGGATTGCCGACCCGATGGACCGCGAAATCACGGATCTCTGGATTCGTGGCACGCCGCACGGTGTCATCGCGGATCTTCTTGGTGTTTCGCCTGCGCGGGTGCGCAAGCGATGGCAACGAATCCGCCAGACACTTCGAGAGACGGCGAACTAGGGATGCGAGTCGAACATGAGGGGATTCAGCGAGCTCCGACCAGACGAGAGAGAGGCGGTCTCGACTGGCTCGCTGGCGGGAGTGCGAGCGATTGCCCGTCTATCCGAACACGTCGATGATGAGCATCTCGCCGAGCTGATAGAGAGCCATGCGGAGGCTCGACTCGCTTCGGGATGTCCGGTCAACCTGGAGATGTATCTCGAAGCCATCCCGATGCTGGTAGATCTTCCCAACGCGCTCGATGCCGCGCTCGAGGCGAGCATGCGCTCGCTTGCGGAGTCGAGCGTGATCCCGACGACGATCGTTGATCAGCTGATTTGCCAGTATCCGAGCCTCAAGGAGGCTATCCTCGAATCAGCGTCACTGACGAACTCGGTGCTCTCTGCCAGCACGCTCGGCAAGGAACTGCGTCGGATCTCCGCGGGCGAGTTGCCGCGAGATTTCGGGCCCGCGCTCGCGAGCGGGCCGAGTCGCTACCTGCTCAAACAAGTGCTCGGCGCGGGAGCATCGGGGCAGGTTTTTCTCGCCGCGGATCGCCAACTGTCCGACGACGAGCACGAGGCGACGGTCGCCCTGAAGCTCTTCCGTGGCACGACCGTCGATGAGAGTATGCAGCAATCACTGCTCGACGAGGCCCTCAAAATGCGCCGGGTTGAGCACCCGAGTGTCGTGCGTGTGCTGGACGCGGGGTTCGTTCCCTTCGAGGGCGCCTACATCGTTGCGGAGTATTTGTCGGGCGGCTCGCTCGACCAGCGACTGAGAGCCGACGAGACCCCCATGCCCAGCCGCCAGGCCGTCGAGATCATGCGGCGCATCGCCCTCGGCCTCCAGGCGATGCACAACGCGGGGGTGCTGCACTGCGATCTCAAGCCGTCGAATATCGTTCTGAGCGGCTCGGGAGAGCCCAAGATCGTGGACTTTGGCGTCGCGGTCAGGCTCCGTGAGAGTTACTCACCCGGCGACGAGCGGGCGGCGGCACCCATCGGCAACATCGCGTTCATGGCGCCCGAGCGTTTTCGAATGGCGTCCGATGCGCTCACGATACGGGCCGATCTGTACGCGCTCGGGGGGCTGCTCTTCCATATGCTCACAGGCGCCCTGCCCAACGGCGCAACGCTCGAGTCGGCACGCGCGTTTCTGGCAGGCGAGACGGATCGACCCGCCGTTCGGGATCCATTCGCACACGCCACGCATCTGGATCGGGACCTTTCGGCTATCTGCCGTCGATCGATGGCGCAGGATCCCTCGGAGAGACACGAGTCCGCGGCGGCGTTCGCCGACGACTTGCGTGACTGGCTGGCGAAGCGCCCGATTTCCTGGACTCGTCCGAGCTTCCTTCGCCGTGTGTCGCTATGGCGTCGTCGCCGTCCGGTACTCTCAGTGACGCTCGTTATCGCGGCGCTCGCCGCGCTGGCTGCGCTCTTCTATGTTGCCGACGCTATGCGACAGAAACGAGAGAGCCAGATGCAGGCAGCGATTGCCGAGGCGACCAAGTTGTTCCGCGAGGACTTCGTGAAAAAGGCAATTCTCACGCTCGTGCCCACAATCCGGAATCTTCGAGACCGCGAGCGAACTGCGCTCCTTCCGATGTTGGCGGTCGCCGAGCAAATTTACGGCGCGGAATACATGGATGCTCTCGGCGTCGAGTATTTTTGGACGATGCGGGTGCCGCACTTCCGGAAGATCGTCAGCGACGCGGAGAGCTCCTGGGGTGAGCACGACCTTCGCACGGTGCTCTGGGAGCTCGGGCTCGGCATAGCGCTATACCGTTCGGGCGAGATCGCCGAGGCGGCGAGGGTTCTCGAGCACAACGAGTCCGCGTGGGTCCGCTTTCTGGGTGCGGATGATCCCTGGGTCAGGGCGGTCGGACGAATCCGTCAGGCCGCCGTCGCCCAGGTGATCCTCGGATTCGAGGCCGATCGTCCGCTCACCGACCGGGAGCACCGCACGCTGGAGGTCTCCGCGGCGCTCCTTGCCGAGGCCCTGGCAGAAGCGGAAAAGGTCAACGAGCTGACCGACGCCGATCGGATCGCGCTCGAGGTGCTCGCCGAGATTCGCGGCTACGAGCCGCTGAAGGATCCGGAGGTTGTCCAGCGCGCTCGGGCGCTGCTGGACCGCTAATCCGGTCTGTCCTCGCCGATGGACGGCCCTCCATAGCCCGCCTGCCGGAGCTTCTCTCGAATGAGCTGCCAGCGTTTTCGCGCCGCCCTCGGATTGAGCCCCGTGGCCCGAGAGATAGCCTTGAATCGTGATCCGGCCAGTCGCATCTCGAGTACCTGCCTGTCTCTTGCGTTGTCCAGAAGCCCAGCCAAACGCTGAATCTCGCCATGCTCCGGTGGAGGGGCGGCACGCCGCCGCGTCTGCAACCAGAGCACATATTCCGAGTCCGCACGCTCCGCACGGGTGAGCCTCGCGAAGTCCCGGGCCTTGTCCGCGACGGCGCCATTGACGATGCGCTGGACGAGTGACATCAGCTCCTGCTCGCTCACCGCACGGACCTTCTGGGCGTCGACCATCTGGTCAAATCGCCGATTCACGGTCGAGAAGATGTCGTCGGAGTCGTACAGCCGCCGCATCTGTCTGCCCAGCCGCCGCCGGATCCTCCTGCGGACCCGGGGCCAGTAGCGTTCCACGAACTCCGCGGCGGCCTCGCGGTCGCCGGCGCGGACCCTTCCGACGAGACTCCCGAGCGGATCGAGCCCGCCCGGGACGCAGGCAGAGCCCGCGTCGGACTCCTCGCGATGCTCGTCATCCCCGCAACTTTGGCGTTCCATGAAGATCCCCCGCTTTTTCGCCGCTTTCGTTCACATTTTTGAAGCCGCCAACGACTTCAAGTATGTCAAGCGAGGGAAGAGGCGGGAGACGGGGAAGTGGATCACCTCGGGATCATCAGCTCATGTCTTGCCCAAGATAGCAGTTTAGGCCGACGTCGGCCGCCCGAACTCCAGGATCCACGCCGAAAAATGTCCGCGAGCCTCTTCCGCCCGCCGCGTCACGGACGCCCACCGCACGGGCCCGGGGCGCGGCGGGCCACGATCGCCCGGAGGGAGGAGGAGGTGAACCGGAACTGAGCGAGAGGAGGAGGCAGGCCTGGGCAGTACCAGGCCTGGGCAGTACCAGGCCGGGGCTCCCGCCAAGTGGTGAGGGCGGGAGCCTCATGCCACGGAGGAGAACTCCTCCCCCGAGCACACCCCCGAGCACACCGGTGGTCGGTGTGCGCACAAATGGGCCCCCGCGGCACGGATATGGCAATCGCACGCCGCGGAGGCCCGTGAACACGGACCTGGGGATGTTAGCGAAATCTGCGCATCCCCGCAGCACAAAGGAGTTCGCACATGCGAACGAAAACGATTCTGGCGGCATTGGCGTCCTTCACGGTCATCGGCGCGGCGAACGCGCAGCAGAACGGTGACTTCCGCAGCAAGGCCACGGGTAACTGGGGCACTACCTCGTCCTGGCAGATATATAACGGATCCTGGGGTGATCCAGCTCCCGGTGATTTCCCGATCGCCGGCGAAAAGGCGACCGTGCGGAACGGCCACACGATCTCGCTCACCAGCGCCGAGGCGATCGCTACTCTGATCATCGACTCCGGCGGCACGGTGACCTCGAACGCCAACACCCTCACCGTCAGCAGCGGTGCAGTGACGCTGAACGGCACACTCAATGTCTCATCCAGCGGCGTTGTCGATGTTGCCACCGGCACGACACTCACTTACAACAGCGGCGCCTCGCTCACAATCGACGGCGAGCTTCGTATGTCAACCTCGTCGTCTGTACTCAAGTTCGCAGCGGACTACCCGTCGAGTGGGAGTGGCATGATCCGCGGCCAGGATGACAGCGCCAAGATCCAGATCGCAGCCGACAAGACGCTGACAAGCGGCCTCACCGTCGAGGGCCGCATGGAAATTGAAGGGCTCGCGCCTGGCGGGGCTGAAACCAACTATGGCGCGTTTGTCAACAACGGCACCGTGAAAGCCAACGCGGCAGGGGTCTTCAGACTCGTGACCAACCTCCGTATTGTCAGCGGCAGCGGCGCATGGGAACTTGGTAGCAGCACGTCGACCGACAATCCCATACTGCGGTTCGACACCCAAGCCACCGGCCTGACAGGTACATTCCTGATCAACGACCAAGGGAGCCTGCTCGACATCAATCAGAACGTCACGACGAACGTGGACATCACCTATAACAATGGCGGGATCAACACGCAGACCAACTCCGTGAGCTTCACCTTCGGCGACAATCCCGACGTTGGCCCCGATGGCGATAGCCAGGGAGCTTGCGTCACCCAGCCCTCGAGCCCGCTGACCAACACATCCTTCGCGGCGTGCCCCTGACACTCCTTGAACGGAGATAGATCTGATCCCCGCCCCCCGGACACGGGGGGTGGGGTCATTTGCTTGCACCGGCGTCCGCGATGCTGGCGCGTATCCAGTTGAGAACCGGTCGCCGGATTCCGTGCATGGGGAGGTTGCAGATGCGAAAGAAAGAGATGCTCATCGCCGCGATCGTGATCCTGTCCGGCACCACCGCGCTTGCCGCGAAGTTTCAGAGCAGGGTCTCCGGAGCATGGGGCGACTCGGACACATGGGAGGAGTGGGTGGATGGCTGCGACTGCTGGCGGAACACGTCCAACGTCCCCGCCACCGGCGACAAGGCGATCGCCCGTCACTTCGTCTTTCTTGCCAGCGACGAGGTCGTCGGCTGTCTGGACATCCTGGCCGGCGCCGATGTGGACGCCATTACCCACCAGCTCACGATCGACGGCACCTTCGGGCTCGCTGCCCTCGATATCCGGACGGGCGGAGATCTCTTGGTGGGATCCGGCATTGTCAGGCTGACCAGCTCGGACACGCACACGATCGATGGCAGACTGTTCCTGGACACCTCGACATCCATTCTGAGAATCGACGAATCACTGACACTTGGCGGCGACGGCAGGGTCATCGGTCAGGACGACAGCGCCAAGATCCAGATCCAGTACGACAAGACCCTCACCGCCGCGAGCAATGTGACCATCGAAGGTCGGATGAAGATTCAGGGGCTTGCCCCCATGGGGCCTGAGACCCGCAACGGCGCGCTCGCCAACAACGGCACCGTGAGCGCCAACGCGGTCGGAATCCTCCAACTCATGAGCGGCCTCGTCATCAGCGGCAGTGGTGTGTGGCACGTTGGCAGCGATACGGCAAGCGACAATCCCATCCTGCTGTTCAACGCCCCGGCCACCGCCCTGACGGGCGCATTCCAGATCCGGGACGCCGGCAGCCTGCTCGACATCAACCAGAACGTCACGACGACCGCGGACATCATCTACGACGCCGGTGAGATTAATACGATCACGAACTCCTCGACCTTCACCTTCGGCATCGGTACGGGTGCCTGCGTGACCCAGCCGGTGAGCCCGCTGACCAACCAGCGCTTCATGCCATGTCCTTGACTCAAGCTCATTCGTCACGGGCCGGCGTTCGTGTCACAGGCCCGACCATCAGAGCATTTTGCGTCGTTGGCCGCAACGACTACATGAATGGGTGATTGCGCAACTGACTAGCGCCGTGCCACCAACCGCTGCTCTGAGCGGTTGGTGTTTCGCACAGCTCACCCGAAGAGCACCAGCCGTGCAGAGCCACGGCTGGTGGCACGTCGACGAGCCGCATCCGCCCTTCGTTCGAGCGACACGAGTAGAACACGAAGGCGCCCGCCCCCTGACGGTTGGGCCTGTGATGTATCGCTAACCGACCACACGCTCCGCGAGGATTGCATGATCTCGCGCTCCCGGCGTCGGCGTCACGGACAGCCGAGCACGAACAGGTCGAGGTAGAAGAAGAAGTCGTCGCCATCGATCACCCCGTTGGGCACGCCGTACGCCGGATCGTTCGGATTGCTCGAACCGGTCAAGTCGGCGACATCGAAGTTGTCCGCGACGAACTGGTCGAGGTAGTAGAAGAAGTCGTCGGCGTCGACCACGCCGTTGGGCACGCCGTACGCCGGATTCTTGGCGTTGCTCGATCCCGTGAGATCGCCCGAGCAGGACGAGACGAAGACGACAAGGCCGGCGCCTCCGGTCCCCGTCGGCCGAGTGGGGCGCAAATCTTCCGCCACGGCGGCGTACAGCCAAGGCCCGTCTATGTGCAGGCTTGTGAACGCCGTGACGCCCTCGCGCCCGAGCAGCAGCACCGGGGCGTTCGGATCGGTCATGTCGAAAACGTCGAGATGCTCGCCCTTGGTCGCGTACACCAAGGGGTGATCGAGCGCCACGGCATTACATCTTCCCGTTCTTCGAAAGAGCAGGACAGGATTACTCGGATCGGCAGCATCGAGGACGTGCAAGCCGTTTGCCTGGTCTGCTGACCACTTCGCGGTGTAGATGATGCCGTCGCGCGCCGCGACATCGCTCGTGGGCGACGGCCCCGGGCCGTCATAGTCGATCGTCAAGGCGTCGATGTTCACGGTCATGAACGTGCCGTTCGCGGCACCGTCCCTGGCCAGGTACGCGACCGGATGTTCGTCGCCGACCTGGGATCGCCCGAGCGCGATCGCGACGGGGGACTTCGGCAAAGAGAGAGAGCCATCCACGACGATCGAGGCCGGGTCGGTCACGTCGAGGTTGACGAGCCACGGGCTACCTCCCGGCAGAGGCGCGAGGCCGACGTGGGCGATGAGATGCCCGGGGCGAAGATCGGTGGACATCGCCAAGCCCTGTGTGAACGTGTTAGCGAAGTCGGCATCGAGTCGGAAGGCGCCCTCGAGCACGGGATCCGTCGGATCCGTCACATCGACGATCTCGACTCCCGCCGTGCCCGCGGAGAGGTACGCTTTCCCGTCCAGGACAGCGATTTTAAGGTTGGGGTGCTCTAAGGAGCCGGCCGAATCGGGCGTCTCGTACACGCCGACCACGCGCGGCGTGCCCGGCTCGGAGACGTCCAGAATTGTGAATCCCGTGTAAGCGTCCGAGACGAACAGCAGATCCCCCTCGCGGGCGATCCCGTGCAGCAGCCCGGGCGAGTGGTAGCGGCCAATGGGCGCAGGATTGCCGGGGTCGGTCACGTCCTGGATCAGCAGGCCCTTGCCGAAGTCGAGCAGGTACGCCCGATTCCCGCTGACGTGGACGCCGCGCGCGAGCCCGTCCGGCTCCATCCATGTGACCAGGGCCGGGTTGGATGGGTCGGTGGCGAAGTCGATGACGGCTGTGCCCGCCGCGCCGTGCGCGACGTACACCATGCCGTCCGCCGGCGAGATGTCAAACGGATTCCTCTCGGCGTCGTTGGCGCATGGATTCGAGCACTCCCAACTACCGAGCACCCTCGGGCGCGTCGGATCGGCGATATCCACCACCGCCACCG
>JAJDDM010000010.1 GCA_029260315.1 Phycisphaerales bacterium | reverse complement strand
GAGGACGAAGCGGATGGCCGCGGCGCGGAGGTGGACCTCGGGCTCATCGCTGAGCGTGCGGACGCAAGTGGAGACGGTCTCGAGGATGTCGGCGTCTTCCCATGAAACGGGGTTGACGCCGAGCCAGGCGGTCATGGCCCGGCAGGCGGCGCGGTAGGCCGGCCAGTGCGCGAGGGTCTGCTCGTGATCGACGATCAGGCCCGCGAGGTGGCGCATGGGGGCGTCGGCGGCGGGCGCGTTGCGCTGGCAGTCGATGCGCAGCGGGGCCGAGCGGAGGTGGATGATCGCGTCGATGAGCGTGGCGGCGATGTCGCGCTCGGTGGGGTCGGCGAACTGGGTCTGGCCCAGGGTAATGCGGGCGGCGTCGGTCCGCATCGGGAAGACGGTCGCGTAGGTGATGGGCGAGGCGGGGTCGGACCAGTCGGCCCAGGTCGGCTCGAGCGGGCCGGTGTCGGCGGGGGTGATGCAGAGGGCGTCGGCGTGCTCGTGGACGACGGCGTCGAGGCGGTGGACGCGGCAGAGCTCCTGGTTGCGCAGGGCGTGGGCGCGCAGCGTGACCCACTCGACGCGCTTGGAGCCGGGGGTGTGCATGAGGCGGTTGGCGAGGTGGTCGGCGAGGTCGATGCCGACGCGCGGGCGGGTGTTGCGGGTGGCTGCGTGCGCGGGGCGATTGGAGGGCTGGATCTGGGAGATGCCGTAGGAGACCGAGCCGCTCTCGGGCTCGTCGCCTCGCCAGCCGTCGCGAGCGCCGCTAGCTGCGCGGGCGAGGCGGTCGGGAACCGCCGCGATCGGCTCGATGACCTGCGGGAGTCGCTCGCGGAGGTAATCGAGGCCGATCGAGCTTCTGGACCGCATGCGATCGATCCAGCCATCGAGGACGAGGCGTTCGCCCCATCGGAGCAGCGCGAAGACGACGGCGACGGCCCAGAGGCCGCCGGGGACGCCCAGGACGCGGCTGGAGAGCCAGGCCGCGCCCAGCCAGTAGGCGAGAGCGACGATGGCGCAGGAGGCGAGCAGGAGGCTCGCGACGGGTTGGCGGGTCGATTCTTTGGTGTGCAGCATCGCGGGCGGACATCGACCCGGGCTCGCGGTGGGTTGACCGCGAGCGGCGGTCGCGAGGGCGAGGCGAGGCGGCTGGGAGTGGTTCGTGCGGGCTCGGCGGGTTATCGGGAGGTGGGGATTCGAGCAGATTGAGCAGGGGCGTTGCGTTCGACGAGGGATGCCGTGGTCTGAGCGGGTCTTCGAGTGAAGGCCACGCCGAAGCATCAGATGCTCTTGATTTCTGCACCGGGCGACGGTTTGGCGTCTTCCGCGCCGAGCTCGTGGCCTTCGTCGCAGAGCCTCCTCAGACCACGGCACCGTCGGACCGTCCGCTGCATGTGAGTTAGCGGGCGGTGAACCAGCGGGCGATGGAGTGGACGGTGACGGCCCTGCCGATGGCGGCGATGGACTCGGTGAGCGGGATTTCCTTGGGGCAGACCTTGACGCAGTTCTGGGCGTTGCCGCAATCGCTGACGCCGCCTGGGCCCATGAGGGCTTCGAGGCGCTCGCTCTTGAGTTGTTTGCCGGTGTCGTGGAGGTTGAACAGGCGGACCTGGCTGATGGCGTGTGCGCCGATGAAGGCCTCGTCCCAGTCTTTCTCGTCGGGGCGGGGGTTGTACTGGGGGCAGGCCTCGAGGCAGCAGCCGCAGCTCATGCAGGTGCTGAGGACGTAGCGGGGTTCTTGTTTGTCGGGGAGCTCTTTGGGGCCGGGGCCTCGGTCGTAGATGCTGTCGATGGGAACCCAGGAACTGGTGCGTTTGAGCGCGTGGAAGAGGCGGGAGCGGTCGACCCAGAGATCGCGGATGACGGGGAACTTGGTCATGGGTTCGAGGGTGATGGTGTCGCCGTCGTTGGGGGCGATCTGGTCGATAAGGCAGGAGCAGGACTGGCGGACGCGTCCGTTGATGACCATGGTGCACGCGCCGCAGACTTCTTCGAGACAGCCGGCGTCGTAGGCGACGGGGGTGGACTGTTCGCCTGAGGCGGTGACGGGGCGGGCGGCGATCTGCTGGAGGCAGCTGATGACGTTCGCGCCGGGCTCGGGTTGGACGTCGAAGGTCTCGTAGCGAGGGAGCTTGTCCTGGGCCTCCTGGCGGAGGATCTTGAGGCGGATGTGCCTTTTCCCTGATTGCTGAGCGTTGGATGCGGCCACATGGAGACCTTTTAGTAGGCGTCTTGATCGGATTGCTCGTCGCGCCGGACGGCGTCGACGATCTCACGGAATGGCTGGCGCAGGTCGCGCGGGAGCTTGGCGACGAACGACTTGTCGAGCGGGACACGGCGGACGAGCTCGACGACATCGGCAAGGTCTCTCGCTCGCTCGATGCGCCCGAGGCCGAGTTGGAGCTTGTAGCGGATGAGGTCCGCGAGGGAGACGGTGAGCACGCCTTGGATCTCGGTGGTGGCGGCGGGCGGTGAGCCGCTGAGGGAGATCGGGACGAGGTGGATGGGCACGCCTTCGAGGCGGGCCTCGGCACGTTTGTCGTCCCAGGTTGCGCCGATAGATTCGATGGCCGAGCGGGCCTGGGCGGTGTCTTCCACGAGCAGGTCGACGTCATCGGTGGTCCGGCGGTATCCGTGCAGGAAGACGGCGACACCACCGATGACCGGGCAGCCGGTGGCGTTCGCGACCTTGGCGGCAACGATCAGGAGTTTGGAGCCTTGTTCGTGCATGGAGAGCGCCAGGGTATTGAGATTTTCTTCGCGAGCGATCATGCGCCGGCTCCGGCGGTCTGGGCGGGCGGCTGCTCCGGTTTGGCCTTTTTCTCGCCGTAGGAGCGGGCTCTTGGCTCGACGAGGCGGGCGTCGACGTTGCAGTAGAAGATGCGGATGGGGTCTGGGTTGCTGGGGACGTGCTCGGCGACGGTGGTCTTGAAGAAGTTCTCGTCGTCTCGGTCGGGGAAGTCGAGGCGGTAGTGCGAGCCGCGGCTTTCCTCGCGCTGGAGGCCGCCCTTGAGGATGACCTTGGCGAGGACGACCATGTCCTGGAGGCTGCGGGCGTAGCTGAGGGTGCGGTTGGACCAGGCGGCGGCGTCGTTGAGCTTCATGCGCGAGCAGCGGTCGCTCAGCTCATCGAGCTTGGTCATGGCTTGGCGCATGCGGTCGCCGGTCTTGACGACGGTGCTGGCGGCGGTCATCTCTTCGCCGAGTTCGAGGCCGATGATGTAGGGATTCAGCTCGTCTGGGATCTCGCCGCTGCCGGCGCCTTCGAGCAGCGCGTCGGTCTTGGTTTGCTCGTCTGCGACGGCGTGGTCGAAGATGGATTGGGGGGCGTCGGCGGCGGAGAACTCGGCGTCGCGGACGGCGTTGACGACGCTGAGGCCGTTGTAGAGGCCGTCGAAGATGCAGCTCAGCAGGGCGTTTGCGCCCAGGCGGGTTGCGCCGTGGTAGGCGAAGTTGACCTCGCCGAAGGCGTAGAGGCCCGGGATGTTGGTCATCATGTTGTTGGACGCGCCGAGCTTGAGGCCGTGGCCGGGCTCGGTGGCGATGGGCGGGGTGTCGCCGGGGTTGTGTGCGCCGTGGGGCTGGTGGGGGTCGTAGTCGCCCTGGGTGTACTGGGTCCAGAGGCCACCCATGGAGTAGTGAACGGCGGGGAAGATTCTCATGGGGACCTTGCGGGGGTCGTCGCCGACGAACTTCTCGTAGATCTCGAGGATGCCGCCGAGCTTTCTGTCGAGCTCCTCTGGGTCCTTGTGGGTGAGGTCGAGAAAGACCTGGTTCTGTCCGGCGACGCCGAGGTCCTGGTTGATGCAGATGTCGAAGATCTCGCGGCTGGCGATGTCGCGGGGGACGAGGTTGCCGTACTTGGGGTATTTTTCTTCGAGGAAGTAGAGGCGTTCTTCTTCGGGGATGTCGGTGGGCTTGCGGTCGTCGTCGGCCTTGCGGGGGACCCAGATGCGGCCGCCCTCGCCGCGGGCGGACTCTGACATGAGTCGGCACTTGTCTGCGCCGGGGATGGCGGTGGGATGGACCTGGATCATCTCGCCATTGGCGTACCACGCGCCGGCCTGGTAGCAGCGGGACGCGGCGCCGCCGGTGCAGATGACGCTGTTGGTGCTCTTGCCGAAGATGAGCCCGCAGCCGCCGGTGGCCATGATGACGGCGTCAGCGCGGAACGAGCGGATCTGCATGGTGCGCATGTCCTGGGCGACGATGCCGACGCATCGCTTGTCGCTGTGGACGTGCCCGATGGCGTCGTCGGGGTCAAGCTCGTCGAGGACGGGTCGGAGGAACTCCCAGAACTCGTACTTGCGGACCTTGCCCTCGACCTCCCAGCGTCTTGTCTGTTCGTCGAGGGCGTAGAGGAGTTGCTGGCCGGTGGTCGCGCCGGCGAAGTGGGTGCGTTTGAAGAGGCTGCCGCCGAAGAGGCGGAGGTCGCGGAAGCCCTCGGTGGTGCGATTGAACGGGACGCCCATGCGATCGAGGAGGTCGATGACGCGCGGGGCGAAGTTTGCCATCTCCAGGACGGGGGCCTGGTCGGCGAGGAAGTCGCCGCCGAGGAGCGTCTCGTCGAAGTGCTGGTACTCGCTGTAGCCCTGCTGGCGCGCGATGTCGTTGGCGGCGTTGATACCGCCCTGGGCGCAGACCGAGTGCGATCGCTTGACCGGGCACATGCTGAAGAGGTCGACGGGGATGCCGGCCTCGGCGATGCGGATGGTGGCGGCGAGGCCCGCGAGGCCCCCGCCGACGACGATGACGCGGCGCTCGCTCATGGTGCTCCATCCGTGGTGGCGCGTGCGGTGTGCTCAGTCGAATCTTCTTCGGGATGCATGGCGCTCTCGATCTCGCGGGCCTTTTCGGGGTCGGTGAAGAGGAAGCCGACAACCGAGCCCCAGGCCATGGCCATGAGCAGGATGCCGAGGCCTGCGCAGACGACGCCCCAGCGGCGCTGGGCGGCGGTGGAGATGGTCAGGCCCCAGGTGATCGCGGCGGTCCAGAGGCCGTTGGCGAAGTGGAAGACCGCGGAGGTGACGCCGACGAAGTAGAAGAGGCTGACGGCGAGGCCGGCGACGGTGATGGAGTCGGCCGAGCCTCGCAGGGCGAGGGCGAGCGTGCTGGCGGCGTGCTCGTGGCCCCAGGTGACGCCGCCTGGGACGAGGAAGGACCAGCCCCAGCGGAGCGTGGCGATGTGGTAGAGAATGAAGAGCAGGGCGATGTAGCCGGTGAGGCGCTGGAGAGCGTAGCGCCGGTTGTCCATGTGGGGGTAGCGGGCGGTGTTGGACTTGCCGGTGGTGGCGTACCAGATGCCGAGGATGGCGTGGAAGGCGATAGCCGCCCAGAGGGTGATCTCCATGATGAGCAGGCCTGGAAGGTTGTTGATGAAGGAGACTTCGTGCTGGAAGGTGGCGATGCCGCGGCCTGGGAGGTCATCGGCGTGGGCGCGGGTGTTGGCAGCGCCCCAGAGGACGCTGGAGTTGGTGGTGAGATGGAAGATGAGGAAGACGCCGATCGGCAGGATGCCGGTGAGCGAGTGGAGGCGTCTGAGCAGGAAGTATCGCTTCGCGAGGGTGCCTTCTTCTTCGTGACCCACGAACCAATCTCCGGAGGGATGGGGCGTCCGCGTCGTGCGGGCGGTGAGCGAACAACCAATCGGTCGATATTATTCGGCGATCGGGCCGGGCGGTGGCATCGCGGCGCCACCCGCACCGCCGGGCTTGATCTTGCCCTCGGCGACGGCCTGGGCGACGGCCTTGCTCACTTCGACGAACTGCGTGCGCAGCTCGCGGAGGATGGATGTGAGCAGTTGGGATTCCTCGTCGGTGAGGTTGCCCTTGGTCTTTGTTTCGAGCACGGCGAGCATGTCGATGGACATCTTGGCCATGTCGGGGGCGACGATGGCGCGGCCGGTCTCGGGCTCGGGGATCGCGCCGAGATAGAGCAGGGCCTGGGAGGTGAGCGATTGGACGAGGTCGGTGAAATCGACGGGCCTGTTCGGATCCTGCTTGGATCCCTCTTCCTCGGCCTTGACGGACTCTTTCTCCGAGAGGCGGGCTTTCTCGGCCTGGGCCTGCTGCTTCCAGTCCGAATCCACAATAATCTTTGGTGTCTCGTCCACGTGGGGTCCTCTTGAGTAGCGTTGCTCGTGAGAGTGTAGGGCCCCGCGCACATGTCGCTCGGAAAGGCGGACCATGAGGACGGAAATCGCGATCGTGATGGCGGGGTCGTTGGTGCTGGGCGCGTGCTCGGGCGGGCCGGACGCGCCGACGCAGGTGGTCAGTGCCGGGGCGTTCCGGGATGTCGGGCCGGTGCCTGGTGGCGAGAGCGCGAATGGCGGCGAGGACGCAATCGACGAAGAGAGCGCGGCGGGCGAGTCTGATATCGGCGGGACGGGCGAGGGCGAGCGGGTGTCGCTCGCGGCGGATCCACCAGCGGAGGTGGTCGTGATCTCGTCGGAGCAGGCGCGGGGGGCGGTCGGCGCGGCGAGCCTGCCGAGAGCGACGCCCGGGACGACAGTGCTGATCGACGCAAAGGTCGGGGACATCAACGGTCGGGCGATCTACGCGGATGACTTTCTGGAGGAGCTTGAGGCGCGATTCACGCAGGAGGCCACGCGGATGCCGGCGGGTGCGTGGCTGCGCGAGCTGGAAGAGGCGATCGTGATCAAGATCAGGGCGCTGCTGCGCCAGGAGCTGTTGCTGGCCGAGGCGCTGGCGTCGCTGCCCGAGCAGCAGCGGACGGTTGGTCTCGCGGCGGCGCTGAACCGGATGCAGGGGCGGCTGGAGAGCCGCAACCGGGGGTCGGCGGCGCTCGCTCGGCAGCGGATCCTGGAAGAGATGGGGATGACCGTCGATGAGTTTCTCTCGCGTGTGCAGAACGACCAGCTCACGCGGATGATCCTCGAGTCGCGGGTGGAGGACCGGGTGAATATCTCCTGGCGGGAGATCGTGCAGGAGTACAACCGGTCGATCGACGTGTTCAACCCCGAGCCGGAGGCGCACTTCCGGACAATCCGGGTGAGCGCCGATGACACGGCGAGCGTCGTGGAGATCGCACGCCGGTTCGATGCGGGCGATTCGTTCGAGGAGGTCGCGTCGATGGAGACCAATCAGTACCGCGCCGGAGATGGCGGCCTGATGGACCCGACAACGATCGAGACGACATTTGAAGAGGTGCGCGTGTTCAAGGATGATCGCTTGAACGAGGCGGCGATCTCGCTGCTGCCGGGAGAGTTCGCGGGGCCGGTCGAGACCGAGACCTCGGGCGGGAAGTGGGCCAACTGGGTGTATCTGGAACGGATCCGGGAGATCAGCGTGCCGTTGTACGACGCGCAGCTCGCGATCGCCGACGCGCGTGAGACCGAGCAGACGGAGATCGAGCTGGACCGGTACTACCAGCGGCTGCTGCGCGGGGCGAGCGTGACGGATCTGGACCAGATGCACGCGCGGCTGATGCGGATCGCGGTCGAGCGGTTCAATCCGGCGGCGCTGCCGATGTATCTCGGCGCTGAGGCGCGCCAGTAACGGGCGATGTTGCGCGCGATCACATCGAGGTTTGCACGGCGGTGGCGGCGGACGGGGGCGCACCACGACCTCGGCACGCGCGGCGAGATGGAGGGCGAACGCTATATGCGTGAGCGGGGGTTTCGCGTGCTCGCACGCAACGCGAAGACGCCGAGGGGCGAGGTCGATCTGGTGCTGGAGGAGCGAGAGAGCGGGATGATCGTGCTGGTCGAGGTGAAGACGCGGGTGGTCGAGGAGGGCTCGGCGTTCGCGGGCGAGCGGGCGGTGAATCGGACGAAACGTCGGCGGCTGCTGGGGATCGCAGAGCATCTGAGACGGGCGAACGGGTGGCTGGAGCGCCCGATCCGGATTGACATCCTGGTGGTGGAGAAGGAGAACTCAGAGGTTCGGATCCGCCACCTCGCCGACGCTGTCCGCGGGCGTTGAGGCGTCAATGCCCCAGTCCTTTGGTGAGGCGAGATCAGCGCGCAGGTTGCGTTCGAGTCGGATCTCCTCGGCGAGGGTCTCGTCGGGCTTGATGGGCAGGGTGAGGGTGAAGGTCGACCCCTGGCCCGCCTTGGTCTCGAGCGTGAGCGTGCCCTGGAGGATGGCGGCGAGCTCGCGGCTGATGGCGAGGCCCAGGCCGGTGCCGGTGTGGCGGCGGGTCTCGCCTCCCTCGACCTGGTGGAACTTCTCGAAGATGCGCTCGCGTTCGCTCTCGGGGATGCCCGGGCCGGTGTCGCGGACGGCGACGCGGACGCTGGGGATCTCGTTGTCGCCGGGGGCGTAGAGGCGCTTGGCGGTGAGGATGACCTGGGCCTGGCCCGCGGCCTTGGACGGTTCGGAGAACTTGACGGCGTTGGAGAGGAGGTTGAAGAGGATCTGGTGGAGCTTCTTGGCGTCGGTCTGGATGAGCGGGAGGTCGCCGGCGATCTCGACGCGGACCTTGACGTCGCGCTGGTCGGCCAGCGGCTGGATGAGGCCCATGAGGCCCTCGCAGGTGTCGCTGATGCTGACCGGCTCGATGCTGACGCGGACCTTGCCGGCCTCGATCCTGGCCATCTCCAGCAGGCTCTCGATGACATAGAGCAGGTGGCTGCCGGCGATGGCGATGTTATTCTGGTATTTCGTGCGCTTTTTGAGCTCGGGCGTGTCGCCGGATTCTTCGCGCTCCTTCTCGGCAATCTCGAGCAGGAGATTGGCGAAGCCGATGATGGCGTTCATGGGCGTGCGCAGTTCGTGGCTGACGTTGGCGAGGAACTCGCTCTTGACGCGGTTGGCCTCGTAGAGCGCGGAGTTGGCCTCGCTGAGCTCGTGGATCTTGAGGTCGAGGGCGCGGTTGATGGAGCGCTCGTGCTCCTGGCTGGTCTGGATCACGCCGAGCATCTGGTTGAAGGTGCGGGCGAGGTCCTCGAACTCATCGCCTGTGCGGATGGTGGAGCGGATGGTGAGATCGCCCTTGCGGACGGCGTCGGCGGTTTCCCGCAAGGCGCGGACGGGGGCGAGCACGAGGCGGTGGGTGACGAGATAGAAGCCCAGCACGGCGAGGAGGAAGACGAGGAAGCCGGCGCTGAGCAGGTAGACGGTGTTGACGACGAGGAGGACGCCGGTGTCCTCGCCCTGGCGCTCGAGGATGAGCAGGCGTGTGGGGTTGCCCTCGTCGTCGCGGAGGACGCGGGCGTAGTGGTAGACGCGGGTCGCGCCGTCGGTGCGGGGCTCGATGGCGTCGGTCGAGCCGGTCGACGTGAGGACGCGCTGCGCGAGCGGGTCGGCCTCGGCTTCAGATTCGATCTCGGCGGGGGCGATGGCGCGGACGCGGATGCCGCCGAGTTCAATGAGGCCGCTCTCGTCGAGCGCCGGCAGCTCGCCCGACTCGCGGGCCTGGGCCTCCAGGCGGATCCAGACATCGACGAGACGGCGGGAGATTTCGAGCTGGCGCTCCGCGCCGAGGTCGCGCATGCGGAGCCAGGGGGGGATCATGGCGAGGAAGAGGATGAGGGCGATCGCGCCGCCGAAGAGCAGGAGGGTCTTGTTGGCCAGCGAGATGGACCGCGGGCGCGGCAGGCGCATGGGGGTGAGTCTATCGCTCGATGGGGGTGCTCGAACGGGGCAAGCGATCGGGATGGGCGTTGGGAAAGCGGGGCCATAGACTCTGGGCCATGGGCGCGCGGCGTGTGTATCTCGAGACCTTCGGCTGCCAGATGAACGAGCTGGATTCAGAGCTCGTCGCCGGGCAGTTGTCGTCGCTGGGCTATGAGCTGAACGGCGAGGACGACGAGGCCCATGTGGTGCTGTATAACACATGCTCGGTGCGGGAGCAGGCCGAGCAGAAGGTGTGGAGCCGGCTGGGGGAGCTGAGCGGTCGCAAGGGCGAGGGTGTGGTGGTCGGGGTGTTGGGGTGCATGGCCGAGCGTGATGGCGAGGATCTGATGCGCCGGATGCCGGTGGTGGACGTGATGTGCGGGCCCGGGGAGTTGGACAAGCTGCCGGGGCTTTTGGATAACGCGCTGCGGACGAAGGAGAGCTTGGGTAGATCGGCTCTCCGAGCCGATTCGGAGGTTGCGGACGCAAACGAAGAACACATCGGCTCGGAGAGCCAATCTACACGGGAACGCATCGGCTCGGAGAGC
>JAJDDM010000090.1 GCA_029260315.1 Phycisphaerales bacterium | reverse complement strand
TTGCTCCTTACCTTGGGCAGTGCTCCAAGCACGCGCTCGCTAACGTATAGGGGCAACGGGCTTTTCTCATACCCATCTGACGGTCAGGCCTGACGGTCGGGCCTGCGATGCTGCCCGCTCCGTTTGGACTCAAGACGCTCTAGCGAGGCCCTTCGCCGTCCAGACTGAATCTCCAAACAAAATGAGGGATTTCCTTTGACTCGCGCGCAGGTTTGCGATACACCGCGCGCATCGGCACTCTGTTCGCCGATCGTTCCGCGTCGCGCGCGACCGTGAGTCCGCGTCCGCGGCGTCGTTCAGAAATCGGGGGGGGTGACGAGCGAACCGTAACGCCGGTCGCTTGCCGCCTTTGCGGTGATGGAGACAAGACAAGTGCCGTGCATCGCGGCGTCCGCCGCGGGTATGCGCACGCCATAGGGGGATTTAGTGATGAGAGACCAGACAAGGTGTCGGGCTATCGCGTGGACATGCGCTCTTGCCGCAGGGACGGCCGCACACGCACAGTTCTTCTCGCTCGACGATAACCCGTCGATTCCCTTCGCGGGCCCGCCGGTCCCGCCGTTCTGGAGCGCGGAAGATCCCTACGGCATCGGCACGCCGCCGGTCGCCGCGCTTGGCATAGGTGGACCAAGCCCCAGCCTCGCCTTCGGCTACATCGACGGCATGATCCTCGGCCCCGCCGTCCCCGGCCCGCCCCACCTCGTCCCGCCCAACGGCACCTACCTCAACGCCGTCAGCCCCAACCGCAGGCCCATCGGCCCCGACCGCGCGCCCAAGATCGCCCTCGACTTCAGCGTCGATCGCGGCACACAGGGCCTGCCGGGCTCTGCGCTCTTCGGCGAGACCGTCGGACTCGGCGCTGGACCTCTCGGCGTCCAGCAATCGGGCGACATCTACCGCTCCACGCTCTCGTTCACCCACCCGGGCTTCTTCGCCGGCACGCTCGCCCCGGGCATCCTCCCGCCCGTCCCCACCTTCGGCGGCGTCCTGCCCACCGCGGGCATCGGCGGCTCCAACTCGCTTATCTTTGACGAATCCGTCCTCGGCCTCACCGTCGCCGGCGCACCGGGCCTCCTCACGCCCCCAGGCGTCATCGCCCCGGCCCCGCCCTTCCCGCTGCTCCACGACAACGTCGACGCCTACAGCAACACCGCGATGGACACCACCGGCGACGCCATCACCGACGTCGAGTTCTTCTTTGCCATCGCCCCCGCCGAGAGCGTGCTCGTCGGCCTCTCGCCCAGCGACATCTTCGATGTCGGCGCAGGCGCGCCCGGCAGCCCCGGAGTTCCCTACGCCCCCGCGCCAGCCTCGGGCATGGACTCTTTCGGCACCTTCAGCGACGACATCGACGCCCTGGTCGTCTGGGACCACGGCGCCATCGGCGGCCCAGGCTTCGGCGGGCCGGGCGCAGAACCCGTCCGCGACTACGCCCTGTTCAGCCTCGGCGAGGGCAGCGCCACCCTCGGCGCGCTCATCGCCGCCGGCGTCCCCGTCAATGGCTCCACCATCTTCTTCACCGACTTCACCGGTGCGTTCGCCATCTACGCCCTCGACATCGACATCGGCGTCGATCCATTCGCCGCCGGCTTCTTCGCGCCGTACGCGAACGTGGACGCGCTCGACATCGTGCCCGCGCCCCCAACGCTCGGGCTCGTGGCACTGCTGGGCCTCGCTGGAGCGCGTCGGCGCAGATAGCCGCACGCCGCTCGCGGGCCCAGGCACGGAGGCGCGTCGCGCTCGCGGCGCGCCTCTTTCGTTGTTCCTATCCTCGCTCCCATGAGCACGCATCCCGGCGAACTCATCACTCACAGCGCGACGCTCTCCAAAGCCCAGCTCCGGGCCCTCGCCGTCGGTTTCTTTACCCTGCTGACCGCGTTCGCCGCGCAGGTCGCGATCCCTTTACCGCCCTTCGGCGTCCCCCAGACGCTCCACACGCTCGTGGTCGTCCTCGCCGCGCTCTCACTCGGCCCGAGGCTCGGCATGGCCAGCATGGCCCTCTACGCCCTCGTCGGAGCCATCGGCGTCCCCGTCTTCGCCAAGGGCAACGCCGGGCTCGAGACCATCCTGGGCCAAACCGGCGGCTACATCCTCGGCTTCATCGCCTGCCAGCCCATCGTCACGTCGATCGTCCGCAGAAAGGACGGCTCAATCCGCGGCTGGCTCGCCCTCATCGCCGCTACGCTCGCCGGGCACGCCGTCATCTTCGCCCTGGGCGTCCCCTGGCTCTATATCGTCCGCAACGCCGACATCGGGCTCGAACCGATCACCTGGTCTCGGGCTCTCTTCGGCGGGTTCGTCGTCTTCATTCCCGGCATGGTCGTCAAATCCGCGCTCGCGGTCTGGATCGGCAGGCGCGTGGCGCCCTGGGCAAGCAGGCGGATCTGGTAGCGCCAAAGTTTTTGAGCAGGGACGGAATACGACCCGCACACCCACGGTTCACCCGCACGAACGCGAGCCGCCGAGCCGCGTCCGATCAGTTCGCGGGCAGCCCCAACCGGCCGGCCCCGCAGACCGATCGCCCAGACAACTTCGTCCCCCCCCAGCCCCGGCTGTTCTTCACAGGACGCCGGGGTTTTCTTGTGGATCGAACCCACTCACGGTCTTTGGCGGGGGTCTACCACCCGTGCTTGCGCTTGGAGGCGACCTTGTCATCCACAATCTTCACCGTGATGATCTTGCCATCCTCTTCCCACATGTACGTCCGATTGTCCAGATTGTCGCTCGACCGCTCGGGGATGCCGCCGGTGCCCAGGCTCGTGCCGCTGGCCTCCTCCAACTGGCCGTCGCCCATGAAGAGTTCGACCTCCGCGAGGGTCATGCCCACCTGGACTTTGTCGAAGTTCTCCTGGGTCACCTTCTCCTCGCAGCCCGCGGCGGCGAGCAGCAGTCCGATCATCAGCGCAAAGGTCCATCGGGTCATCGGCCACCTCCTGCGCGCAGCGTACCACGCCGGCGCTCGCCGAGTCGGAGGATGATTGTGATTTGTGTCGAGGAGCATTTTCTGCGTGCGCGTCGCCGTCAATAGGCAAATCGCGCGGCGTCGAACGAGAACGGCGCAGAGACCAGCACCCCGCCCGGTCCCACATACCGCTCGCTCAGCTTCTCCAGGTACTCGCGATCCCGCCCGCTCTGGAGCAGGGCCGCGACGTTGGGCGGGTCGATCGCGACCCCACGCGTGTGCGCGGACGCGGCAAAGAAGATGATCGTCTCGCCGTTCTGTGCGATCTTGATCAGCAGCGCCCGCTCATCCGCCTTGTCGATCCCAAGCTTGACCCGCTTGGCGACGTACACCATCGCGTCCCCGCCAAGTCCCGCGGCGGTCGTGACCGAGCGATCGCGTGCCGCGTTCGCCGGCCCCACGAACGCGCCCTGAAGAAACGACTCTCGCACAGCCTCCAACGCCCGCAGCAGCATCTGAAGCCGCTGCACATTGTTGTGCTGCGGGTCCAGCTTCTGGAGTCGTTGGCCCACCGCCTGGCTGATCTGGTCGATCGCCAACACCCGGTTGTCCGCCAATGCCGTGCCCTGAAAGTTCGCCGCCACGCGCAGCGTGCGGATCAGTCGGTCCAAGACCATCGGGTCGTCCTCGGCGATCAGGCGGCCGCCCAACTCCCGGATCATCGCGGGCACGTTGCGCACCGCAGGAGCGCTGCGATCCAGCGCCTGGAACGTCAGCCCGATCGCCCTCGCCGCGGCGTACCGCACGCTCACGTCCTCGTCGTCCAGATGCTGGAGCGGAAGCTGCGTCGAGCGTTCGGTCGCGATCTGCCCCGCAAGATGCAGCGCGATCACCTGGTGGCTCGGGTTATCCGACGCGACCAGACGCTCCAGATGGCTCACGAGCTCGGTCGTGTACGCGAAGCGGAACGGCGGGGCCGGCACCGTCGACGGGTCCATCCCCATGAGCGGCGCTTGCAGCTTCTTGCGCGCGTCACTGACGGCCCGCGGATCGTCGGATTCCAGATTCGGCGCGTGCGCCGCAACGAACTGGCGGATAACCCCCTCTTCCTGAGCGCTCAGTCGATCGGTCTTGGTCACGATCTCCGTCGGGATCTGCAGCGGCGATTGGGCGGTTGCGATCGGCGTAGCGAGCAGCACCCCGACGAGCGTCGGGACTCTCACCAGCCAGCGTTGTGCGTTCCTGAAGGCCAATGTTGAAGCCCTTTCGGCGGGTCGGACTGACCCGCAAAGACTAGACAATATCCCCGCGCCGGGCGGGCGTGCGAGCCCCGATACGACAGAACTGCCCCCCCGGATCGTCAAAGACCCGGATTCGAGGGGTCCGAAACCTACCAGTGCCCGCCCACAACGTCAACCTACCAACCCCCTGACCCCAAGACAAGAACCCACAACCAGACTCTCCCCGCTCAGGCGTATACCTCGAGGAACACCCGCCGGCTCGGGCGGATCTGGCGGTGGATCATCCGCCTGGTCCACGCCTCATCATCCCCGGCGACCTCCGGGTCGATCTCGAACCACGCGTTTCGCGTCCGCGGGTCCAGCATCCGCGAGATCGACCGCAAGACGCCCAGCTCCATCCCCGCGATGCCGCACAGATACACCAGCGTCCGCTCATTGCGGAGCATCGGCCCCAGCGTCTCGGCGCTCGCTCGCAGGCGGTCGTGGACGTACATCGGGCCCGAGCCGTCCTCCTGACGCTCGCGGCTGATCGCCGTCTCATAGCTCCAGGCTTTGTGCCGCGACACCAGCTCGCTCAGCTCGTCGTGATACAGCAGATCGCTCGCATGCGGCACGCCCATCACCAGCGCCACGCGAGAGCCCGGCGCTCTCTTGACCAGATCCATCATCATCCCGCGGAACGGCGCGATCCCCGTCCCCGTCGCGATGAACAGGTAATCGTGCTTCGCAGGGTCGTCCGGCAGCACGAACCGCTTGCCGCTCGGCCCGGTCAGGTGGACCTCATCGCCCACCTGAAGATCGCACAGGTAGTTCGACGCCACGCCAAGAAACAACTCGTGGGTCTCCCAGTCCTCGTCGATCGTCCGCTTCACCGTCGTCGCGATGATCGACCCGCTCCCGTCCTCGCCCCCGCTGGGTGACGCCAGCGAGTACAGACGCAGCTTGTGCGGCTTGCCGTTGTCGTCGGTCCCGGGCGGCAGCACCCCGAAGCTCTGCCCCGGCACGATCCGCCCCGCAAGATCTGCCCCCGACACATCGAACGCGACGTGGCGCACAAAGCTCGAGCACTTTGCGCTGTGCGTACACCGCTCGCTCGAGACCACGCGACCGATCGCGGGGCTCGCGGGCGTGTGCAGGTGCATCTCTACGCCGCCGAGCACCGGGCCGCGCACCGGTTTGCCCGCCTCGCTCGCCTCTGCTGGGGCCGATTTCGTCATAAAGACGCTCAGCCTCCCGAGCTCGCGCCGCCCAGATCGCCGCCCAGATCGCCGCCCAGATCCGTGACGTGATCCTGGGCCGCCTGCCGGCTCTCGGCGAGTTCCTCTTGCAGCGCGTCGAGCATGTCGCGCGCATCGCCGCTCATCCCGGCGCTCCCGAACGCGCTCGAGGCGCTCTCGATCGCCTCGGCCGCGTCGGTATACGCCTCGATCTCGCTCTGGCGCAGCTCGCTCGCACGCGAAGCGATCCGCGGCTCGCTGTTGGCGATCGCCTCGATCGCCAACAGGCGCTCGAGCGTCTGACGGAATCGCGTCAACTCGCGGGCCTGGTTCAGCAACGCCTGCCCCTGCGCCTGGGCGATTCGCCCGACCAGGAGCTGCGAATGCTGGCGCAGCTCGCCCGCGTTCCTCGCCGAGCGCTGCGCCTTCGCGAACGCAGACTCGGCCTCCTCCATCGCCCGCTGCAACGCCCCGGCGTGGAACGCCGCCAATCCATCGGCGCCGAACAGCGCCGTTGTCAGATCGGCGCGGATCGCATCGGCCTCCGCCGTCGCCTCGCGGGCGCGCTGCGCGTGGAACTGCTCGGCCTCGGTCAGCCCATCCAGATCCTCCGCCCGCACCTGCATGGCGCCCTGGTCCCCGCTGATCCGCAGCTCCTGGCGGTCGATCCGCGGCGCGAGCCGCTCGATCTGCCCCCGCAGCTTCTCGGCCCGCATGACATAGGCATCTGCCTGGCGCGAGTGACGCTGGGCCTGGGTGATCAGCGGCAGCGCCGCCGTGGCGTTCGCCGCGTCCGCCTCGATCTCCAGCTTCGCCGCCTCCGCCCGCTCGCTATTCGCCTGGGCATTCAGCTCCAGGATCTTCGCGTTGGTGTCCCCGAGCTCATTCTCCAACGCCGCCAGCGCCTCACGCTGGGTCGCGATGGACTCTTCCAACTCCGCGATCTCCGCCCGCAACTGCTGACGCTCGGCACTCACGTCGTACGACGCCGCCAGCGACCGGCGCGTCTCGGCAACCTGCCACACGCTCAGCAGCGACTCGATCTCCATCAGCCGCTCCAACGCCTCGCGCTGCTTGTCCGTCGCCTCGCGGAACTTGCCCGCAGCCTCGGCGAACTCCGTCTCGGCGATGATCAGGCTCGCCGCCGCCTGCTCGGCGGGCAGCCCGCCCTCCAGCACAGGCTGGAGGATGGTGCGAACCTCCGCGTAGGCCTTCTGCGCGGTCTCCTGCTGGGGGATCGTCCCCCGTCCGCTCGGGATCCCGTCCAGGCGGGCCGATGCCTGGGCCAGCAGCCCCTGCATGTCCTCCTCGGACCCGCACCCCGCCACCATCACGCACGCCAGCGGCAGGGCCAGCAGCTTCATATGTCTGCGATTCATCCGATCCCTCATTCCAAGGTCCTCGATCCTCTGAACTCTAGCGCGCGCCTCAACGCGGCTTGCCCGGCTCACCCGCCGAGCCCTCCTCGGCTCCTGTCGGCACCGGCGGCGTGTACTCGATGGGATAATCCGTGTGCGGGCTGTACATCTCCCGGATCCAACCCACCGTCTTCTTGAAGTTCGCGTCGTCCCGCGAGCTGATCACCGCCCGCCAGGGACGCTCCCGACCCAGCTCGCTCACCACCGGGTGCGGAAAGGTCGAGATCTCCTTTGGC
The DNA here is from genome assembly GCA_029260315.1 of Phycisphaerales bacterium. Taxonomy (GTDB): domain Bacteria; phylum Planctomycetota; class Phycisphaerae; order Phycisphaerales; family UBA1924; genus S146-42. The sequence goes on along the minus strand of JAJDDM010000090.1, from coordinate 15,816 downwards.
AAGGCGATCTCCAGCAGCAGCGACTTCTCCGGCTCCTCGTAGTCGATCAGCGGTCGCCCATCACTCGTGCGGAACCGATCGAGAATAAGGAAGTTCGTGTAGACCGTCGGCTCGGCACGCCAGCGCTGGTTGGCCATGTACAGCCGCCCGGCCTCTTGCCCGCCGTGGCATCTGTTGGTCGCGCACCCACGCAGCAGCCACTCGTTGTGTACGTCCACCCGGAACCGCCGGAACGCGATCGGATCCTCCTCGACCCGCACCTGCCCATACAGCTCCCGCGCCCGCAGATCGAACAGCAAGGCAAGAATCTCGTGCGCCCCCTTGCGAAACAGCGCCCGGCGCTGCTCGGGATTGCGCGGCACCAGCTCGTGCTCCGCGTAATAGTCCAGGATCTTCTCCACCGTCTCCCGCGATACGCTCATCTTCGGCGGCCTGGTCAGATCAACCTCGTACACACGCAACAGATTGATCTGCTCGGCGCTCAGCAGCGGAAACTCCGCCGGCGGCGTCCGGTGCGGCGTCGGATCCTCACCCTCCTCGCCGGGCGGACGCGCGCTCGCCAGCAGCTTCACCTGCTGGCTCAGCAGCAGCTCCAGCTCGCGGGCCCTGGGGTTCGAGGGCTCCAGCTCCAGCACCTCGCGCACCTCGCGCAGCGCAAGGGCGTACTGCCGCTCGCTCATCAGCCACTCGCTCACCAGCAGACGCTGCTCGGCGTCGTCGTCGGCGATCGCCCGACGCATGCCGCGATACCGCTCCAGCACCGGCTCGACCAGCATCAGCCGCTCGACGTCCTCGCGCGCGAACCGCGTCCGGACCTCGCCCACGCGAATCACGATCTCGGCCTCGGTCTCCTCGACCAGCCGCCCGCTCATCTGCCCGCCGTCTTTCAGCGTGACGATGCACTCGGGCTCCTCGACCTGCACCGCCGGCGGCCCGCCGTCCTGCCCGCCCGTCGCGATCCCAGCGCCCAGGAGCAGACCGAGGGCGATCGCGCCGGGCGCGAGGCGGAGTCGGATTGCTCGACGAACGCGTCGCGCCATGCAGAGCCTGATCGCTGGGGAACCGGAAACGGGGCGACCTCGGACGCCCTCGGAAAAGACCTGTACGCTTCCTTGTCGCGGGGGGATGCCGACGATCGTCGGCGATCATCCTTGAAAATGCCCAGGAGAGGACTCGAACCTCCACCCCATTGCTGGGACCAGCACCTCAAGCTGGCGCGTCTGCCAGTTCCGCCACCTGGGCGATGGGGGCGGCAGTATAGGCTCCGACACACACTCGCCCAACCCGCCTAGGCTCTCTGCTCGCACCCGTTTCCGGGGCCCGATCTGGGCCGGGTCGGGGCGAATCCGGGAGCCCCGCATGGACGCAGCGCAGTTTGGCCAGATCCTCAGCACCGTCGCCGACACCGCCCGAGCCGCCAGCGTTTTCAAGAGCGTTGACACGCACGAGGGGCGTCTGTCGTGCGAGGCCAAGGACTCGGCAGAGCCCGCGTTCTATCGCGTCGAGCTTGAGGACGACAAGGTCTGGATCTCCCTGGTCACCAAGGACCGCTGGCTGAGCGAATCCATCGAGGCGACGCTCATGCATACCGGCGACAAGATCGAAGAGCTGCTGGACGAGGAACTCGTCGACCAGGGCTTCGACCACGGGCCGCTGGCCGTCCAGCACTTCCGCTCCGACGACATGTTCTTCACCTTCCGATCGCCCCTGCCCAGCGGCGCGAACGATGCCCAGGCCATCGCACAGGCGCTGCTCGGCTACGAGGCGTGCTTCGGGCAGATCGGCGACATGTCTCCGGGCGAAGACGACTGATCGTCGCCACTGAATTCGCCTCGCCCCTCGATATCCGCCGCCACCCCGATAACCTTCCGACTCGCCCGCGGGCAGTCCGCCCGCGGCGAATCTGGACACGCTGATGCGCATTCTCATGCTCGGGTGGGAGTTCCCACCAGTCATCTCCGGCGGGCTCGGCACCGCCTGCTTCGGCCTCACCAAGGCCCTCGATCGCCTCGGCGAGCACGTCTACTTCGTGCTGCCCAAACCGGTCGACGCCGACACGTCGAGCCACGTCACCCTGCTGAGCTCCGCCGCCTTCGCCGAGCCCAGGACGCTCGAACAGATCGTGCGGGCCGAGGATATCCGGTCGGTCGCCGAGAGCGCCTCGCCCGCGGCGACCGAGACCGTCGAGCGCATGGAGATCTTCACGCTGCCCTTGACGCTGCGCGGCAGCTACGGCAATATCGACGCGCCCGAGCAGTCAGAAGTTCGCTCACGCCTCGAAGAGATCGCCTCGCTCGAGGAGCGCGCCCGCAAGGGCGATCGCCAGGCCGCCGAACGCATCGAGACCCTGCGCACGATCCAGCACGCCGAGGATCTGCGCGAGATCCAGGCCATCGGCGGCGCCCAGGGCGAGTACGGGGGCGATCTGGTGGGCGACGCCTGGCGCTACGCCAAGCTCGCCGCGGCACTCGCCCGGCGCATCGACTTCGACGTCATCCACGCCCACGACTGGCTGACCTACCCCGCGGGGATCGCGGCCCGCGAGGTCTCCGGTAAGCCCCTGGTCTGCCACATGCACGCCACCGAGTTCGACCGCTCGGGCGAGAACGTGAACAGGCCCATCGCCGACATCGAGCGGATGGGCCTGCACGCCGCCGATCGGATCATCACCGTCAGCAAGCTCACGCGGGATATCTGCGTGAGCCGCTACGGCGCGGATCCCGCGAAGATCGCGATCGTGTATAACGGCGTCGAGCACGACCACACCCAGCCGCAGGCCGGCGCTCGGATCGAGAGCAGGGACAAGATCGTGCTCTTCCTCGGCAGGATCACGATGCAGAAGGGCCCGGAGTATTTCATCGCCGCCGCCAAGCGCGTCCTCGAGAAGATCGACAACGTCAAGTTCATCGTCGCCGGTTCGGGGGATATGGCCCTGCGGATGATCGAGATGGCCGCGGCCCTGGGCATCGGGCACAAGTTCACCTTCACCGGGTTCCTGCGCGGGCGCGACGTCGAACGCGTCTTCCAGATGGCCGATTGCTACGTCATGCCCAGCGTCTCAGAGCCCTTCGGCATCGCGCCGCTGGAGGCCATCAGCCACGACGTCCCGGTCATCATCTCCAAGCAGTCCGGCGTCAGCGAGGTGCTCACCCACGCGCTCAAGGTCGATTTCTGGGACATCGACGAGATGGCCAACAAGATCGCCGCGGTGCTCAAGTACCCCGCTCTCAGCCAGACCCTGCGCACGCATGGGGACTTTGAACTGCGCGGCTTGACGTGGGACGGTGCCGCGGCCCGCTGCGTCAAGGTCTACGCCGACGCGATCGCCTCACGAATAGGCTGATTGGCTTGGACACACCGGACCCGTAACGGCGCACGAAAACAGCCGGCGCGTGCGCCGGCTGCCGAGGATGCATCTTCGCACGAATCAGGCGCCGCCGATCTCGACCTCGCCGCTCTCTTCGAGTTCCTTTTGGATCTTCTGCTGCTCCTTGAACTCCTCCTCGATCTGTCTCTGCTCCTCGGGCGAGCGTTCTACGCCCTTGGGCTTCGCGTCGAAAAGGGTCGTGAAGTTCGCGAGTAGCAGGATGCCCGCGCCGAGCAGCGCGACGGCGGCCACGCCGATCTTGATCATGTCTGCCTGAGATTTAGCCATTTCCTGAACTCCTGGACTGAGCCTCACACCGGAGCGATCGCTCCGGGATTCACACAACTGTATCTACGCTCTCTCGCCCACGAATGATCCCCAAACGCTAGCGCTCTCCCGGCGTGGGGCAAGTAGGACCTATCAAATACAGAAAACTACCCCACATCCCGCGTCTGGAACAGCGCCACCCCGATCGCCAGGAACGCCGCGATCTGCAGCCCGGAGTACCCCGCCAGCATCGCCAGGTGCGAGCCCGGCACCGGGTGGTTCTGGCTCACCGCGTCCACCAGCCAGAAGAACTGCATGTTCGGCACCACGCCCCAGGCAACCCGCGCAACGGGGTTCACCTCCGTCGGCGTGCGGAAGACCGCGTCGCCGGGCTTCGGCAGCCTCAGCACGGTCGCGCTGCGTTCGCCCGCGTGGCGCAACGTCAGCAGCTCGCCATCGGCCTCCAACACGACGATCCGCCCCGGCCCGCGATTCAGATCCTCCAACGGATCGAGGTCATCGGGGATGGGCCTGGTGGAGACCGACAGTATCGCGCCGCTGGCGCTGGGGCCGTAGTAGAACAGGTCGCCCGCCTCGAACGGGATCGCCGCCGGCGCGTCCAGCTCTACCTCGTACTCGCTGCCGGTGCGTGAGAACGACGTATCGCGTGGATTCAGGCTGGTCGCCGTCTCGACGAAGGCCATGAGTTCGTTGTCGAACGCCCGCTTGCCGAGCAGGTGGTCTGAGAGCAGCCCGAGCACGAACACGCCCGCGCACACCACGATCGTCATGACCTGCCCGAGGCGCGTTGAGACCGCCGTCGCGACGCTCGTTAGCACCATGATCGCCATCGCCAGCGCAATGCTGGCGACGGCGATCTGCGGGCGGAACGTCGGAAACCGCGTGAACTCCTTGATCTCGCCGAACTTCTGGAGCATCCGGTTGGCCTTGTCGGCCTCATACTCGGCGAGGGTGTGTACCCGATCGTCGTAGAAGTAGCCCGGCTCCCAGATGTTCTGAAGACGCCACTCCTTGTCGATCAGCAGGACGCCCACATACGCGAGCACGAACGCGGGCAGCAGCAGGATCGACGCGATCTGCGGGAACGACCAGCCGTAGAAGAAGTTGGTCCACGCCGCGATGCCGACCGTCGCGAGCACCGCAAGGAATGAGAAGACGATCACCGGCCCGTCGACGCGGTCGGCGGCGGTCGAGAGCACGCCGTGCCGGATCGCCAACAGCAGGAAGATCATCATCACCACGACCGCGAGCAGGATTGCCAGGGTTACCCCCAGATATTTCCCGACGATCACCGTCACCCGGCTCACCGGCTTGCTGATGACCGTCAGCGCTGTCTTGTTCTCGATCTCTCGCGACACCACGGCAGTCGCGACGAAGCCCGCGAGCAACATGCCACAGACGAAAACCGTCGCCAGCCCGATGTCCAGCAAGAGTTTATTGTCGCTCGAAACCTCGGCGGTCGTGCTATAGCCCATCGCGAAGCCCGTCCCCCAGGTGTTGAAGACCTGGAGGATGCCGCTGATTACCAGGATGAACAGGAAGAACGGTTGTCGGATCGCCTCGACGAAGGTGTTCTTGGCGATGGTGAGCAGTTGGGTGGGCATCGGTTGAGAACGACCTCTCAGTCTCGGGTGATGGAGCGGGCTCTCGGATCGGCGGGAAGTTTTTTACGCGCGAGATCGAACCCGGGTTCGACCATCCCGTAGTTTCCGATGCGCTCGATTCTCCTCGGGCGTCTTTGGCGTGGCGTCATCGGGGTCGGGATCGTGCGCCGGGGTTTGTTCCGGGTCTGAACGGTCTGGCCTCATCAGTTCTTCATCGGCCTGTGGAAACAAGAGGTCTTGGGCGGCAGAATAGCCCCTCCCGCATCCCGGCGGGGCCCGTGAACCAGAGGAACCGCATGCAACAAGCTGATCATCAGACGTATCGGCGAGGAGCGGGAGCGTCCTGGCTGGGGGCGTGCGTCCAGGCCCTCATGGCCATCCTCCTGGTCATCTACGCCTTCCTCGCACGCGATCAGGCCGCCATGACCGCCGCGATCTACGTCGCGCTGGGCATCCCCGTCTGGATCTTCCTGGCCATCGTCTTCGACCAGCACCGGCGCGAGCGGCTGGAGGCCTTCGAGGCCGACGCCTTCCGCGAGAGCGACGCCGCGACGAGCAGCATGTTCGAGAAAGGCGGCGACGACCTGCGCGTCGCGGCCCGCCGTCTGCGGACCATGCACCGCGCCGTCCTGCCCGCGATGAGCCTCACGGTCGCCTCGCTCCAGATATTCCTGGGCATTGGCCTGTTTCTCACGGGGCGTGGCCTGGTCGATCCCGACGCGTTCAATCCCAATCAGGAGAACGAGTTCGCCCTCGGTGTCGGGCTCGCGGTCGCCTTCGTCGGCTTCGTGCTCGCCCGCTACATCTCCGGCATGGCCAAGCAGAAGGCCTGGTCGCTGCTCGGCGCGGGCTCGAGCCAGGCGATCGGAGCATCGCTCTTTGCACTGGCCATCGCGGTGGGGGCGTTCGTCAGCATCGTCAGCAACGACGCCGTCGATCGCTACCTCCAAGTCATCCTGCCGATCCTCATGATCCTGCTCGGCGTCGAGGTCTTCCTCAACTTCCTGCTCGATCTGTACCGCCCGAAGAAGGCCCAGGAGGCGGCGCGGGCCGCGATCCAGTCGCGCGTGCTCAGCCTGCTCGCCGCCCCGGATCGCATCGCCGAGAGCATCGGCGAGGCGATCAACTACCAGCTCGGCACCGACGTCACCGGCAACTGGTTCTATCGCCTGCTCAGCCGCTCGCTCGTCCCGCTGATCCTCATCGGGCTCGCCTCGGCGTGGCTCATGACCTCGCTCGCCGTCGTCCAGCCGCACCAGCGGGGCGTCAAGCTCCGCTTCGGCGAGGTCGTCAACGACGACATCGGCCCGGGCCTGCACCTCAAGTGGATGTGGCCCATTGAACGCATCCATGTCCCGGTCGATATCGATCGCGACGCGCAGGGGCGCGAGACGCGCCGGGTCTACACCGCCACCGGCGTGCGCACGCTCGATCTGGGCTCCAGCCCCCCCAAGGGCACCGAGGCGATCCTCTGGACCAACGAGCACGCCAACGAAGAGGGCTTCCAGATCGTCCTCGCGTCCGCGCCGGGCGAGGGCTCGGGCGGCCAGGACCTCGCGCTGGTCGCCGTCGAGGTGCCGGTGAACTACGTCGTCGACGACGTGCTGCTCTTCGAGGAACTCGCCCCGCCCGAGCACCGCGAGGAGGTGCTCCGCGCTGTTGGCCAGCGGGCGGTGGTCCGCTATCTCGCGGGCCGGACGATGGAGGAGGTCCTGGGCTCGAACCGCAACGCGATCGCCGAGGAGCTGCGCCGGGATATCGAGGCCGCGTTCGCGAAGATGAACCCCGGCCCCGACGGGCAGCCCCGCGGCGCCGGCGTGCGTGTTCTCTACGTCGGCATGCAGGGCGCCCATCCGCCCAAGGACGTCGCGCCGAACTTCGAGAGCGTCGTCCAGGCCGAGCAGAACACCGCCCGCCGAATCGAGAACGCTCGCAAGCAGGAGATCGAGACGCTGACGGCCGTCATCGGCAGCGTGGAGAGCGCAGAAGAGATCGAGTTCGAGATCGACAAGCTCGACGCGATGCGCAATCTGCCCGAGGCCGAGCGAGATCTGGTCGCGATCGCCCAGCAGACGGCGCTGGTCGAGCGGATGCTCGACGACGCCGGGGGCGAGGCGGCCCAGATCCTCGCCGAGGCCCGCATGGAGCGCTGGGCCAAGCACATGGGCGCGCGCGCCAGAGCGGCGCGCTACCGCGGGCAGGTCGTCGCCTACGAGGCCCAGCCGCGGGTCTACCGCGCGAGCAAGTACTTCGACGCGCTGAGCACAATGTTCGATGGCGGGCGGCTGTTCGTCACCAGCCACCTGCTCGATGTCGGCGTGGTGATGAACCTCGAAGATATCGATACCGCCGCCCAAGAGGTCTTCCAGAGCTACGGCGAAGAGTGATCCACCCGTTCAAGAGCTAGTCCAAGAGCATGTCGAAGAGCCCGTCCAAGAGTCTGTCAGGAGCACTGGCGTGAGAAACATCCTCAAGTTCGGCCTGGGCATCGTGTTCGCCATCGCGCTGATCGCCTACATGGTCACCTTCCGCGTCGAGTTCACCGAGCGGGCGGTCAAGACCACCTTCGGCGAGGCCAATCAGGACAGCGAGGCACTCGGCCCCGGGCTGCACTTCAAATGGCCCTACCCGTTCCAGTCGGTCACCAAGTACGACACGCGGATCCACTATGTCGAATCCACGGCCGAGACCCAGCAGACCGCCGACAACAAGCAGATCATCGTCGAGTCGTTCTGCTTCTGGCGCGTCAGCGACCCGCTGGAGTTCTTCCGGCGTTTCTCCAACGCCGGTGATCGCTCGATCGAGCACTTCCGCGAGGCGGAAGAAATCCTCAAGAACACGCTCCGCAGCGGGCTGGCAGAGACCGGCCAGTACGCCCTGAACGATCTGTTCCCCGCCGACGGCGGCACGAGCAGGTTGGGTGAGCTTGAAGGTGCCGTGCTCCGGGCCGTGCGGAGCGGGGTCGCCTCAGACACGGTCGACGAGAGCGGCGAGGTCGGGCTCGCCTCCTACGGCATCGAGGTCGTCGAGGTCGGCATCAGCCGCATCCTCATGCCCCAGGCGACGACCCAATCGGTCATCGAGCGGATGCGCGAGAACCGCACGCGCCTGGTCACCGAGATCGAGTCCAAGGGCAACGCCGAGGCCGATCGTATCAAGACCACCGCCAACAGCATCGCCAGCACGATCCGCAGCTTCGCCCAGCGTCGGGCCCGCGAGATCGAGGCCGAGGGCGACATCGAGGCGGCCCCGTTCATCGCCCGTCTCGACACCCACCCCGAGTTCGCGATCTTCCTGGAGAATCTCGATACGATGTCGAGGATCACGCCGCACAAGACGACTTGGGTTCTGCCCAGCTCGTTGCTCGGGTTGGAGTTCATCGACCGCAGCAGCCTGATCGGCGTTGCCCCGGGCCAAATCCCGTTCCCGAAGTTCAAACCGCCCGCGCTGAGTTCCACCGGCGAGACCGAGTTGGTCTCCGCGCCGGACGATGACGCGGACGGATCCTCCGACGACAGCCAGGAGCGCGACGATGGCTGATGAACTCGACGGCATCGTCCCCGCGAGCGTCGACGACGAGCCCCAGGGGCGCGCCGCATCGGTCCGCCTGCGCACCGAGCAGCAGGGCCAGCGCCCCCAGGACCTGCTCGACCCGGCCCAGCAGTCTCTCGCCGACGCGCTCAGGGTCACTCTGCGATTCGTCCAGGCGGGCATGTTCGTCCTACTCGCGCTGTTCATCTTCAGTGGCGTCACGACCGTCAAGGAAGGCGAGATCGGCCTGCAACTGACCTTCGGCGAGATCAAGGGCGAGCCCAGAACGCCCGGCGCGCACTTCGCCGCTCCCTACCCCATCGGCGATTTCGTCAAGATCGACACCGGCACCAAGCGCCTCACCGAGGAGGAGGGCTTCTGGCCCTACCTCACCCCGAGCCAGCGCAACCAGAGCATCGAGCAACTCGGCGGCGGCTCGAAGCTCGATCCGGTCACCGACGGCTCGCTCATCACCGCCGACGGCAACCTCGTCCACACGCAATGGTCGATCGTCTACCGCCACATCCCCAGCAAGGCCCGCGACTTCGCCCAGAACATCCAGCCAGAACCGGAGCAGGAGCAAGCGATCGTGCGTGCCGCGGCCCGCCGGGGCATCGTCCGTGCCGTCGCCCAGGTGACGATCGACCAACTGCTCAAGGAGACCGGCAGCGGCCCGGGCTCGGTCGCCGCACAGGCTGAGGCCATCGCCCAGGACACGCTGGATTCGATCAGCAGCGGCATCCAGATCGAGGACATGGTCCTCGCCGAGAAGATGCCCCCGCTGTTCGCCCGCGATCGTTTCGCCGCGGTGCAGTCCGCCGAGGCCAACGCCCAGGGCGCGATCGAGAAGGCCCGCCAGGAGGCGTCGCGCACGCTGAACGAGGCCGCCGGCGGCATCCACACCCAGCTCCGCGATCAGATCCTCCGCTACGAGGAGGCCGTGGGCGTTCATAGCGCCGCGGTCAAGACTGGCGACGAGGACCAGATCGCTCGCGCCAAACTCGCGATGGACGCCGTGCTTAGGGATATCGACGCGCTCATGGAGTCCGACGCCGCCGGCGGCGAGGTCGCGCGGATGATGATCGCCGCTCACACCTACCGCCTCGAGGAGCGCAACCGCTGGGAGTCCGCCGCCCGGCGCTTCGAGGCCAAGCTCGCGCAGTTCCAGGCCAACCCCGACGTGACGATCCAGATCGAGTGGGACGCGGCGTGGTCCCGCCTCGCCGAGAACGACTTCGTCGAGATCATGACCCACCCGATCAACGCCGGCACGATCCGCCTGGATATCAACCGCGACCCCACGATCATGAAGCGCATGGAGGAGTCGATCAAGGAGCGCATGCTCGAAGAATCCGAGAAGCGTCGGCGCTTGCGCCAGGAGCAGGCGGACTTCAAGACCCAGACCGAGATCCTCCAGGAGGGCTGATGGCAAAGGCCGCACGATCCAACCCGGGCGACACCGTCGTCGTCGCCCAGGGCCTGACCCGCATCTTCAAGGACTTCTGGATGCGCGACCGCGTCCGCGCGGTCGACAACCTCACCTTCGAGATCCGCCCCCACGAGGTCTTCGGCCTGCTCGGGCCCAACGGCTCGGGCAAGAGCACCACAATTAAAATGATCCTGGGCCTGCTCCGCCCCACCAAGGGGCGCATCGCCGTCTTCGGCAAGCCCCCCAGCGACGTCGCCACCAAAAAGCGCATCGGCTACCTGCCAGAAGAGTCCTACCTCTACGGCTATCTCAACGCCCGCGAGACCCTGGACTACTACGCCAAGCTCTTCGGCATCCCCCCCAAGACCCGCACCAAGCGCATCGACGAGCTGCTGGAGATGGTCGGCCTCAGCCGAGCGCAGCACCGCCCCGTCCACGAGTACTCCAAGGGCATGCAGCGCCGCATCGGCCTCGCCCAGGCCCTCATCAACGACCCCGACTTCCTCATCCTCGACGAGCCCACCACAGGCCTCGACCCCATCGGCACGCGACAGGTCAAGGACCTGATCAAACGCCTCGGCGAGCGCGGCAAGACCGTCCTGCTCTCCAGCCACCTCCTCGCCGACGTCGAGGATGTCGTCGACCGCATGGTCATCCTCTACGGCGGCAAGAAACGCGAAGAGGGCACCTGCGACGACCTGCTCATGTCCCGCACGCGCTCCACCGTCGAGATCGACGCCGCCGACGAGGCCCTCGTCAGCGAGATCGACGAGATCATCCGCGCCAAGACCCACGGCGAGCGCGGCGTCATCCGTGTCTCCCACCCCCGCCAGACCCTCGAAGAAAAGTTCCTCGACATCGTCGAGCAGGCCCGCGCAGAGCGCGTCGAGTCCTCCGGCGCGGACCAGGGCGAGGTCGCGGCGTTCCTCTCGGGCCCGGCAGAGGGCGAGCACCTGATCGAGTCGCTCGTCGAGGCCGGCGACGACGACGCGCTGCCGCCGCCGGAGATCGAGTCTCCCGACGAAGACAAGCAGGAGTCGGCCGCCAGGGACGTGCTCGCGGATCTCGTCGCCCCCGATGAGCCCCCCCAAGAGCCCACAGCGCAGCCGGAAGGCGCTCGCAAAGAGGCGCCAAATCAAGATCGCGACGCCAAGCCGCGTCGCGAGGCACCGCCTCCCAAGGACGCCGCCGCCGTCGACCAGGACGTCATCGGCTCCCTGCTCGACGGCGCAGACGACGCGGAGCGCCAGACGTGATCGAGCGACTCCGGGATCTGTGGCGCCGGGTCTCGTTTGCGCAGCAGTCGCGCCTCTTCAAGGTCGTCGCCACCGTCGTCGTCGCGCTCGCGGCCCTCGCCGTCATCGGCGCCTCGGCCCTCAGCGAGGCCCGCGACTCGATCGACACACAGGCCGGCCAGACCGAGACCGCAACCCCCGCCGACGAGGCCCCCAAAGACTACGGTGAGGCCCGCAGGGTCATCTCCGACATCCTCGGAGGGCAAGACCAGGACGTGGGCGTCTACCTCACCACCCTCATCGTCGCCGGCGTCTCGCTCGTGGTCATCTGGCTGGGCCTCGCCATCACCTACCTCGCCCTCGTCGGCGTCTCGGGCGCCATCGCCTGGGTCTTCGGCGGCGTGCTCGGCGCAGAAGGCCTCAGCCGCCTGCTCCTGGGCATGATCGCCCTCATCGCCTCCTTCGCCGCGCTGCTCCAGGGCCTGCGAGCCCTCTTCGGCGGGCGCGGGCCGGTCTTTGCGATCGCGCGCAACGTCCTCGCCGAGGCCGTCCGCCTGAAGGTCAGCCTCGTCTTCATCGTGCTGCTCGTCTTCGCTCTCGCCGCCATCCCCGGGCTCATCGATTCCCAGGACGCCCTGCGCTATCGCGTGCAATCCCTGCTGCAATACGGCACCGGCGGGAGCTTCTGGATCATCGCCCTGCTCATCGTCCTGCTCAGCGTCGCCAGCGTCGCCTTCGACCAGCGCGACCGCACCATCTGGCAGACCATGACAAAGCCCGTCAGCGCCTGGCAGTACATCGCTGGCAAGTGGCTCGGCATCGCCGGGCTCAGCGCCGTGCTGCTCGGCGTCTGCGCCTCGGGCATCTTCCTCTTCACCGACTACATCCGCAACCAGCCGGCCAAGGGCGAGATCCAGCCCTACGTCTCGGCGACCGGGCTCATCAGCGAGGACCGTATGATCCTCGAGTCCCGCATCCTCACCGCCCGCGTCGGCAAGAAACCCGACCCGCCGATCACCCAGGACAACCCCGACTTCCTCGCAAGCGTCGAGGCCTACATCGACAACCAGCGCGCGATCAACCCGACCTTCGCCGAGGATGACGAGGAGTTCGCCGAGGTCGTCGACAGCCTCTACAAGTCCTATATCGCCAGCCGCTACCGCCTCGTCCCGGGCCAGTGGCGCGAGTTCGTCTTCGAGGGCATGGGCGGCGCGCGATCCAGCGACCGGCTCATCACCCTGCACCTCAAGGTCAAGACCAACGCCAACAACCCCACGCACTTCTACCGCCTGCGGTTCAGCTGGGAGGGCGCGAACAGCATCATCGAGAAGGTCGTCAGCCTCGGCACGATCAACCGCATCGAGATCCCCAACGACGCCGTGCTCGACGATGGCGACCTCGTGATCTACATCATGAATGCCGGGCGCAGCGACGATCCCTCCATCCCGCCCGAAATACTTAACATCCCCGAGGCCGACGGCATCGAGATCGCCTACAGCGTCGGCAGCTATCACCTCAACTTCGCGCGCGTCGTCTTCGTTCTCTGGGTCAAGCTGATGTTCCTGTCGATCATCGCCCTGACCGCCGCGACCTTCCTGAGCTTCCCCGTCGCCGTGCTCATGAGCCTGACGGTCTTTCTCTCCGCTGAGGGCGCGGGATACATCGCCTCCAGCCTCGAGTCCTTCCGCATCCAGAACCAGCAGGGCGAGACGATCATCATCAATCTGATCACCGAGAAGATCTCGATCTTCATCTCCAACCTCTTCAGCGTCTACGCCGATCTCAGACCCACGAGCCGCCTCGTCGAGGGACGCCTGCTGAGCTGGGGCGAGGTCGCCGTGGGCGTCCTCGTCCTCGGCGCGGTCTCCGCGGCCATGTTTGTCCTGGCCTGTCTCATCTTCCGGCGCAGAGAGCTCGCCACCTACTCCGGGCACTGATCCGAACACGCAGGGCCCCGCCGACGAAAGACAATCGCGTCCGGCCCACGCACAGGAGCACGCCATGCACCGCAGCCGCATCATCCAGCTCACCGCCGGGAGCCTCGCGCTGCTCAGCCTGTTCATCGCCGGCCTGCTCGGGCCCAGAATCAACGCCAGCGCCGCCCGGCACCAGCTCGTCTACGTCGACCGCGCCGAAGAGAACGCCCCGCCGCAGGTCGCCCTGGGGATCGCCATGGGGGCGCTCCGCGGCGTGTTCGTCAACTACCTCTGGATCCGCGCCAATAAGCTCAAGGAAGAGGGCAAGTTCCACGAGTCCATGACCCTCGCCCGCGCCATCACCACCCTCCAGCCCCGCTTCCCCGAGGTCTGGACCTTCCACGCCTGGAACATGGCCTACAACATCTCGGTCTCCGCCAACACACGCGAGGAACGCTGGGAGTGGGTCAACAAGGGCATCCGCCTGCTGCGCGATGAAGGCATCGTCTACAACCCCAACGCCCTGCTCATCCACCGCGAGCTGAGCTGGATCTTCCTCCACAAGATCGCCGGCTTCACCGACGACGCCAACCAGTACTACAAAAGAGCCCTCGCCGCCGAGTGGACCGAGGTCCTGGGCGAGCCCCCCGTCCTCTCGCCCACCATGCGCCGACGCGAAGACGCGATTTCTGTCTTCGTCGATTGGCTCCAGCCCATCGCCGACGCCCCGCGAAGCGTCCGCACCCTGCTCGTCTCGGCATCCGATGACGAAACTCGCCAGGCCCTCCAGCGGCTCATCGACACCATCGAGGGCGGCGCGGCAGACGACCTCGCGATCGACTTCCTCAGACGCTACACCCAGATGCACGCCATCCTGGAATCGAGCTACCGCAACCTCGCCGTCAACATGTCAGAAGAGGCCCGCGCCCTCCGCCCGCGCGCGACCCTCCTGCGCGACCTCCTGCTCGACCCCCAATACGACGCCGCCTTCGAGCTCCTCTTGCCCTACGTCCGTCGCAAGGTCCTCACCGAGGACTACCACATGGAGCCGCAGCGGATGATCCGCTACACCAAGAAGTACGGTCCGCTGGATTGGCGCCACCCCGCCGCCCACAGCCTGTATTGGGCCGCCAAGGGCGTCGAGGCGACCTTCACCCGCATCCGCGAGCGCACGACCCGCGACTACGACTTCGTCAACGCCGACCGCCACGTCATCCAGAGCCTCCAGGAGCTCTACCGCTCGGGCCAGCTCTACTTCAGCTACGTCTACTGGACAACCCCGCAGCTCCGTCTCCAGGACGAGGGCGGCGCGAACGTCTACTCGCTCTACCTCGCGGTCCCCAACGCCCACTTCGTCGAGATGTACGGCGAGATCGTCGTCGAGGTCGCCAAACGCAGCAAGTACGACCAGACCGCCCGCATCTGGGGCCTCTACGACGGCGGCTACGAGAACTTCCTCAAGGACGCGATCCGCTTCTTCTATCGCCGGGGCCAGAAGGATGTCGCCCAGCGATACCTGTTCATCCTGATCAATCGCCCGACCCTCAGCATCAATGATGAGTGGAAGAATGAGCGGTACATCCAGACCCTCGAGGAGTTCATCAACGACCAGTTCGAGGACGAACGCTTCAAGAGCACCTACGTCGCCCAGAGCGAGGTCAGCGCCGCGATCCAGGCCGCCGTCGTCGCACTGCTGGAGGGCAACGCCGAGCTCTTCCGCAGCAACTGGGAATACGCCAAGCTCTTCCACCAGAAATACACCGAGGCCCAGGTCGAGGACATGCAGACCCAGACCGGTAGCGAGTCCCGCCGGACCGAGGTCATGGATCGCGAGTGGCCCTTCTACGCCGGCACGCACGTCGCCACCTTCGTCTCCATGCTCGATATCGAGCAGGCCGAACGCGTCTATCTCCGCGCCCCGGACCAGCTGAAGAACTGGATCTATACCGTCATGGCCGACCGCGTCGGATTCTCAACCAACCAACAGACCGCTCTCGGCGGGCGCGACTTCCAGGAGGTCTTCCCCGAGCCCGAGGGCTACGAACAGTTCCGCCTCTGGTACGAGAACGCCCTGCGCACCCGCGCCGCCCGCGGCCCCAACCAGGGCTGACGCCCCGCGATCTCGACCCGAGATTTCCGTCTCGCGCCGAATCGCAGGCCCGACCGTCAGAGCCATTTGCGTCGTTTGTCACAAGTCCTTCGCGGCAGGATGCTTGCGCGCGTGTCTCGCGTCGTGCCACCAACCGCTGCTTTGAGCGGTTGGTGTTTCATGGCGCTCTCTCAGAAGCACCAGCCGTGCAAAGCTTACAGACCGGAGACATAGCTGACAGTCGTTCGGGGACATGGTTGACAGTTTCGAGGAGCATGGTTGGCCGAAGGGAGGCCGGCTATGCCATGGAAGGAACGGTCGATCATGGGTGAGCGTGAGGAGTTTGTTCGTCTTGCC
>JAJDDM010000089.1 GCA_029260315.1 Phycisphaerales bacterium | reverse complement strand
AGCGGGCTCGGGCGAGAGGATTTCGATGACGCCGCGCGAGGCGAGGGCGTCGATCGCCTCGTCGTCGAGCGGCGTCTCGAGCTCAATTGTGCGCTGCGTTGTGTTGATCTCGGCGATGAGGCGCTCGGTCGCCGCGCCGGGGATCTTGAGCGGACAGCCTGCGAACAGCGCTGCGACGGACGCGTCATCCACCACAAGCTCGCGAGGCGACTTCGAGCGCGCGCTCACGCGGAGCGTGGCGTTGCTCAGGACCTTCTCGCGGCGGAGTTCGCCGTCGGGCGTGGTGGCGATGCAGTCGGTAAACGTGCCGCCGGCATCGATGCTGATGCGCCAGGGCGTGGTCATGGCGCGGGCGCTTGAAGTTCTTGATCGCCATTGCGCCGAGATGTCGCCATCGAGACAAGCACGTTGACGACCATAGCCAACGCAAAGGCGAACGTCAGGTTGTAGAGCTGGATGCCGCCAAGGAGATCATTATCGCCGAGGATCTTCCACGCAATCGCGCCGATGAATCCGCTGGCCATGCCCGCGACGCAGCCGGCGTACGTCGCCCGCTTCCAGAGCAGGAGCAGAATGAGTTGCGGCCCGAACGATGCGCCAAGGATCGCCCAGCCATAGGCCAGGACGTACTCGTAGATCGTGATGCGCTGGTCGATGACCAGCAGCGAGGCGACGACGCCGCAGGCGAGGACGGTCGAGCGGTTGATCCAGCCCTGGGATCTGCCGCGCCTACCGCCGAGGCTCTTTTCGTAGGCGTCGCGCGAGGCGGTGCTGGCGGCGACGATGAGCTGGCTGTCGGCGGTGGACGCCGCGGCCGACAGCACGCCGGCGAGGACGAGCCCCGAAAGAATGCCCGGCATGAGCTGTGCCGCGGCTTGGAGCAGGGCGAGTTCCTTGTCCTGCATGTCGTCGGCCAGAAGCTCCGCGCCCCACGGCGCGCCGCCCTCGGCGATCGCGCGGACGAGCACGCCGGTGGTGATCGCCCCGCCCATGGTGAGGATCGCCCAGGAGCACTGGATCACGCCCGATCGCGTGATGTCCTTCTGATCGCGCACGGCCATGAGCCGCACGAGCACATGCGGCTGGCCCGGATAGCCGAGGTTGATGCCGAGTGCGCCCGAGCCGACGAGAAAGCCGAGCAGCACCATCCCGCCGCCCTCGGGCAGCCAGCGGACGAGCGAAGGGTTCGCCTCTTGCAGTGTCACGAAGATGTCGGCGGGCGCTTGCCCTGCCAGCAGGATGTACGCGGGCATGCCGACCAACCCGACGAGCATGAGGATGGCCTGGACGGCGTCGGTCCAGCACGTCGAGCGGAAGCCGCCGGAGACGGTGTAGGCGAGGACGATGGCGGCGCCGAGCCCGACGCCGAGGGGATAGCTGACACGATCGAACGTGCCCGCGAACGCCTCGCCCGCGGCGGCCATCTGTGAGGCGACATAGAGCACCATCGCCAGGAGGATCACGACGACGCTCATGAGCCGCAGGACAGGCCACCGCTCCTTGAAATGCATGCTGAGCAGGTCGGGAATGGTGACCGCGCCGAGCTCGACGGAACGCGATCGCATCTTCGAAGCCAGACAGAACCAGTTGAACGCGACGCCGAAGATCACGCCGGGGATGATCCAGTAGGCGCGCAGGCCGTCGGCGAACGCCAAGCCGACGAGGCCCATGGTGACCCACGCCGACGAGCCCGATGCGCCCGCCGAGAGCGCCGCGATCCACGGCCCGAGCTTGCGCCCCGCGAGGAAGTAATCCTCGTCGTCGCCCTTGGTGGTTCTGCCGGCGAAGAGCCCGACCCCGATGATCAAGAGCGTGTACGCAGCGAAGGAAATCGCGATCGTCATGGGTCAGACGATACCCGAATCTAGCGGTGCGGGACCTCGTCATCGAAGGATTCGAGCTGCATGTGGTCTTCGGCGGATTGGGCCGGGGCCAGATTGTGGCGCTCGATCAATCGAACACAGGTGTTCCAGCGGAGGATCGCCTCGTCCTCGCCCTCTGGGGCAAGGCCGATGGCGCGGTCATAGCGATCCATCGCCTCGCGGATGGCGTCGTAGACAGCGCTGGAAGGATACCCGGCTTCGAGCAGGGCCTTGCCCGCCCGCTCGCGGATGACCCCGTCGTAGTAGACCCGCTCGTACTCAGAGCGAAGGCGTTGGAGCAAGTCGGCGGCTTCCTCGCGCATCGTCCGCAGGTCGCGCTCGAACTGATCGGTGAGGGCGAGCAAGAGCGTTCGTAGCGCGTCCTGGTGCGAGGCGTCAACCTCAAGGATGTCGCGGCAGATGCTCTCGGCCTCCTGCGGCTCATTCAGAAGGCGGTAGCGTTCGGCGCGTCCGAGCGCGGCGGGGATGGCACTCTCGTGGATCCGCTTGAGATCGCCCATGGCCGGCCTCCAGCTTGAACTCGTCTCGCCTGACTACTTCTTCGGCTTAAAGATCCGAAAGAGCTTGGTGAGAGGATCATAGAACTCGTCCACGATCCGCTCCTTGAGAGGGATGATCGCGTTGTCGGTGATCGTAATGTGCTCCGGACAGACCTTGGTGCAGCACTTGGTGATGTTGCAGTACCCGATGTTCTCGCGGTCCTTGAGATCCTTGAGCCGGTCCTCGGTGTCCAGCGGGTGCATCTCGAGCGCCGCCGCGTAGACGTAGTGCCTGGGCCCGGCGAACTCCTCGTGCTTGTGGTGGTCGCGCAGGACGTGGCAGACGTCCTGGCAGAGGAAGCACTCGATGCACTTGCGGAACTCCTGGACGCGTTCGACATCCTCCTGCTGGACGAGCCACTGGCCGTCCTCGGTGTCGGGCTTGCGCGGCTTGAAGGGCTTGATGCGTTTCTTGACGCGGTAGTTCCAGGAGACATCGGCCACGAGATCGCGGATGCGCGGGAACGCCCGCAGCGGCTCGACGGTGACGCCCGCGTCGAGGTCCAGATCGCTCAGGCGGGTCATGCACATGAGCGCCGGCTTGCCGTTGACCTCGGCGCTGCAACTGCCGCACTTGCCGGCCTTGCAGTTCCACCGGCAGGCAAGATCGGGCGCGCTCTCGGCCTGGATCTGGTGGATCGCGTCGAGCACGACCATGCCGGGGCCGACATCGGTCGAGTACTCGCGCAACTCGCCGGACTCGCCCTTCTCGCCGCGGCTGACCCGAAACGTCACAGTCGCCATCAATCACACCTCCTAGCACCGGCCATCGGAGCTACGCCGCCTCGGCCTGACTCATCGTCACGATAGGGCCCACCCGGTTGCGCTCGTCCTCGCTCAGTCGGCGTGCCAAGATAGCGGACAGCTTTCGTTGGCGCTGCTCATGTGACAGTCTGTCAAAGTCGCTGCTTATCACGAAGCCCGTGACGCGATCGTTCGATGTTCCCCGTTCCAGTCCCGATCGAAAGTTCGCCAGTTCGCTGTCGAGAATCTGATTCAACTTCTGGATGAGTCCCTGTGCCATTGGAGTAATCCTCGGTTATGAACGGCCCTCGCGTCGTCGGCGCACCGCCTCGCGCAGACTCTCAGGACGGAATCGCGTCCTCCCTTGATCCCACGATCGTGCTTTCGATCTCGGATCCGCCCGAGCAGGCCCGATTCGGAGAGATAGCGGAGGTCATTGCTCCACATCGTATTGAGCTCGGACCACTGCGTGCTGGCTCGTCCCCGAATCGCATCGACCAACGCCGCCGGACACTTGTTGAGCCACTTGTCGAGGCTGTGTCTGGCGTCGTGCGGCTCTCCCATGCGTGTCGCGAAGGCCTGGAGGGGCGACTCGACCGCGAGGCCGGCGACATACATCGACAGACTCCAGCGTCCTTCACAAATGAGCAACTCGGACTCTTCGATGCGCTCGATGGAAGCCGCGTACAGCACGCGCGGATCGTGCGAGCCCTCGCCCCGCTGCGTCCGCTTGCTCGTGCGACGCGCCACGATCAACCCTGCTCCTCAATCACCTCGCGTAGCTCGGCCCGCATCTCGGGAATCGCCTCCCGCCGCACGCTCATCGATCCATCCTCGTTGCGGTTGAGCACGGTGTTGTGGCGGGCGTACTCGTCGCTCTTGGCGGGGTAGTCCTCGCGGAAGTGTCCGCCGCGGCTCTCGCGCCGGTCCAGCGCGGATCGCGCGATCGCCTCGGAGACCATCAGCAGGTTCTTGAGGTCCATCGCGGTGTGCCAGCCGGGGTTGTACTCGCGGTTGCCCGGGGCGCTGGCCTTGGCGGCCCTTGCCTTGAGCGCGCCGATGCCCTCGACGGCCTTGGCCATGTCGTCCTCGTTGCGGACGATGCCGACGTTTTCCTGCATTAGGTCCTGAAGATCATGCTGGACCTGATACGGGTTCTCGTCGCGGGCCTCATCCATCGGAGCGAGAGCCTCGTGGAGCGCGTCTTCGACCTGCGCGTTGTGGACCGTTCCCGCGCCGCGTTCCTTCACGAACGCCGCGGCGTGCTCGCCCGCCCGCTTGCCGAAGACCACCAGATCGCTCAGCGAGTTCCCGCCGAGACGATTGGCCCCGTGCAGTCCCGCCGCGACCTCTCCCGCGGCGAACAGCCCGGGGACCGTCGACATCTGCGTGTTTGCGTCCACCCGCACGCCGCCCATCACATAGTGCGTCGTCGGGCCGACCTCCATGGGCTCGGTCGTGATGTCGATGCCCGCCAGCTCCTTGAACTGGTGGAACATGCTGGGAAGCTTCTTCTTGATGTGCTCCGGAGCGTTGGAAAGTTTCTCCTTGATCCAGGCGATGTCGAGGAAGACGCCGCCGTGCGGGCTGCCGCGCCCTTCGCGGACCTCGTTGACGATGCAGCGGGCAACATGGTCGCGGGTGAGCAGCTCCGGCGGGCGGTTGGCCTCCTTGTCGCCGATGACGTATCGCCAGCCTTCCTCCGCGTCCTTGGCGGTCTGGTTCTTGTAGAGATCGGGCACGTCGTCGAACATGAACCGACGCCCCTCGCTGTTGAGCAGGCGTCCGCCCTCGCCCCGAACGCCCTCGGTCACGAGGATGCCCTTGACGCTCGGCGGCCAGACCATGCCCGTCGGATGGAACTGGACGAACTCCATGTCGATCAACTCGGCCCCGGCGTCGTAGGCGAGGGCCTGCCCGTCGCCGGTGTACTCCCAGCTGTTGGACGTGATCTTGAACGCCCGCCCGATCCCGCCGGTCGCGAGAACGACAGCCCCTGCCCGAAACACGCGAAACCGCCCCTTCTCGCGGTCGTAGCCGAACGCCCCGACGACACGATCGCCCTCCTTGAGCAGCGTCGTGACCGTGTGCTCCATGGAGACCTCGAAGCCCTGGTGGATGCCGTGGTCCTGGAGTGTGCGGATCATCTCGAGGCCCGTGCGGTCGCCGACGTGGGCGAGTCGCGGGTAGCGATGCCCGCCGAAGTTCCGCTGGAGGATCCGCCCTTCCTTCGTGCGATCGAAGACCGCGCCCCAGGCCTCCAACTCGCGGACGCGGGCCGGGGCCTCCTTGGCGTGTAACTCGGCCATCCGCCAGTTGTTGAGGTACTGCCCGCCGCGCATCGTGTCGGCGAAGTGAACCTTCCAGCCGTCGCGGTCGTCGACGTTGCCCATCGCCGCGGCCATGCCGCCCTCGGCCATGACGGTGTGGGCCTTGCCCAGCAGGCTCTTGCAGATGAGCCCGACGCTGACGCCCGTGGCGGAGGCCTCGATGGCGGCCCGTAAGCCCGCGCCGCCGGCGCCGATGACGATGACGTCGTGCTCGTGGGTCGTGACCTGATCGGAAACAGCCATCAGAAGAGCCTTACGTCGTTGATCCAGCCCATCGAGCACATGCGTATGTAGGCGTCGGTGAAACCGACCCAGAACAGGCTGACCCAGGCCCAACGCATGTGCCCGCGGTTCAGACAGGAAACGCAGTCGTAGGTCTTCTTGCGGACCGGACGCCCGGCGAGGCGGTCGAGCCCGCCGCCGACGAGGTGTCGCAGCGAGTGACAGCCGAGCGTGTACCCGCCGAGCAGGATCGGATTGATGATCAGGACGAGTGTGCCGATCCCGATGCCGAACTCGCGCCCGCCAGCTTCGGTCTCGAACCACATGCCGCGCCATGCGTCGTAGGCGAGGATGAACAGGAACGCGATGGCGAGATAGAGGAAGTAGCGGTGGGCATTCTGAAGGATCAGCGGCAGCTTGCGCTCGCCGCGATAGCCCTTGCCGCGGAACCTCGGCTCGCCGACGCCGCAGTTCATCGGGTCTGCCCAGAAGGCCTTGTAGTACGCGCCGCGGTAGTAGTAGCAGGTGAAGCGGAATCCCCCCGGCGCCCAAAGAATGAGCAAAGCGGGTGTCATGAGCAGCGGCGGGAGCCACTTGAGTGAGTCGGGCCAGTCGCCGAACCAGGAATGCCCGCTGTCCTCTATGCCCGGCGCGTCGAAGATCACCGGCGAGTAGAAGGGCGAGAGGTAATCTCGGTGCGCGCCGTCTGCGCCGACGCCGTTGAAGAAATAGTGGTTCCCCTGGAGCGCCGCCCAGGTCGAGTACACGATGAACGCGCTCAGGCCCAGAAACACCAGCAGAGGTTGCACCCACCAGCGGTCGGGGCGGCGGGTCTCGCCCATCGTCGGCATTTGCGGCAGATGCACCGTGCTCTGACTCATCGCGATCCTCTGTGACTTCCCCCACCTGCCGGGCGGTGCGGGGGGCACGATAGCATCCTCTCGCCCCATTCGCAGCATCGCCCATCCGCTCCCCCGCGTCCGCGGCGTCGCTAGAATACCT
The DNA here is from genome assembly GCA_029260315.1 of Phycisphaerales bacterium. Taxonomy (GTDB): domain Bacteria; phylum Planctomycetota; class Phycisphaerae; order Phycisphaerales; family UBA1924; genus S146-42. The sequence continues at coordinate 7,979 of JAJDDM010000089.1, read as the reverse complement.
GCCGCCAGAATCGGGGCGGCCTGGTTCCCAATAATGGCCCCGAAGTGTTCAGGCCGATGAAGGAAGGGATTCTGAGAGGAATCACCAGCCTAGGAAGGACCCCGCATGTCCGAATCGCTCCCCGCCGCCGGCGACCTCGGCTCGACCGCCCCGAGTCACGCCCCGCACCCATCCAGCCTGCTGCACCGGGTCACGAACCTGATCTTCATCCTCGTGCCGATCGCGGGGCTCGTCATCGGCTGCGTCTTCGCATGGGGCTGGGGCTTCGGCTGGGTCGAGCTCGGCCTGCTCATCGGCATGTACATCGCCACCGGCCTGGGCATCACCATCGGCTATCACCGCCTGTTCACCCACCGCTCGTTCAAGACCGGACGGATCATGACCGCGATCTTCGGCGTGCTCGGGTCGATGGCCGCCGAGGGTTCGATCATCCGCTGGTCGGGCGCCCACCGCTGCCACCACCAGCACAGCGACGACCACGACGATCCCCACTCGCCGCACGCGGGCGGCGCGGGCGTGCTCGGCGTGGTCAAGGGGTTCTTCTTCGCGCACGTCGGCTGGATCATCCGCGCCGAGGGGCGCTCGTTCGCGCGCTACGTCCCCGATCTCAAGAAGGACCGGCTCGTCCGGTGGATCTCGATGCTCTTTCCGGTCTGGCTGCTGCTTGGGCTGTTGCTGCCCGCGGTGCTCGGCGGCGTGCTCACGCTGAGCTGGCGCGGCGCACTGCTCGGGTTCATCTGGGGCGCACTCGTGCGCATCCTCGTCGTGCATCACATCACCTGGAGCGTCAACTCCGTCTGCCACCTTTGGGGCACGCGCAGCTATCGCACCAAGGACGAGAGCCGCAACAACCCCATCATCGGCGTGCTCGCGTTCGGCGAGGGCTGGCACAACAACCACCACGCCTTCCCGACCTCGGCACGCCACGGCCTGCGCTGGTGGCAGTTCGATCTCAGCTATATCATCATCTCGATCCTGGCAAAGCTCGGCCTGGTCTGGGACGTTCGCATTCCGTCGCGCGACCGAATGCTCGCGAAAAAAATCTCCTAAAGTCTTCAGCGCGGGTAGGCCAGCGACTGGGTGCCGTGGTCTGGCGAGTCTTCGAGCGAAGGCCACGTCAAACGTGCAGCCGCGTGGCGTTCGTCGCAAAGCCTCCGCACACCACGGCACCCTACCGAGACACTTCCGCGAGACTCGGCGCGCCGCCGAACTGCTCGTGGATCAGCGCGTGCAGCACGGGGTCATACGCGGCAAGCTCCGCGCGAGTGTTCACACGATTATGAACCCCGTTCGGAGGATCGGCCTCGATATTCACGCCGAACCACGACTGCACGCCCTCGGCCCAATACTCATCACGATTGACCGCGGCGTAGGTGTTCGCTCAGAGCCCCGCGTCCATTGCGTCCTTGTAAGCGCGATCGAGACGAGAACCGAACCCGGGATCGATCGCGAGGATGCCCAGGTTGAGGATCGAGTGAGCGAACTCATGGACGAGAATGTTCTCGCCGACGTAGCGATCCCCGGCGAGTTGGAGCAGGTTTTCCTCTCCCGCGGAGGTGAGCGGAATCGCGACGGTCGCGCCGAGACCGCGGGCGCGGGCGTTCCAGTCGACCGCCGGGTACATCGCGTTGAGATCGCGATACTCGGGCACGTTGGTCGTGACCTCGAGTTCACCGATGACGGCGCCGCGCGCCGCGTTCGATCATCGCGGCCCGCAGATCGTCGCGCCCGTGGAGCATCGCGTTGACGATTCGTCGGGCCTCAAAGATCGCCGCGGGATCGACTCTCGCCGAGGCGAGGATCGGAATGCCTCGGGCATCGAGACTCTGCGTATAGAACGGGTCGAGCCCGCCCGAGGGCGGTCGGATGCCAGAGTCGGCGGCAGGCCTGGCGTGCCGGCACGCAACGAGAACGCAGACCGTCAGAACCAGCAGGAACGCGAGCTCGCGTCCGCTCATGTGATCAGCCCCAGCGTCTCATCGAAGCCGAGCATGAGATTCATGTTCTGGATCGCCGCGCCCGATGCGCCCTTGACGAGATTGTCGATCGCGCCGATCGCGACGACTGTGTCGCCCACGCGATGCACGCCGACATCGCAAAAGTTCGTATTCACCACGTCGGCCGTGCGCGGCGTGCCGATGACGCGCACGAAGGGCTCGTTCTGGTACGCCGCGTGAAGAGCATCCGCGAGTGCCTGTGTGTCGGCGTCGCCCGCCGCGCGAGCGTAGCACGTCGCGCATAGGCCGCGACTCATCGGAACGAGATGCGGCGTAAACACGACACGGATGTCGGATGCGCCCGTCGCCATGCCCAGCACGCGCTCGATCTCCGGCGTGTGCCTGTGACTGCCGATCTTGTAGGGCGTGACGCTCTCGTTGGCCTCGACGAAATGGGTGGCCTCGCTGGGCGTGCGCCCCGCGCCGGACACGCCGCTCTTGGCGTCGATCACCAGCCCCTCGCGCTCGATCAATCCCGCACGCAGCAGCGGCGCGAGCGCCAGAACGGTGGCGGTGGGATAGCACCCGGGGTTGGCGACAAGCGTCGCGCCGCGGATCTGCTCGCGGAAGAGCTCGGGCAGGCCGTACGGCACGCCGCCCAGAGCCTGCGCGTCGGGATGCGCGACGCCGTACCACCGCTGGTATGTCGCCGCGTCGCCCAGGCGGTAGTCCGCGCTGAGATCGACCACCTTGACGCCCAGATCGACGAGCTTGCGCACCACCGCGGCGCTCGCCGCGTGCGGCAGGCAGCAGAACGCGACATCGGCGGCACCGGCAATCTCTTCCGGCGTCGGATTGCTCAGCGCCAGATCCACACGCCCGCGCAGCGACGGATGCACGTCGCCCACGGACTGCCCATCCGGCGATCGGCTCGTCGCGAGCACGGCGTCGGCCCGCGGATGGGCCAACAAGAGCCGGAAAAGCTCGCGGGCGGTGTAGCCGCTGGCGCCGAGGATGGCGACGCTCACGCGAGGCCACCGAGCTTGGAGAGATTCTCGGGCTTCGATGCGCGAGAGCGGATCATGTATGACTCGAGCCAGCCGCGATGCTTGCCGGGGTTCGCCAGTGCCTCCTGGATCGAGGCGTGATCGAGGGTGTTGATCCGATCGTTCGCCGCCCGCAGCGCGTCCATGTTGATCCGTAGCGCCGTCGCGACCGGCATCCGCTCGGGGTTCACGTCGATGCCGAAGTATCCGCGATACTCGTGCATTTTCAGCGCATACAGCCCCGCCTCGGCCTGCTCGGGGCTGACCACGCCCACGTTGAGATCCTGGTCGTAGTTGCCCAGCGGCTGGCTGTTCCAGTGCGTGTGCGCCAGCCGCCCCTCGCTCAAGGGCCAACTCAGGGCATAGGCCAGATCCTCATACCCCATGAGCACATGCCCGACCTCGGGGTTCATGCACATGAGCGCGTGCCTGTCCTCAAGCAGCGACCGATTCTCGGCCGATGAGAGCCGGTCCTCGACCATGCGCCCGAGCAGCACGCCCTCGGGGGTCGTGCCGAAGAGGATCCTGCCGCGCGGCTCGTACGGCTTGGGCTCGAACGCGATCCGCACGCCCGGCTGGTCGTCCATCGCCTCGACGAGACCGTCGACGAAGCGGTCGCGGAACGCGAGAAAGTCGTGCCCGAATGGGTTCTCGTAGCCGTCGATCCCCGGCCAGACGATCGCGAAGTCCGTGTCGAACTCCTTGTTGAGCGCCAGAGCCCGCTTGGTGCGTTCGATCGCGGCGGCACGGACCTCTGGATTCGGGTTGGACAGCGACCCGAACTCGAACTGGCGGTCCCAGAAGAGCAGCGGGATCACCGTCAGCAGCCGGATGCCGGTATCTTTCACGAACGATCGCCAGAGCTCGGTGTTGTCCTCACTGATCTCATTGGGATAGTGGGCCTCCAGCGCCGCCAGACCGTCGTCCTTGAGCGTCGCGGCGACCTCCAGCCGAGCCTCGAGCGGCAGCTCGTCCTGGTACTTGTCGTGGAAGCGGCTGTTCGCGGGGCTGAAGAACCAGATGCCGGCGCTGAACTTGAGGTCCAACTCGAACTCCATCAAATGCCCGGCGACCTCCTCGGGCGTTCGTCGGGTGGACTGGCGACGCAGGTCCTGGAGCGGCACGGATCACCTCCGTCGGTCAGCCGCCGTCGATCGCCGAGAGTGTGGCGAAGGAGGCGGCGAGCGGTTCGTATAACTCAGCGTACGCCTCACGCGGCGCGTCGTATCGCGAAAGATCGGCCGGCTCGCGGGTCTCGCGGACGCGGATCGTCGCCTCGCACGCCTGCTCCAGGCTCGACCAGACGCCGACGCCCACCCCAGCCATCAGGGCAGCGCCGAACGCCGGGCCCTCGTCGGCCTCGGGGGTCTCCACCGGCACGCCGTAGACGTCGGCCTGGAGCTGCCGCCAGAGGGCGTTTCTCGCACCGCCCCCGCCGAGACGGACGCGATCGGTCCGCACGCCGAGGGAGCGTTGCAGGTCCAGGATCTGGCCCATCGCGAAGGTGACGCCTTCGAGGAGGGCGCGGATGAGGTGCCCACGGGTGTGGCGGCTGGTCAGGCCGATCCAGCCGGCGCGGGCGATCGGGTCGGGGTGTGGGCAGCGTTCGCCGGTGAGATAGGGAAGGAAGAGCAGGCCGCCGGCGCCCGCCGGGATCTCGGAGGCTTCCGCGAAGAGTTCGTCATAGCTCGCGCCCGGAAACAGCCGGTCGTGCGTCCATTGCAGGCAGCCGGCCGCGCTGAGCATGCAGCCGGTGACGCACCAGCCGCCGGGCTTGTCCGCTGTCCCATCGCCGGCGCACATCGCGTGAACACGTCCCGGCGGGTCGCCATCCAGATCCTTGCGGGGCGAGGGCGTGTGGGCGTAGATCACGCCGCTGGTGCCCAGCGTCGCGAGACTCAGCCCCTCGCGGACGATCCCCGCCCCCGCGGCGCCGGCCATGTTGTCGCCCGACCCGCACACGACGGGCGTCCCTCGTGCGATGCCCGTCTGCCCGGCGGCCCATGGCGAGACCTCGCCCGCGCGGGCGCACGATTCGTGAACCTCCGGCAGAACCTCACGGTCGATCTGGAATCGCTCGCAAAGCGCCTCCGACCACGCACGCCGATCGACATCCAGCAGCAGCGTGCCCGAGGCATCGCCGAGGTCGATCGCGGCCTCTCCCGTCATGCGGAACCGGACGTAATCCTTGGGAAGCAGGAGCTTGGCGGTCGAGGACCAGGCGTCGGGCTCGTGCCGCTGAACCCAGAGCAGCTTGGGCAGGGTGAATCCGGTGAGCGCGGCGTTGCCCGCTTGCTCGACCAGGGCTCGCCGCCCCCCCACCGCCTCCTCGATTGCGGCGCACTGCTCCGCGGTGCGCTGGTCGTTCCACAGGATGGCCGGGCGGATGGTCCCATCGCGCTCGCCGCGAGCATCGAACGTGGCGCGATCGAGCAGGACCGACCCGTGCATCTGCCCGCTGAAGCCCACGGCTTGGACGCGCATGTCCGGATGTGCGCGGACGACCTCCGACACTGCGTCGCGCGTCGCGTTCCACCAGTCCTGGGGGTTCTGTTCGGACCAGCCGGGGCGCGGGGCGTGGATCGGGTGATCGCTGGAGGCGGTCGCGAGGACGAGGCCATTGCAATCGATCGCGATGACCTTGGTGGCGCTGGTGCCGATGTCGATGCCGAGCAGAGCGTCGGTCATCGCGCAGAGGGGTCCGAGGGGGCGGGCTGGTTCGGCGCGGCGTCGCGTCGCGTCACCCATCGCAGCGCGCCGATCAGGTGGCGGCGGAACTCCGGCTCCTCGAACGACGCGTCGGTGTGCCCACCCCCGGTGTAGAGCGAACGGCCCTTGCCCATCTCGCGGCACCAGGCGATCGGATGACTCTCGCCCATCGTGCTGCCCTCGTAGCTCGATGTGTCGAGAGACATGAGCACATGGACGCCCCTTGGCGGTTCCCGGAAGTTGTACCACTCGTCGGTGCGGGTCCAGGTTGATGGCAGGTGGCTCGTCGCGGGGTGCTCGCGGTCCGTGACGTGGATCGTCGCCTCCTGCACGCGAGGGTGCCCGGCAAAGTACGCGCCGACCAACTCGCCATAGAACTCCCACTCGTACTCGGTGTCGCTGGCGGCGTGGATGCCGATGTAGCCGCCACCGTCACGGATGTACCGCTCGAAGGCCGCCTGCTGCGGACCATCGAGGACATCGCCCGTCGTGTTCAGGAAAACAACGGCGTCCAGCTCCGCGTGATTCTCGTCGGTAAACACCCTTGGATCTTGCGTACGGACGATCTCGAAGCGATGCCGCTCGCCAAGCTGCTTGAACATGCGGGTCCCGGCCTCGATCGACCCGTGTCGGAATCCCTCGGTTCTCGTGAAGAGCAAGACGCGGGTGCCAGCGAGCGGCGTCAGCGCGGAGCGACCATCCTCGGCGCCCGTCGGCTGGACGCTGTCACGGTCCCCCGCGACGCTCGCGGCCGAATGCATGCCGGCGAAGACCAACATGAACATCAGAGCAGCGATTCTGCGCATCGTGTCTCTCCGTCCTGGGATCTCGCAAGAGTACGCGCCGTCGGCGGATAACGCCTCATGACCCACACGACACGCCGGATTGCTCGCGTGTACGCTCGTGGCATGACCGCCGACGCATCCTCGCATGTCGCCGACCGATTCCGCCCCTTTGGCACGACCATCTTCGCCGAGATGACCCGCCTCGCCAACGAGGCCGGGGCGATCAACCTCTCCCAGGGCTTCCCCGATTTCGACGGCCCGGCGTTCGTGAAGGAGGCCGTGGGCGAGGCGATCGCCGCTGGGCATAACCAGTACGCCCCGACCGGCGGCGTGCCGGCGCTCACCACCGCAATCGCCGGCCGATGGCAACGCGACACAGGCCTCTCGCTCGACCCCGCCCGCCAGATCACCGTCACTGCCGGCTGCACCGAAGCCCTCGCCGCGACCTTCCTCGGCACCTGCAACCCAGGCGACGAGGTCATCCTCTTCGAGCCGTACTACGACAGCTACCGGGCGTGCGTCGCGATGGCGGGAGCGACACCGCGATTCGTGGGTCTTCGCGCCCCGCCCACGGATGCCCCGCCGAACGCGCCGTACACCTTTGATGAGAACGAGCTGCGCGGTGCGTTCAGCGATCGCACGCGGGCCATCCTCGTCAACACGCCTCACAATCCGACGGGCAAGGTCTTCACACGCCAAGAGCTCGAGCTCATCGCGTCGTTGTGCGTGCAACACAATGTGATTGCCGTGTGCGATGAGGTGTACGAGTACCTCGTGTTCGACCCCGATCTGCCGCACATCCGGCTGGCGACAATCGACGGCATGGCGGACCGCACGCTCACGCTCTCCAGCCTCGGCAAGACATTCAGCTTCACCGGCTGGAAGATCGGCTGGGCGATCGGCTCGCCGGAACTCACCGCCGGCGTGCGAGCCGCGCATCAGTTCCTGACCTACGCCGTCGCGACGCCGCTCCAGCACGCGGCCGCCGCGGCAATCGAACGCGGCGACGACTCAATCCGCGACCTTGTCAGCCACTACCGCGCGACGCGCGATTACCTCGCCGATGCCCTCAGCGACCTCGGCTTCGGCGTCAGCGTCCCCGCCGGCACCTATTTCCTGATGGCCGACCACTCGCCCTTCGGCTTCGCCGACGATGTCGCGTTCTGCAAGCACCTCACAAGCGAGATCGGCGTCGCGGCGATCCCCCCCACCGCCTTCTACGAGCACAAGGATCTCGGCCGCCATCTCGTGCGTTTCGCGTTCTGCAAGAAGATGGCGACGATGGAACAGGCGATCGAGCGGCTCTCACGCCTGAAGAGCTAGATCAACTCTCGTTCACGCGAAGCCGGCCGGCGTCTATGTCACAGCCCTGACCATCAGATGGGTATGAGAAAAGCCCGTTGCCCCTATACGTTAGCGAGCGCGTGCTTGGAGCACTGCCCAAGGTAAGGAGCAACGGACCATGGATCGTATCTCTGTCGGATTGGATTATCACCAGGACG
>JAJDDM010000088.1 GCA_029260315.1 Phycisphaerales bacterium | reverse complement strand
GTCCCCATGGACGTCCTGCGCAGCGCCATGAGCATCTGCGGCAACATGGACCCCGACAGCCAGGACAACTCGCCCGAGGCCAACCTCCGCAAGTCCAAGCGCATCCTCGCCAAGGCGCCCACCATCATCGGGCACATGCAGAACATCATCGACGAGCGCGAGCTCGTCGCCCCCGATACCGGCGGCGACGCCAAGCTCTCCCACGCCGCCAACCTCCTCTACCTCATGACCGGCGAGCGTCCCAAGCCCGACTACGCCCACGTCGTCGACGTCTCGCTCATCCTCTACGCCGAGCACGATTTCAACGCAAGCACCTTCGCCGGCCGCGTCATCGCCGGCACCCTCAGCGACATGCACGGCGCCGTCACCGGCGCGATCGCGGCACTCAAGGGCCCGCTCCACGGCGGCGCAAACGAGGCCGCCATGGACATGCTCAGCGAGATCCGCAAAGATATCGGCCCCGACAACGACGAGGCCAAGATCAACGCCTGGATGCACAACGCCTTTCAGACCAAGCGCAAGCTCATGGGCTTCGGCCATCGCGTCTACAAGAACGGCGACCACCGCGCCGGCATCCTCCACGCCCTCGGCCGCAAGGTCGCCGAATCCCAGAGCCAGGAGCAAGTCAAGCTCTTCGAGCTCGGCGAGATCGTCCAGAAGATCATGCTCGAGCAGAAGAACATCCACCCCAACGTCGACTTCCCCTGCGGCATGACCTACTTCGTCATGGGCATCCCCGTGCCCCAGTACACGCCCATCTTCGTCGCGAGCCGCGTCAGCGGCTGGTGCGCCCACATCATGGAGCAGCACGCCAACAACCGCCTCATCCGCCCCATCGCCAACTACGTCGGCGAGCCCCTGCGAGAGTGGAACGGCTGAGCACCGCGACGAGATGGCATGAGCGCCGCGATCAGATAACCCAAACGAAACAAGTCCCGCGAAACCAGACCCATGCGTATCGACAACAAACCCGTCGAGTCCCCGGCCATCACCTGGGCCGAGTGCCGGCGCGAGCGCCTGCTCCTGCTCCGCCTGATCCTGATGTCCGCGATCGAACTCGCTGCCCTCGCCCTCTGCGTCCTCGCGCTCATCGCGATCGTCGCGTTCATCCAGGGCCAGCGCTCGGTCGCCATCCCCGCGATCGCCATCTCCGCCGGGCTCGCCCTGCTCATCGTCGCCCTCGAGATCGGCTACCGCAAGACCCGCCAGTCGATCAACGACCTCGACGCCCTCACGGGCGAGGTTGCTCAAGAAGCGTGAACAGCACCATGTTCGCGAACTGCGGGTCGCGCGTCAGACCCAGGTGATTCGAGGAGAAAAACGTCACTTGGTCCCAGTCCACCGGCGTCCGCAGCCGCGACTCGTACCCGTCGCCCACGCGCTCGTCCATCAGCGCGCTCGTCCTCGGCACCGACGCTCCGCGCGTCGATCGCCAGCCGCGAGGCCGGATCCTGCCGCAACCGTTGTGCGTCTATCAAACTGCCGTATTCGGCCTACCCGATCGAACGATCGGAAGAGCAGCATCAACTCCCGGTCCAAGCAGTTCATTCCCGCGCTCGCAACCGACGTCGATCGTCGGCCTCACACCAGCGACGCATCGCTCAACACCTCGACGGTCGCCGGCCCCGGATACGCCAGCGCCCGCTCGATCGCGTCCGCCAGCTCCGAGCGCTTCGAGACCCGGATCCCCAGTCCCCCGCAAGACGAGACGTACGCCGCGATGTCGGGGTTGCTCAGCCCCGTCTGCCAAACCTCCCACTCGCCCGCCCGCTGTTCCTTGCTGATCTTCCCGAGTTCGTTGTTGTTCAGCAGCACATGCGTGATGTTCATGCCGTACTTCACGGCGGTGTTCACCTCCCACGCGTACTGCCCGAAGCCCCCGTCGCCCGTGATCGCGACGACGGGGCGATCCGCGAACCGCTTCCAGAACGCGTCCTCCGAGACCTCGTGCGAATGCGTCGCGCACCACGCGCCGATCGCCGCGGGATACCCGAACCCGATCGAGCCGAGATACCCGCTCATCAGGACCGCCTGCTCGCCCGAGGCCTCGAAATACCGTCCGAAGCTGTAGGTGTTGTTGCCGACATCTACCGCGATGATCGCGTCCTTGGGACACAGCTTCGTCAGCGCGTCGAACACCGCCGCCGAGCTCACGCGGCTCTCGCCCTCGTCGCTCCGATCATCGCCCAGGCGTCTTGTCTTTTCCTCGCGCCAGATCCGCCAGCGCTGCGCGATCTCCGGACGCTGGTCGGTCGTCTTCGCCGACCCGCCCAGCCGCTCGCCGAGCAGCCCGCATGTCACTTCGATCTCTCCCCACACCGGCACGTCGATCCCGTGGAACCGTGCGATCTGCGCCTGGTCGAAATCCACCTGAATTGTCGGCTTCTTCGGCGTGATCCCCGTGTGGTTGCTGAAACTCGCCCCGAAGACCAGCAGACAATCGCACTCGTTCATGAACCACGACGCCACCGGCGTGCCGCTGCGCCCCAGGACCCCGCCCGCGCACGGATGGTCGTCCCCGATCAACCCCTTGCCCTTGAACGTCGTCAGCACCGGGCACCGCAGCCGCTCGGCGAGCGCCACAATCCCCTCCATACAGAACCGCGCCCCGTGCCCGACGATGATCACCGGACGCTTGCTCTTCTTCAGCAGATCCACCGCCGCGTCCAGCGATTCGCCAGGCGGTGCGATCGCCGCGGGCGCGATCCGCCCCTCGGGCGACGCCGCCTCCGCATCATCCGTCGCGGCGAGCGTCTGCACGTCATCCGGAAAGATGATGTGCGACACGTCCCGATGCAGAAGCGCAGAACGGATCGCCATCCCCATCAGCTCGCCGTGCTTCGACCCCGGCAGCGCCAGATGGCTGAACCGCGCCACCGCGCTGAACGCCTCCTTCAATGGCAGCTCTTGGAACGCCCCTGGCCCAAACACCTGCTGATTCACCTGCCCGGTCAATGCCAGCAGTGGGGCCCTGTCCACCCTCGCGTCCCAGCACCCGGTCAGCAGATTCGTCGCCCCCGGCCCCGCAATCGCCAGACACGCCGCCGGTCGCCCCGTCAGCTTCCCGAACGCGCTCGCCGCGAACGCCGCGGCTCCCTCGTGCCGGATCCCGACATATTGCAACCGCCCCGCCTTCTCCTCCCGCCGAAGCGCGTCGGCGAGCCCCAGGTTCGAATGCCCGACCATCCCCAGAACGTGCGTCACGCCCCAGTTGGTCATCGTCCGCGCCATGACATCGGTCACCGTCGTCTCGTGCGCCCCCTCGCCCTCCAGCTCGATGTACACGCCATCCTCGCGCACCTCGACCGCAAACGTCTCGATCCCGTCGTCGTACCCCCCGGGCGGCTTGCCCGTCGTCGGGTGATAGTCCCACCCGTGCCACGGACAGCGCAGATAGCACTCCCCATCGTCGTTGCACTCGATCGAACCCTCGCCCAGCGGCCCGCCCTGGTGCGGGCAGCGATTGTCCAGCGCCGCGTACTTGCCCTGATAGTGCGTCAGCGCGAACGTCCGGCTCTTGCCGTCGCTCTCGACCGTCACCGTCTTCACCCGCCCGTCGGGCAGCTCGTCCGTGTCGGCGACCCTGTGCCAACGCCGACCGTCATCGGTGCTCATGCGATTGCGCCTTTCCTGCTTTGGCGCACTGATGCGCCGGCCAGAATCCGCGGTCAAACCCAGCGTCGAAACGGCAGCTTGACCACCCAGGCCACGCCTTCGACAACCCTCCAGAGCGTGAGCGCCGTCACACCGACGACAATGCACGACGCTCACCCCAAGGCGAACACATCGCGATACCGCATCCTTCGCCGGGCGGCGCGTTCCGGGCACGCCCCGGGCGGACAGCACTCATCGGTCTTCGATCTCACGATCCCAATCTCCCGCCAACTCCCGCGTACCGCACGCCGGTCATCTCCGCAACGTCCCGCTTCCACGTCGTCAGATCTTCCACCGCAAACTCGCTGAGCTTGCGATGCCCGCACGCCCGCGCGAGCACCTGCATCAGCTCCGCCGATCCCTCGAAGAAGTTCTTCAAGCGCTCGGCGGATTTCTCCACGATCAGCCGCGCCCGCAGGTGGTCCTTCTGCGTCGCGATCCCCACGGGGCAGTTGTTGCTGTTGCACGCACGCATGCCCAGACACCCGATCGCCTGGATCGCGCTATTGGCCAGCGCCACCCCGTCGGCGCCCAGCATCATCGCCTTGGCAAAGTCCGCCGGCGTCCGCAGGCCCCCCGTGATGATCAGCGTCACCGGCGAGTCGCTCTCCCGCCCGCGCCCGACCGCATCCAGGTGACGCCGCGCCCGCGCCAGCGCGAGCATCGTCGGCACCGAGATATGGTCCCGAAAGATCGTCGGCGCGGCACCGGTCCCTCCGCCCCGACCATCCATAATAATATACTCCGCGCTCGCCTCCAACGCGAAGTCGATGTCCTCTTCGATGTGCTGCGCGCTCAGCTTGAACCCGATCGGGATCCCCCCCGTCGCCTCGCGCACCTCGTCGCCCAGTTCCTTGAAGTCCGTCGCCGTCACCAGATCACTGAATGTCGCCGGGCTGATCGCAGGCTCCCCGACCTTCAGCCCGCGCACCGTCGCGATGGTCGCCGAAACCTTTTCACCAGGCAGGTGCCCGCCGGTCCCCGTCTTGGCCCCCTGCCCGCCCTTGAAATGGAACGCCTGACAGCGCGCGACCTTGTCCATCGAGTACCCGAACTTCGCGCTGGCGAGCTCATAAAAGTACCGCGAGTTCGCCGCCTGCTCGGCCGCCAGCATCCCCCCCTCGCCCGAGCAGATCCCCGTCCCCGCAAGCTCCGCTCCCATCGCCAGCGCCGTCTTCGCCTCGGCAGACAGCGCCCCGAAGCTCATGTCGCTCACGAACAGCGGCACCCGCAGCCGCAGCGGCTTGCTCGCCCCCGGCCCAACCACCAACTCGGTCTCCACCTCCACGTCATCCAGCAGCGGCTTGCGCGCCATCTGCGCCGTCACGATCTGAAGATCGTCCCAGCTCGGCAGGTCCTGGCGAGGCACCCCCATCGCCTCGCTCGGCCCGTGATGGCCCCACTTGCTCAGCCCGTTCTTCGCGAGCTCCTGGATGAACCCGTTGTGCGGCTCCTCGGGCGCGCCATGCACGTCCTGGTACGTTCCCAGATACTCATCGCGTCGGTACGGCTGCGGATTGCGCTCCTCCCACGCCGCGATCTCGTCGGCGTCCACCGCCACCGACATCACCCCGCCAAACTCCTCGACCCACGCGTTGAACTTGTGGAGCTTCTCCTCGTTGTTGTACGCGCTCACGCCCGAGTCGACGCGATAGTCCCACCCGTGCACGCCGCAGATCAGGTTCTCGCCGCCGACGTGCCCATCGCTCATCAGCGCCCCGCGATGCAGGCACCGCCCGTACAGCACCGACACCTGGTCCCTGCCGCTTCTCTGGTAGCGCGTGACGACCAGATCGACGTTCTCGACCAGCGCGTGCGCCGGTTTGTCAGCTTCCAGCTCATCCCAGCGCGCAATCGCAACCTTCCGCATGCGGTGCCCCTCCCAAGGGTCTAATCTCATGCATTGTGACGACGCCCGAGCGGACGTGCAAGTCAGGAGCTTGCCCACCGAACCCGCGGCTTCTTGGCCGTATTCCCGCTCTCGCCAGAATCTCCATGGACGGTCCAGATCGCCTCGCACAGGAGCGAGCCATCACAGCCCTGACCATCAGATGGGTATGAGAAAAGCCCGTTGCCCCTATACGTTAGCGAGCGCGTGCTTGGAGCACTGCCCAAGGTAAGGAGCAACGGACCATGGATCGTATCTCTGTCGGATTGGATTATCACCAGGACG